>JAQGJX010000099.1 GCA_028290405.1 Hyphomicrobiales bacterium
AGAAGGCGCCCGGCGCCAAGCCGCCAGCCGCCGCGTGACACCTCCGGCTCAAACGGACAACCCCTGAAACTCACCCTCTCCTGGCTCAAGCAGCACCTCGACACGACCGCCCACCTTGAAGAGATCGTCGAGACGTTGACGCGCATCGGGCTTGAGGTCGAAGGCGTCGAGGACCCCGCGCGCAAGCTCCAGGACTTCGTCGTCGCTCATGTGCTGGAGGCCAATCCCCATCCCAACGCCGACCGCCTGCGCGTGTGCATGGTGGACGCGGGCGGGCCAGCCCCCATCCAGGTGGTGTGCGGGGCGCCCAACGCGCGCGCGGGGCTGAAGACCGTTTTCGCGCAGCCGGGCACCTACATTCCAGCCAAGGACATGACGCTGGGCAAGGGCGTCATTCGCGGCGTCGAGTCCAACGGCATGCTGTGCTCGGCCGCCGAGCTTGAACTCTCGAACGACCATGACGGCATCATGGAACTGCCGGCGGACGCGCCCGTGGGGACGCGCTACGTCGACTTCGCGCAACTCTCCGATCCGGTCATCGACATCAATCTCACGCCCAACCGGCCGGACGCGGCCGGCGTGCACGGGATCGCGCGCGACCTCGCCGCCGCCGGCCTCGGGCGTCTCAAGGAGCACGCCATCAAGCCGGTCGCGGGCGCATTCGCGTGCCCCGTTTCGGTGACGCTCGATCTTTCGCCCGAGGACGCGCATCTGGCGCCCGCCTTCGCCCTGCGGCTCGTGCGCGGCGTGACCAACGGGGCCTCGCCGGAATGGATGCAGAAGCGCCTGAAGGCGATCGGCTTGCGCCCGATCAACGCGCTGGTGGACATCACCAATTTCATGACGTTCGACCGCGGTCGGCCGCTCCACGTCTTCGACGCCCGCAAGGTCTCGGGCGGCCTTGTGGTGCGCCGCGCCCGGCAGGGGGAGCGCGTGCTGGCGCTGGACGGCAAGTCCTATGAGCTGACGCCTGACAACGTCGTGATCGCGGACGACAACGGCGTGGAATCCATCGCGGGCGTCATGGGCGGCGAGCAGTCCGGGTGCGACGAGACCACAACGGACGTGCTCATCGAATCCGCCCTCTGGGACCCGATGAACATCGCCCGGACGGGCCGCAACCTCGGCGTCGTCACGGACGCCCGCTACCGGTTCGAGCGCGGTGTGGACCCGGCCTTCTGCATTCCCGGCGCGGAGCTGGCCACCCACCTGGTCATGGAGTTCTGCGGCGGCGAGCCGTCCGAACTCGTGGTCGCCGGAGAGCCGCCGGTTCCCAACGTTACGGTCGATTTCCCGTGGAGCGAAGTGAAGCGCCTCACGGGGCTTGAGCTGCCGGTCTCGGAAATGGCCGGCACGCTGGAGAAGCTCGGGTTCGCCGTCGCCGCGCAGGCGACCAACGCCGACCGCGTTTACGTGCGTGCCCCCTCGTGGCGCCCGGACATCGACGGCAAGGCCGACATCGTCGAGGAAATCGTGCGCATCGCGGGGGTGGACCGGGTCGCGTCGACGCCGTTCATGCGCGCCGAGTCGACCGTCGCGGCGCCCATCCTGACGCAGCTCCAGAAGCGCACCCGCATGGCGCGCCGCGCCCTCGCCGCGCAGGGCCTGGTGGAGGCCGTCACGTGGTCCTTCGTGTCGCGCGAGCGCGCGCTCCTGTTCGGCGGCGGCAAGCCGGAACTGGCCCTCGCCAACCCGATCGCGGCTGAATTGTCCGACATGCGCCCCAGCCTGCTGCCCGGGCTGCTGGCGGGCGCCCAGCGCAACGCCGACCGCGGCTACGGGGACGTGGCGCTGTTCGAAATCGGCCAGGTGTTCCGGGGCGCGGGGGAGAAGGACCAGCGCATGGCCGCCGCCGCCGTACGCCGCGGCTCCGCCAAGGCGCAAGGCGCCGGGCGCCACTGGTCCGGCAAGGCCGCCGCGGTGGACGTGTTCGACGCCAAGGCGGACGTGATGACCATGCTTTCCGCGCTGGGCGTGCCGCTGAGCGGGCTCAACGTCGTTCCGGGCGGGCCGGCGTGGCTGCATCCGGGCCGCTCGGCGACGCTGCAATTTGGCCCCAAGAACATCATCGGCTCGTTCGGCGAGCTGCACCCGCGCACCCTTGAGGCGCTCGACGTCTCCGGCCCGGTCTGCGCGTTCGAAATTCTCCTCGACGACCTGCCCGCGCCGCGCGCGAAACCCACGCGCGCCAAGGCGAAACTGGAGTTGAGCGAGTTCATGGCGCTCGAGCGCGATTTCGCCTTCGTGGTGGAGCGCGGCGTGAAGGCGCTCGACATCGTGCGCGCCGCGCAGGGGGCCGAGAAGGCGCTCATCTCCGGCGTGGACGTGTTCGACGTCTACGAGGGACCGGGCGTGCCGGAGGGCAAGAAGTCGGTCGGCGTCGCGGTGCGCCTGCAGCCGCGCGAGCGCACGCTGACGGAAGCCGACATCGAGCAGGTCGCGTCCCGCATCGTCGCCGAGGTGGCGAAGAAGACAGGCGCAGTTTTGCGAGGTTGACGGGCCCGCACGCAGCGCGTCTCATGCCGGCATGTTGAGACGCGCCAAGACTTTAATCATTTATTTCGCGTGTTCGGCCGCCTGCGTGACGGCCCTTGGGCCCGGCGTCCTGGCGGCCCCTCGCGCGGCGCCGGCGGCCAGCCAGTGCGAATCGATCAAGGACGACGACGCCTATAACCGTTGCCTCGCCGCCAGCGGGCCGCAGAGGCGCGGGCCCCGGCGCTACGCAGAGCCCGAGAACGGCGTGAAGGCCATCGGCGCCCAGCCCGGGACGGCCAGCCCCAAGGCCCGCAAGCCGGCCCGGAACGAGCCGTTCCTCAACGTGCCGCTGCGCCGCTGAACGGCGTCACAGCGTCAGCACGATCTTTCCCAGATGGGCGTTGGAGCGCATGGTTTCCTGCGCGCTGAGGGCCTGGTCGAACGCGAACGTGCGGTCCACCAGCGGCTTGATGCGCCCGCTCTCGAAATGCCCGCCAAGGTCCGCCGTCACCCGGCGGCTGATCTCGATCTTCTCGTCCAGCGAGCGGGTCCGGAAGGTGACGCCGATCAGCTTCATGCGCTTGAGGGCCACGAGGTCGAGGTCGATCTGGTCCGTCTTGCCCCCCAGGCGCCCGACGCTGACGATGCGCGCCTTCACGGCCGCTGCCGCCATGAGCTGGGCGAGCATGCCGGCGCCCACGTTGTCCACGATCACGTCGACCCCCCGGGAGCCCGTCGCGTCCATGCAGGCGGCCACAAGATCGTCGACGCCGCTCTGCACGCCGAGATCGAGGCCCAGCGCCTTCAGGCGCGCCAGCTTGGAGGCGTCGCGGGACGTGCCGACGACCGTTTGCGCGCCGAGCGCCTTGGCGATCTGCATCATCGCCACCCCCACGCCCGCCGCCACGCCGGCGATGAGGACGGCCTCTCCGGCCCTCAACTCGCCGTTGGAGACCAGCGCGTCGTGGCCGGTGGAGAAGAACACCGGGACGGCGGCGGCCTCGACGTAGCTCAGCGACGCCGGAACTTGCATGGCGATGCGGGAATCCGCCAGCGCCTTCTCGGCGTAGGCCTTGGTGGTCATGGACATCACCCGGTCGCCGGGCTTGAAGCCCTGCACGGACGCGCCGACGGCGAGAACCTCGCCGGCCATCTCCATGCCGGCGACGTTCGCCGCGGGGTCTTCGGGCTTGGGAATGGGACGCGACAGTTCGGCGCGATTCAGGCCGACGGCCTTCACGCCCACCAGCAGGTCGAAGGGACCCGGCGTGGGATCGGGGACGTCGCGCAGTTCGAGGGTCGGGCCGTTGGGCCCCTTGGCGTTGACGATGGCTTTCATGAATTCAGGTCCTTGAACTGACGCGCTGCGGCACGGGCCAGCAATGCTACATCGGCTCCAGCTTGGCGAGGCTGGTGACTTCCTTCCAGCGGGCGGAATCTTCCGCCAGGCGCTGGCGGACGAAGTCGGGGCCGCCGATCAGCGGGTCCGCCCCCTGGGAGATCAGGAATTCCTTGGTGGCGGGGGTCTTGGAGACTTCCGCGAACCAGGCTTCGAGCTTGGCCAGGATGGGCTGCGGGGTTCCGGCGGGCGCGAACACCGCCCACCACGGCGCGACGACGACGCTGCGGGCGCCCGCCTCCACCATCGTGGGCGCGTCGGGCGCGGCGGCGGGTCGCGAGGAGCCGGTGGTGGCGAGGATGCGCACCCGGCCGGCCTTTTCCTGGCCGAGCGCGTACATGGCGTCCGCGAAGGCGAAATCGACCTGTCCGGCGCTCGCGTCCGACACCGCCGCCGGAGTGGTCTTGTAGGTCACCTGCACGACCTCCGGCAGGCCTGCGTCCTTCAGGTAGAGCACCGAGGAGGCGAGCGAAGACGTGACGGCCCAGCCGTAGGTCGCCTTCGCGCCCTTGGCTTTCAACTGCGCCGTGAGATCGGCGACGCTCTTGACCGGGCTGTTGGGGGCGACCGTGAGGGCGAACACCAGTTCGGCGACGGACGCCACCGGCACGAGGTCCTTGGAGGCGTCGAACGGCAGGTTCTTGTAAGTGTAGGGCGAGGCCGCGATGCCCGCCGCGCCGCCGAACAGGATCGTGTAGCCGTCCGGCTTGGCCTTCGCGACCGATTCGACCGAGAGATTGCCGCCCATGCCGGGCTTGTTCTCGATGATGAGCGTGGCGCCTGACAGGTCCGCCACCTTGGTGGTGAACCAGCGCGCCAGAATGTCCGCGCCGCCGCCGGCCGGAAAGCCGAGCGAGACCCGGATGGGACGCTCCGGCCATTCGGCGCGCGCGAGGCTCGCGGACGCGCCGAGCGCCAGCAGCGCGAGGCTGGCGCGGGCGGCGCGCCTGAGGCCCATGGAATGGCTGAACCCGCTCATGATCGTCTCTCCCTTACGTTCTTTGGCCGAAGCCTTGCGGCCATTGTAGACGCCGGGAGCCGGTTCAGTCCACGACGGATCAGCGCGGCTTCAACCCCATGAGGCCGGCGATGAGGTTGCGCTGCGTCTGCGAGGTTCCCGCCGCGATGGTGGCGCTGCGCGAATCGCGGAAATAGCGCTGCATGTCGAACTCGCCGTTGAGCCCGTAGCCGCCCATGATCTGCACGCCCATGTTGGCGACCTTGGCGTACACTTCCGACGAATAGAGTTTCGCCATGGTGATTTCGCGCAGGGCGTCGCGGCCCTCGGACGCCAGCCACACCGCCCGCCACATCAGCATGGTGGCGGCGTCCACCTCGGTCGCCATGTCGGCGATCATGTGCGCGATGGACTGGAACGACCCGATGGGTTGGCCGAACTGCACGCGCTCCTTGGCGTAGCTGGTCGCGAGATCCACGATGGCCTGCGCGGCGCCGCAGGAGCCGGCGGCCGACACGGCCCGCTCGATCTGCAGGCCGCTCATCAGGCAGTCCCAGCCCTTGTTCTCGACGCCCACCAGGCGGTCGGCGGGCACTTCCACGTCGCGGAAGAACACCTCGTAGGTGCCCACGCAGCGGCGGCCCAGCATGTCCAGCTTGCGGTATTCGACCCCGGGGGCGTCGTTGTCGATGAGCAGAAGCGAGAGGCCCTTGCGATAATGGGCGTCGCGGTCCGTCTTGACGTAGGTGCTGATCACCGTGTCCTTCAGGCCGCCGCCGGTCATCCAGAGCTTCTGGCCGTTGACGATGTACTTGTCGCCCTCGCGCCGCGCGAAGGTCTTGATGGCCCCCACGTCCGATCCCGCGTCCGGCTCCGAGATGCCGATGGCGAAGCGGATTTCGCCCGCCATCATCCGGGGCAGCCAATGCTTCACCTGCGCGGGCGAGCCCTTCTTGAGGATGTTCAGGCCGCAGAAGATGTTGCCGCCGTAGCCCATGGAAAAATCCGCGCTGACGCGCGAGATCTCGAAGTTCACGATGGCGAGATCCACCACGCTGCCGCCGAGCCCCCCGATGTCCTCGGGAAACGGCAGCGCCAGAAGGCCCGCCTTCACCCACTCGTCATAGAGCGCGTAAGGAAACTTCTGTTCGCGCTCCAGCGTGCGGATGAGGTCCGCGGGCGCATGGCGCGCCATGAGCTTCTGCACGCTCTCGCGCAGCAGCTCCTGCTCCTCGGTGAATCCGAAATCCATAGGCCCGCCTCCCGATGATGATGCTGCGCGTCAGCGCGCGACGATGAGCGCGTCGAGCGCGACCGCGCCCTCGCCCTGCGCGTAGACGATGACCGGATTGACGTCGATCTCCGCAATCTCCGGATGGGCCATCACGAAGGCGCCGAGCCGCACGGCGATTTGCGCCGCGGCCTCCACGTCGCGCGCCGGCTGGCCCCGGAAAGCGCCGAGCAGGGCCGCGCCCTTGAGGCGGCGCAATTCGTCCGCGACGCTGGCGGCGTCGAGGTCGGGCGCCAGCACGCGTACGTCGTGCAGGGCTTCGGCGAGCACGCCCCCGAGGCCCACGACCAGCACCGCGCCCCATTGGGGATCGTTGCGGGCGCCGAAGATCAGCTCCACGCCGCGCTTGCTCATCTGCTCGACGAGCACGCCGTCGAGCGCCAGGCCCGGACGGGCGCGGGCGACGCTGGCGTGCATCTCGTCCCAGCCGCGCGCCACGGCGTCCGCGTCCGCCAGGTCAAGGACGACGCCGCCGGCGTCGCTCTTGTGCGCCAGCGCGGCGGCCTGGGCCTTCAGCACCACCGGGAAGCCGATTTGCGCCGCGAGCGCCTGCGCCTCCTCCCGGGTGACGGCCAGCGCGCTGCGCGGTACCGGCACGCCGGCGGCGGCGAGCAGCTTCTTGGCCTCGTGCTCGGCGATCACCCCAGAGGGCAGGCGCGGCGCGGGGGCGACGGGGGCGCTCGCCGGGAGCTTGCGGCGGTTGTGGTGGCGGGTGAACGCCGCGAGCGCCCGCAGGGCGCGCTCGGGCGAGCGGAAGAAGGCGACGTTGAGCGAGCGCAGGGTCGTGATGATGTCCTGCGGAATTTCCGCGTCGTCCCCCAGCATGCCGAAGATGACCGGCTTGGTGAGCTTGAGTTCGCGAGCGGCGTCGATGATGGGCTGCATCTTGCGCGGCGCCACCAGGGGGCTGGACAGAATCCCGCCGAACAGCACGCTGCCGACGCCGTCGTCGTGCAGGAACGGCTCCAGCGTCTTGCGATAAAGCTGCGGATCGACCAGGGCCTGCGCGGTGAGGTCGAGCGGGTTGGTGGGCTGGATGAGGTTGGGGGCGATGGCCCCCAGGACGTCGCGGGTGTGCGGCGCGGGCTCCGGCAGGTCGAGGCCCAGCGTCTGGCAGAAGTCGAACGCCATCCCCTTGAAGGCGCCGGAATCCGAGATGATCGCGACGCCGCCCGTGACGGGCTGCGGGTAGCGGATGAAGAACTCGCTGACGTCGATGAGCTCGTCGAGGGTCTCGACGACGCATACGCCTTCGCGCTCGGTCAGCGCGCGCATCACGTCCCAGTCGCCGCTCATGGCGCCCGTGTGGGTCTGGGCGGCCTCGCGCGCCGCCGCGCTGCGGCCCGGATGCAGCAGCGCCATGGGCTTGCCCAGCTCGGCGCAGCGGCGCGACAGCGCCAGGAAGCGCTGGGGATCGCGGAACTGCTCGGCCACCAGCGTCACCACGTGGGTGGCGGGATCCTCGACGATGAACTCGAGGAAGTCCTCCAGCCCGTTCAGCGCCTCGTTGCCCGTGGAGGCGTACAGCGACACAGGCACGTCGTGCGCCTGCAGGGCCGCGCGCAGCACGGTCGCCATGGCGCCTGATTGCGACACGATGCCCACCGCCCGGCGCCCATTCACCGGGAACGGCGCCATGGCGCCGAACGTGGTCGCGACGCCGTCCACGTAATTGACGTAGCCAAGGCAATTGGGCCCTTCGACCGCCATGCCGGCGTCCGCCGCGATGCGCGCGAGTTCGTCCTGCAGCGCCTTGCCGGCCTCGCCCTGCTCGGCGAAGCCAGCCCCGAAGATCACCGCGCCCCCGACGCCGCGCGCCGCGCACGCCCGCACGGCGTCCAGCACCGCCGCCTGCGGGACGGCGATGATGGCGCAATCGACGCCCTCCGGCAGGTCCATGGCGGACTTGAGGCAGGGACGGCCGTCGATTTCCGAACGATTGGGATTGATGAGGTAAAGGTCGCCCGCGTAGCCGAAGCGGGTGAGGTTTCCGAGCACGCCCGCGCCCAGCGATCCGGGCGTCGGGGAGGCGCCGATCAACGCGATGGACTTGGGCCGCAGCAGGCGGGCGACGCCGGCGCGCGTGCGCGCGGGATCGAGACGGACGCGCGAAGTGCTCATGACTTGCCCCCTGAATTGTGACGCGACGACAAGGGGGCCCGCACGTCAGCGCGCCGCATCCTGGTCGATCGCTCCCGATTTCGTTGGCGCCGACACTAGCCAATATCAGGGTCACTGATCAAGTAGCCGTTGCGGCGAAGCGCCCGGGAGGGTATTTGCCTCACAAGGGTTCGAGGGGCGTTCAGCCGCGGCCCAAAGCCATCTGGGAGGCAGCATGAAACTGGTCACTTTCACGGCGAACGGAAAGACGAGCTGGGGCGCAGCGGTGGACGGCGGAATCGTCGACCTTGGCGCGCGCATGAAGGACATCGCGGACGTGCGCTCGCTGCTGGCGGCCGAAGCCGCCGGCCATGGGGCCATCGCCAAGGCGAAGGCGGCGCTTGCGGGCGCCAAGCCCGATCATGCGCTGGACGCCGTCACGTTCCTGCCGCCGGTGCCCAATCCCGACAAGATCATCTGCGTCGGCCTGAACTACGCCGAGCACGTGCTTGAGAGCGACCGCGCCTCGACCGAAGATCCGGCCCTGTTCGTGCGCTTCCCCAACAGCCAGAGCGGCCACATGCAGCCCATGCTGGTGCCGCTGGAATCCAGCCACCTCGACTACGAGGGCGAGATCGCCGTCGTGATCGGCAAGGGCGGACGCCGCATTCCGCAGGACCGCGCGTACGAGCACGTGGCGGGCTTCTCGCCTTACAACGACGGCTCCGTGCGCGACCTCCAGTGGGCGACGACGCAGTGGACGACGGGCAAGAACTTCCCCACCACGGGCGCCTTCGGCCCCTGGCTGTCCACGGTCGACGAAGTGCCGGCCGACACGAAGCTCACGCTCATCACCCGCCTCAACGGGCAGGAGATGCAGCGCGCCACCACCGACATGATGGTGCATTCGATCCCGCGCCTGATCGCGTTCATCTCCGCCTTCACCGAACTGGTTCCCGGCGACGTGATCGTCACCGGCACGCCGGGCGGCGTGGGCGGCCGCAAGAAGCCGCCGCTGTGGATGAAGGACGGCGACGTCTGCGAGATCGAGATCGCGGAAGTCGGCGTGCTGCGCACCCCGATCAAGAGCGAAAAGGCCTGACGAGGCTTTGCGGCCGCGCCTTCGCGCGCGGCCGCGTTTTTCATGACCGACCATGAGGCGAACATGCGACCGCAGGCGCTTGGCTATCTGGTGATCAGCGCGAAGGGGCTCGACGACTGGGCCTCCTATGGCCCCGGCCAGTTGGGCCTGCAGCCCATCGACAGAAGCGCGTCCACCCTCGCCTTCCGGATGGACGACCGCAAGCAGCGGCTCGTGGTGAACGCCGACGGCGGCTCGACCATCAGCGCCTATGGCTGGGAGTTGCCGGACGCGAAGGCGCTCGACGCCATGGCGGCGCAGATCGAACGCTGCGGGGTGAACGTGGCGCGCGGCTCCCGCGCCCTTGCGGACGAGCGCCATGTAGGCGATCTCGTCGTCCTGCAGGACCCGGGCGGCAACCGCATCGAACTGTTCTGCGGCGCGCAGGTCACCACGGAGGCGTTCCGTCCCGGCCGCAACATCGCGGGCTTCCGCACCGGCGCGCTGGGGCTGGGACACGCGGTGCTGCATTCGGCCAACATCGACGCGATGATCGCCTTCTACCGCGACGTGATGGGTTTCGGGGTCAGCGACTATTACGACAAGCCCTTCAAGGCCTGCTTCTTCCACGTGAACCCGCGCCATCATTCGTTCGCGGTGATCGAACATGCGCAAAGCTCCGTGCATCACCTGATGATGGAGTATTACGCGTTCGACGACATGGGCCATGGCTGGGACATCGCCCAGGCCAGCGAGCGCGTGGCGGTGACCATGGGGCGCCATGCGGGCGACGACGTGACGTCGTTCTACACATGGACGCCGTCCGGCTTCATGATCGAGTCCGGATGGGGCGGCAAGTGCATCGACCCCGCCACATGGGTTCCGGGGGAGCGGCGCGTGGGACCGAGCATCTGGGGGCACGACCGCCTCTGGATGCCGCCCGAGAAGCGCGCGGAGGCGCGGGAAATGGTCCTGCGCAACGCCGCGGACGGATATCGGCGCCCGATGCAGGTGATCGAGGGCAATTACGAACTGATGCCCGGCGTGTGCCCGTGGTGGGACGCGAGCGTGCGCAAGGCGCAGGGGTAGATGCGCGCCGGGAGGCGCGCGGTCCAAAGTGCGCGTCCTGGACCGCGCGCCCTCCGGCGCGCAACCGCATCGCCGAACCAGCCCTCCACTTTCCGGGGCGCGAAGCCCCGGGTACCGCTGCGCGGCCCCGGGGAAGTGGGCGTGGCGTAAAATGCGCCTCTGCTGAGGCGCTTCTAGTCTACTTGCCCCAGAGTTCCTTGCTCGCCAGCCGCGCGCCTTCGCCCAGCGCTTCCAGCTTGGCCCACATGATCGTGGGGTGCACGCGGCGGTAGAACGGACCCTGCGCGAAGCCGCAATCGGTGCCGGCGATGACGTTCTCGCGGCCGATGAGCTTGGCGAGGCGCACGATGCGCTCGGCGACGAGCTCGGGGTGCTCGACCACGTTGGTGGCGTGGCTGATGACGCCGGTGGCGAGGATGCGGCCGGGCGCCAGCTTCTTCTCGCCCCAGACCTTCCACTCGTGCTCATGGCGCGGGTTGGCGCCTTCCATCACGAAGCAGCCGGCCTTGATCTGGAAGATGAGGTCGATGATGTCGCGCAGCGGCACGTCGGTCGTGTGCGGGCCGTTCCAGCTACCCCAGCACACGTGGTAGCGCACGCGGTCTTCGGGGATGCCGCGCAGCGAGTAGTTGATGAGCTCGACCTGCTTGGCGACCCAGCTGCGATAATCCTCGAACGACTGCGGCGGCACCATGCGGTCGTAGGTGACGGCGAGGCGCGCGTCGTCGAGCTGCACAAGCAGGCCGGAGTCCACGATGGCCTTGTACTCCACGTTCATCGCGGTCGCGATGGCGTGCATGATGTCGTCTTCGGTCTTGTAGTATTCGTTGCGGCGGTCCGGGATGACGCTGGACGGCGAGGCGACGGGCAGGAAGCCTTCGCTCACGCCGTTGGCCGCGAGGGCCGCTTTCATGTTGGCGATGTCGAGCTGCACGGCCGCCTGGCCGGTATACTCGATCGGCCCGACGCAAACCGAGTCGAGCGTGGTCGCCATGCCTTCCTTGGAGTCCATCTCGTCATAGAACGCGCCGAACCGCGTGCGGTCCGCGCCGCGGCGCCAGGAGTTCTCGCCCTGGAAGGGACGGCGCTCGAAGCCGCTCATGCGCTCGATGACGTATTGCGACCACGAAATGCCCTTGCCGAACTCGCCGTCGCTCGGGATGTCGATTCCGACCTCCTTCTGCTGGCGCACGACCTCGCGGACTTCCTCCTTGAGCTGCGCCTGATGGGCGGCTTCGTCCACGGGCGAGCCGGCCTGCTTGGCGCGCAGGTAGTCCACGACGGACTGCGGGCGAATAAGGCTGCCCACGTGCGTGGTGAGAATGCGGTCGGTGCTGTGCTGCATGGGGCGCCCTCCGGCGAACGTTTCGTGTGGTTGCGTCCGGCGGGGAAACCCGCCGTGGGGCGCTATTTCTAGTGGAGGCCCGGACAGGGCGCAACACGGCGGCGCTTAGGGGCCGGCTGACGAGCGGCGCGCCGCGTCGATGGCCGCCCAGACCCGGTGGGGGGTGGCGGGCATGTCGAAATGCCGGACGCCCAGCACGCTGAGCGCGTCGCAGACCGCGTTCATGATGGCCGCCGGGGCGGGCGTGGTGCCGCCCTCTCCGCCGCCCTTGATGCGCAGCGGATTGCCCTTGGTGGGATCTTCGGCCAGCTGCACGTCGAACGACGGCACGAGGTCGGCGCGCGGCATGGCGTAGTCCATGAAGGTGGCGCTGATGACCTGCCCTTCGGAATCGTAGGCGTGGTTCTCCACCAGCGCCTGCCCGACGCCCTGCACGATGCCGCCGTGCACCTGGCCGTGCAGGATCAGCGGGTTGATCGGCTGGCCGGCGTCGTCCACCTGCGTGTAGCGGGTGATCTCGACAAGGCCCGTGTCGGAATCCACTTCCAGCTCGCACACGGCCGCTCCCGTGGGAAACGCCGGGATGCGCCCCCGCATGGCGGCCGTGGCGGCGAGGCGCGCGCGCAGGTCCGGCGGCATGTCGGGCGCGTCCTGCGCGCGGGCGAGGTCGAACAGCCCGAGGCGCCGGTTCGTCGACCGGGTGGAGAAGAGCCCGTCCTCGAACACCAGTTCCTTTTCGGGCGCGTCAAGGACATGGGCGGCGATGCGGCGCGCCTGGGCGATGATCTTCCCCGAGGCCTCCGCCATCAGGGCGCTGCCGATGCGCATGGAGCGATCCGAGTGCGAGCCGCCCCCCGACACGACCTTGTCGGTGTCGCCCGCCACCAGCCGCACCTGGCCGGGATCGACCCCGAACATGTCGGCGACCACCTGCGCGAACGACGTCTCATGCCCCTGCCCGGTGGACTGGGTGCCGATCACCAGTTCGATCGTCTCGTCGGACGCGTTGACCCTGAGATCGACGCGCTCGTGAGGCGCGCCCACGGGGCATTCGACGTAATTGGCGAGGCCGATTCCCGCGAGCTTGCCGCGCCGGGCAGCGTCCTTGCGGCGGCGTTCGAAGCCCTTCCAGTCCGCCGCCTTGAGGACGGCGCGCATGTTGGCGTGGAAATCGCCGCTGTCGTAGGTGAGGCCGGAGGCTGTCGCGTAGGGGAGTTCCTTGCGGGTGACGAGATTGCGCCGGCGCAGCTCCAGCCGGTCGATCCCGAGCTTTTGCGCCGCAATGTCCATGGAGCGCTCCATGGCGAGCGTCGCCTCCGGGCGTCCCGCGCCCCGGAAGGGTCCGGTGGGCGTGGTGTTGGTGATGACGCCGCGAATGCGCAGGCTGGCGCAGGGCACCCGGTACACCGTGGGGGCGATGCGGTAGGTGTTGTGCAATTGCACGAACGAGAGCGTCTGCGCGCCCACGCCGCCGATGATGTCCAGCGCAAGGCCCACGATGCGGCCCTCTGCGTCGAAGCCCAACCGGGCCCGGGTGGTGATGTCGCGGCCCTGATAGTCGGTCAGCAGCGATTCGGTGCGGTCGTTGGTCCACTTCACCGGCCGCTTGAGGCGCATGGCGGCCCAGACCGCGCAAATCTGCTCCGGATAGGGATCGTTGCGCGATCCAAAGCCGCCGCCGGTGTCGGGGCAGATCACCCGGATGTCTTCCGTCTTGAGGGTGAGCGCGCCGCACACGCCCATACGGATGCGGTGGACGCCCTGGCAGCCCGACGTGAGGGTCACCCGCCCGGTCTCGGGATCGACTTCCGCCAGCGCGGCGCGCGGCTCCATGAAGGCCGCCAGCATGCGGGGATTCAGGTATTCCTGTTCCACCACCAGATGGGCGCCCGCGAGCGCGGCCTGCGCGGCGGCGTGGTCTCCGAAGGCGTTCTCGAAGGCGACGTTGTCGCGCGCGTCCGGCCAGATCAGCGGCGCGCCGGGCTCGGCCGCCGCCACTGCGCTGGTGAGGGCGGGAAGCGCCTCGTAGTCCACCGCCACCGCCTCGGCGGCGTCGCGGGCCTCCGCCAGCGTCTCGGCGATCACCATCGCCACCGCCTCCCCCGGAAAGCGCACGCGGTCGAGCGCCAGCGGCCATTGCGGCGTGGCGAAAATCGCGCGCTCCTGCGTCGGCTTGAAAGCCGGGTCGTCCACGTCCAGCGCGCCGGCCGGCACCGGCATGACGGGAATGCTCAATCCCCCGCTGGCCACGTAATCGGCGCCCGTCAGCACCGCCACGACGCCCGGCAGCGCGGCGGCCGCGCTCACGTCGATGCTGCGAATTTGCGCGTGGGCGTGCGGGGAGCGGACGAAAATTGCGTAGGCCTGCCCGGGAACGGACACGTCGTCCGAATAGCGCCCGGCGCCCTGCACCAGCCGCAGGTCTTCAAAGCGCGGCAGGGGGCGGCCGATCCATGGCGCGTGCGAGCCGGGCCCTGGCTGGGCGCCTGAATGGATCGTCATGCATTCCTCCCCGAATGAACCGCGTGGGCGGCCGCCGGCCTTCGCCGGGTCCGCAGGGCGGAGTCATAACGGGCGCGGGCTGGAAGTCCAACGTTGACAAACCGTCCAGCGCGGGCAGAACACTTGTGGCGACCGGCAGGAAAGCCGGCGCCTTACGGGAAGGGACCGCCCATGCGCATGCGCAAAGTTGTTGCAGCCTCCGTCTTGACCGCGTCGGCGGCGTTCGGGCCCGCGCTCCCGGCGAGCGCGCAGGAGACCACGATTCGCATCGGCACCGTCCGCTCCGTGGCCACCGTGTCGAACTACACCGCCATCGAAAAGGGCTGGTGGAAGGATCTGGGCATCAAGGTGGAGATCGAGGATCTCGACACGTCCGCCAACGTCATTTCCCTGCTGGCGACGAACCGGCTGCAGGTGGTGGAGGGCGGCGTCTCGGCCGGCCTGTTCAACGGGCTTGAACAGAACATGCCGCTCATCGTGACGAGCGACCGCACCTCCACGCCGCTTGGCCACAAGATCCTCGTGCGCGAGGACCTGAAGGGGCAGATCACCAAGGTGTCCGACCTCAAGGGCAGGATCGTCGGCACCAACAGCGTGGCGGCTGTCACCACCTATGAGCTGGGCAAGACCCTTGAGGCCAACGGCGCCCTGCTGAAGGACATCGACATGAAGGCCATCGCGTTCCCGCTGATGGGCGCGGCCTTCAAGAACAAGGCGCTGGACGCCACGCTGATCATCCAGCCCTGGGCGACGCAGCTCATCGAGGAGAAGATCGCCGTCGAACTCGCCGACCCCGACGACAACGTGAAGATCCGCCCCCTCACCATCGCGGTCACCATGGTGAACACCGACTGGGCGAAGGCGAATCCCGAACTGGTGCGCAAATTCTTCGTGGGCTACATGCGCGGCGTGCGCGAGTACTGCCTCGCCTATCACCATGGCGCCAACCGCGAGGAGATGGTGGATCGCGGCGTGCGCACCTCGCCCTCCAGCCCCCGCGCCTTTTTCGAAAAGTATCCATGGCCCTCGCGCAACATGGACGGCCGCGTGAACATGCCGAGCGTCATGGACATGCAGGACTACTTCAAGGAAGTCGGCATGGTGAAAACCGCTTTCCCGGCGGAACGGATCGTGACAACTGAATACATCGACCACGCCAACAAGGTTCTCGGGCCGCTGCCTGCCGTCAATCCGGACAGCAAGCTGCAAGGCTGCCGCTGACCGTTCCTTTGGAGATTGCAGTGATGAATTTCAAAAAAGCACTGGCGTACGCGCCTCTCGCGCTGTGCCTCACGGCGCCGGGCGCGCACGCCCAGACGGTCGTGAAGGTGGCGGTGGCGCGCGCCATGGCGTCGGCGTCGACGTTCCTGGCGGTGGACAAGGGTTATTTCAAGGAAGCGGGAATCACGATCGAGTTCGAGAACGCGAACTCGTCGGCGAACGTGCTGGCGCCCCTGGCGACCAACCAGATCCAGTTCGTGGAAGGCGGGGTCTCGGCGGGGTATTTCAACGCCATCGAGCAGGGCCTGCCGATCACGATCATCAGCGACCGCGTGTCCACGCCTCTCAACCACAAGCTGCTGGTGCGCGCCGACCTGAAGGACAAGATCAAGCGCATCTCGGACCTGAAGGGCAAGAACGTCGCCAGCAACGGGCCGGCGGCGGTCACCACCTACGAAATCGGCAAGATCCTCGAGGCCGACGGGATCGGCCTCAAGGACATCGACATCAAGGTGCTGGGCTTCCCGCAGATGGGCGCGGCCTTCAAGAACGGGGCCATCGACGCGGGCCTCGTCATCCAGCCCTGGGCGTATTCCTACGACAAGGACGGCTTCGCGTTCATTTTCGCCGACCCGGACGATTACGCCAAGCCAAGCCCGATGACGATCGCCGTCACCTTCGTGAACACCGACTGGGCGGCCAAGAACAAGGCCGTGCTGAACGAGTTCATGGTGGCGTACCTGCGCGGCGTGCGCGAGTATTGCCAAGCCTATCACGGCGGGGCGAGCCGCAAGGACGTCATCGACGTCTCGCTCAAGTTCGAGATCGACAAGAGCGCCGAGAACATCGAGCGCTATCCCTGGCCGGCGCGCAACATGGACGGTTCGGTGAACATGGACAGCGTGCGCGACATGCAGGACTATTTCCGCAAGGAAGGCCTTACCAAGAACGTCTATCCGGACGCCCGGGTCTACGACCCCCAGTACCTGAACTACGCGAACGCGAAGCTCGGTCCCGCCCCGGCGGTGAACCCGAAGTCCGATCTCAAGGGCTGCCGCTAGGCGGTCGGGCGCGCCTTTCGGGGCGCGCCCTTGCTTCGATCAATGGCCGGAGGACGGCGACTTCTTCCAGGCCTCGGGCTCCTGCGCGTCGATCAGCACGAACACGATGCGGCAATTGGCGTCGCTGTTGTTCACCCAGGCGTGGTTCGTCGCCTTCTGGATGAGGATGTCGCCAGCCTTCAGGTGCACCTCCGAATCGTCCAGCAGCATGTCGATCTCGCCTTCCATTACGATGGCGTAGTCGATGCTCTTGGTGCGGTGCATGGAGGCGTGGCGCGGGGGCGTCGCGCCGGCGTCCGCCGACAGGCCCATTTCCTTCAGCATGGCGGCGTTGTCGACCGGGCCCGAGTCCTTTGCGGGCGGGAAGTCCACGATGCGCAGGATGGAGCCGCCCGGCGGCGGGGCGACCCCGACGTCCTTGAGCGACGGATCGTCCGGCGAATCCAGCGACGCGGGAGCCGCCTGCGTCGCCCACACCAGCGTGGACGTGAGATTGCCGACGCTGCGCACCTTCACGTTCGGCGTGTTTCCGTCTTGCGTGATGACGGCCTTGCCGTTCGCGTCGTGATCGGCGATGACGCGTCGTGTCTGGCGGGGCATGTTTCCTCCGGATATGGCTGTGAAGATTGGCGGCGAGCATTGTGGCGCCGGGTCGCCTTGTCAATGCAGGCCTTGTCAACGCGCGAAGGGGCGGGCACGCTCTCGCCACTGGTTTGGAGAGGAAACGAAATTGGCCAAGAAGCCTCATGTGCTGATCGCCGGCGCCGGCATCGGCGGCCTTACGGCGGCCCTGTCGCTCCTGCAGCGCGGCTACGACGTGGACGTCTACGAGCAGGCCTCGAAACTTCTCGAGTTCGGAGCCGGCATCCAGATCGCCGCCAACGGGTCGCGGGTGCTTCTTGCGCTCGGCCTCGGCGACCGCCTGAAAGGCGTCGTCTCGGAGGCCGCCGGCAAGGAAGTGCGCGTCTGGAACACCGGACAGGCGTTCAAGCTGTTCGACCTCGGCGAGGATTCCATTCGCCGCTTCGGCGCGCCCTACTGGTTCGTGCATCGCGGCGACCTGCACGCGATCCTGCGCGACGCGGTGCTGGCCCTGAAGAAGGACGCGATCCACACCAGCTCGCGCTGCATCGGCTTCGAGCAGAAGGGCGAGCGCGTCGTCCTGCAGCTGGAAGGCGGCCGCACGGTCGAGGGCGATTGCGTGGTGGGGGCGGACGGCGTCCATTCGCGCCTGCGCCAGCAGATCGCCGGCGCGGACAAATCCGAGTTCATGGGCATCATCGCCTGGCGGGGCCTCGCGCCCCGGCGGGACCTGTCGCCGGAGCTGCAACGGCTCGTCGGCACGAACTGGGTGGGGCCGGGCGGCCATGTCATCACCTACCCGGTGCACGGGGGCGAACTGCTGAACTTCGTGGGGTTCGGCGAGCGCACGGACTGGACCGAGGAAAACTGGAACACGCCCGGCACAAAGGCCGAATGCGCGGCCGATTTCGTCGGCTGGAATCCGCTCATCCACGAAATCATCGAAAAGGTCGACCAGCCGTTCAAGTGGGCGCTGGTGGGACGGGCGCCCCTGCAAACGTGGACGAAGGGGCGCGTCACCCTGATGGGCGACGCCTGCCACCCCACCCTGCCGTTCCTCGCGCAGGGCGCCATCATGGCGATCGAGGACGGCTTCGTGCTCGCGCGCTGCCTTGACGCCTACGCGGACATGGAAGAGGCGCTGCTGGCGTTTCAGAACGCGCGCGTGGAGCGCACGACCGCCATCGTCAACGGCTCCACGGCCGCCGGCAAGCGCTTCCACAATCCTATCCTGGCGGACCCGCAGGCGGCCGTGGGATACATGGAACGCGAGTGGGCGCCGGAGGCCACGCGCACGCGCTACGACTGGCTATTTCAATATGATGCGACAAATGTCGCCATTTGATCTGGCGGGACGAGACGGGATATAACAGGCGCAACGCTGGCCGCAGCAGGCTGGCGCGACGCCATTAAAGCGCATCGGGGGAAACATGTCCGCACGCAGCACGCCGCCTTTCCGCGCCGACCAGGTCGGCTCTCTCATCCGTCCCGACAACGTGCGGCAGGCCCGCAAGGACTTCGAGGCGGGCAAGATCACCGAGGAGGCGTTGAAGACGCTGCAGCGCGAAGCCATTCCGGGCGTCGTGAAGCTGCAGGAGGACATCGGCTTCAAGGCGGTCACGGACGGCGAATACAATCGCGGCGGATGGCAGCGCGACTTCCTGCTGGGCTTTGAAAACGTGAAGCTGGTGCCCTCCAAGGTGCCGGTGCGCTTTCACAAGGCGGACGGCGTCGCCCTGCAGCAGCCGCCCACGATGGCGATCACCGGCAAGCTGTCGCGCCGCAAGCCGATCTTCGTGGAGGACTTCAAGTTCCTGAAGAGCGTCGTGGGGCCGAAGACCACGCCCAAGATCACCATTCCCTCGCCGACGCTGCTGCACTTCCGCGGCGGCCGCGACGCCATCGACAGCGTCGCCTATCCGACCATCGAGGAGTTCTACGCCGACCTCGCGCGCGTCTACCGCGAAGAGATCGCCGACCTCGCCGCCGAGGGCTGCCGCTACCTGCAGATCGACGAGACCAACCTCGCCTATCTCTGCGACCCGGCCCTGCGGGCGCACGCCGCGAGCCTTGGAGAAGACCCTGACCAGTTGCTGCGCACCTACGCCAAGCTGCTCAACGACACGATGTCGGGCAAGCCGGACGACATGGTGATCTGCATCCATCTGTGCCGCGGCAATTACGGCGGCGCCTGGGTGGCGGAAGGCGGCTACGAGCCTGTGGCCGAGCAGCTTCTCAGCACGATCAACGCCAACGGCTATTTCATGGAATACGACAGCGACCGCGCCGGCGGGTTCGAGCCGCTGCGCTTCCTGCCCAAGGGCAAGACCGTCGTGCTGGGTCTCATCACCACCAAGAACGGCGCGCTGGAGACCAAGGACCAGATCAAGCGCCGCATCGACGAAGCCGCCAAAGTGGTGCCCCTCGACCAGCTCGCGCTGTCGCCCCAATGCGGCTTTGCGAGCGGCATCGAGGGCATGGCGATGACCATCGACCAGGAGATCGCGAAGCTGAAACTCGTGGTCGAAACCGCGCGCGACGTCTGGGGCGACTGAGTCCGGCGCGCCGCCTTTCCGGTTCGGTCCGGCGTTTCTGGACCTGGATCAAGGAAAGGCGGCGCGTCCTCGCGCACTATCGACGCGCTCACGGGCGCCTTCGTCGTCCGCCGCCGGAGGACCTATGGCCGATCTTGTCGCCGCGTTCGCTTCCTCGCACAGCGTCATGCTGACCTGCACGCTTGAGGACTGGCAGAAGAACTTCCGCACCTTCGACCCCAAGGGCAGCTATTACGACCGCCAGGGGGAAGTCGTCACCTACGAGCAGTTGCGCGCCCTGGCTCCGCCGAACGCGAAGGACCTCGTCAGCGACGAGGCCGTCGCGCAACGGTACGCGCAGGTGCGGGCGGCCATCGCCCGGATGCGCCAGGAGGTGCAGGCCGCCAAGCTCGACTGCCTGATCATCTGCGGGGACGACCAGAACGAACTGTTCTCGTCGCGCATGCAGCCCGCCATGGGGATTTACCACGGCGAGACGATCCGCAACGCCAAGCGCAAGGACGTGCCCGCCGACGCCTGGTACAAGCGCGCCCAGATGCTGCGGCTGGAAGGGGACGGGGACGTCCACTATCCCGTGGACAAGCCGCTGGCGCTGCACCTCATCAAGGGCCTCGTCGACGAGGGCTTCGACGTCGCGTCGCTGGGCGGCATGAAGGACGACCAGTACGAGGGCCACGCATTCTCGTTCATGCACAAGTTCTACCTGGACGGCGCGATCGTCCCCATCGTGCCGATCTTCCTCAACACCTACTTCGAGCCCAACCAGCCTACCCCGAGGCGCTGCGTGCAACTTGGCAAGGCTGTCGGGGCGCTGGTGAAGACCTTCCCGCGCGACATGCGCGTGGGATTCATGGCGTCCGGGGGCCTGAGCCATTTCCAGGCGGAGGAAGACCTCGACGGCGCTGTGATCGACGCACTGCGGCGCAAGGACCTCGACTTCCTGTCGCGGCTCGACGTGAAGCGCCTTCAGGCCGGAAGTTCGGAAATCCGCAACTGGCTGGTGCTGGCCGGGGCTTGCCAGACCCTCGACCTGTCATGGGTCTCCTACACGCCGGGCTATCGCACGGAGGCGCTCACCGGCACCGGACTGGGGTTCGCAAGCTGGTATCCGCCGGGCGCCGCGCGGGCGTTGTGACAAGGGCGGCAAGTGTGCGCCGCAGCGACGTCTTGTGCAGCGCACACGCCCTGCGCGGCGGGCCCGGACCGCCGGCGCATCGCACGCTGGTTTCACGAGTTTTGAACGCCCGCCGCCCCGTCCCGAAGGCCCCTTAACCGTTGCATTCCGGCCTTTGGGCGTCCATTGTGGCGCCGGCGCGTCCCGGGGCCGCTGCGAAAGAGAGTCCAACCTCCGCGCAACGGCCGGGACGCACGATATCCGCCCACCCTGTTCGCCATGAAGGTCACAGAGTCATGATCATCGATTGTCACGGCCACTACACGACTGCGCCTGCAGAACTCGAATCCTGGCGCGACCGCCAGCTCGCCGGCATCGCCGACGGGAACCGCACCCTGCCGTCGCCTGCGCCGAAGATCACCGACGACCAGCTCCGCGAGACCATCGAAAAGGGCCAGCTGCGCATGCAGCAGGAGCGCGGCAGCGACCTCACGATCTTCTCCCCCCGCGCCGCCGGCATGGCCCACCACGTGGGCAACGCCAAGACCAGCGAAGACTGGTCGCGCGTGTGCAACGACCTCATCTACCGGGTGTCGGAACTCTTTCCGAAGAACTTCATCGGCGTCGCGCAGCTGCCGCAGTCGCCCGGCGTCGATCCGCGCAATTGCATCCCGGAACTCGAGCGCTGCGTGAACGAGCTCGGCTTCGTGGGCGTGAACCTCAATCCCGATCCGTCGGGCGGTTACTGGAAAGAGCCGCCGCTCACCAACAAGTGGTGGTACCCGCTCTACGAGAAGCTGGTGGAGCTGAACGTGCCCGCGATGGTGCACGTGTCGAACTCCTGCAACCCGTGCTTCCACGCCACGGGCGCGCACTACATCAACGGCGACACCACCGCGTTCATGCAGTTCATCCAGGGCGACCTGTTCAAGGACTTCCCGACGCTGAAGTTCATCATTCCGCACGGCGGCGGCGCGGCTCCCTACCACTGGGGCCGGTATCGCGGCCTTGCGCAGATGCTGAAGAAGCCGCTGCTGCAGGAGCACCTTCTCAACAACGTTTACTTCGACACCTGCGTCTACCACATGCCCGGCATGGAGCTGCTGGCCAAGGTGGTGCCCGTCGACAACATCCTGTTCGCCTCCGAGATGATCGGCGCCGTGCAGGGCATCGACCCGGAGACGGGCCACCAGTACGACGACACCAAGCGCTACGTGGACCAGCTGCCGCTGAGCGACGCCGACAAGGCTAAGATCTACGAAGGCAACGCCCGCAAGGTCTACGGCCCGCTGGACGCGCAGCTCAAGAAGCGCGGCCTGATCTAGGCCTCACGGCATCACGGCGGCCCGCGCGGCCGCCGTTTCCGCAACGCTCATCACAGGTGAAAGACCATGGCTGACATCCCGCGCCTCAATGGCGTCATCCGCGCTCTCGAATCCGGCAAGCCGGCCTTCGCGACCTTCTCGCCCGCCAACGCCGACGCGGCCCTCGCGCTGCACGGCACCAAGTACGACGGCGTCGTGTTCGAGACCGAGCACAACGTCTGGGACGGGCCGAACGTGCGCGACGGACTGCAATACCTGCTGAACCGCGGGCAGATCGCGCGTTCGGGCACGATCGCCCCCGCGCTCACGCCCATCGTGCGCATTCCCCCGAACGGCGCCGAGAAGAACCAGTTCCTCGCCAAGCAGGCGCTGGACCTTGGCGCCTACGGCATCGTGTGGCCGCATGTGAGCACGGTCGACCAGGCCTACAACGCCGTGTCGTCGTGCCGCTATCCGCGCATGAAGGACAAGCCGCTGTACGAGCCCTTCGGCCAGCGCGGCGACGGCCCGCACGGCGCCGTGCGCTACTGGGGCCTGTCGCAGCAGGAATACTACGAGCGCGCCGACGTTTGGCCGCTGGCCCCCAAGGGCGAGCTGCTCGTCATCCTGATGATCGAGGACCTCGAGGGCATCGCCAACCTGCGCGACATGCTGAAGGAAGTCCCGGGCATCGGGGCGATCCTCATCGGCGAGGGCGACCTCAGCCAGGAACTGGGCTACGCGCGCCAGTACGAGCATCCCGTGGTGCTCGACCACATGCGCCAGATCCGCGAGATCGCCAAGGAGTTCGACGTCGTCGTGGGCCACCCGCACGTGGACGCCAAGAACGTCGCGCGCGTCCTCGAAGAAGGCTACCGCTTCCTGATGCCCGCGCCCGAGCGCACCTACAAGGGCCTGGAGCTGGGCCTCGAATTGGCCGGCCGCAAGTAAGCCGACCGCAACGCAAGACGAACAACAGAGGGCAGCATGTCGACATTCCCCGCAAACGGCCCGGTGCGGCTGCGCACGAACCTTGCCGATTCGGCCTTGTCGAAGGCCCTCAAGACCGGCGAGGTCTCCTCGGACCTCGTCGAGTTCGACTTCTGCGGACCCGCCACCGCCAACCAGGGCTTCAAGCCCATGGTGCGCGAGGGCAAGTTCGACGCGGGCGAACTCGCGATCGTGACGTACATGCAGGCGCTCGACTACGGCAAGCCGCTGGTGCTGCTGCCGGCCACCATGGTGGGCCGGTTCCAGCACCAGTTCTTCGTCTGCCGCAAGGAGCGCGCGCCGATGGACCCCAAGACGCTGGAAGGCAAGCGCGTCGCGGTGCGCTCCTACACGCAGACCACGGGCGTGTGGGTGCGTGGCGTCCTGCAGGATGAATACGACGTCGACCTCAACAAGCTGAAATGGGTGTGCTGGGACGATCCGCACCTAGCCGAATACACCGACCCCGCCTCCCTGGTGGAGCGCGCCGGCAAGGACAAGTCGCTGAACGAAATGGCGCTGGCGGGCGAAGTGGACGCGGCGATCCCGGCCGCCGACCTGCTGGCCAACCCGGACATGCGCACCGTGGTCGAGAACCCGGACGAAGCGGGCCGCCGCTGGGGCGAGAAGTACGGCTGCGGCCACATCAACCACATGTTCGCCGTGCATCGCGACCTGCCCCGGGAACGCCCCGACGTGGTGCGGGAGATCTATCGCGTCCTGGCCGAGAGCAAGGCCCGCGCCGGGCTGCCGAAGGCCGGCGAGATCGACCAGCTGCCGTTCGGCTTCGAGGCCTGCCGCAAGTCGCTTGAGCTGATCACGCGCTACGCCTACGAGCAGAAGATCGTCAACAAGCTCTACAAGCCCGAAGACCTGTTCGACGACGTGACGATCAAGCTCGGCGCGTAAGCGCCGCGCCGTACGCTGGATCGGCGGCGCGCTGCGCCTTTGACAGAGCGTCGCGCGCCATCGATGATGCTCCCAACGAACATTGGGAGTTGAAACGATGCCGATGATGAGCGGCGGCGATGCAGTCGTGCAATCGCTGACGGCGCACGGGGTGCGCACGCTGTACTGCCTCCCGGGCGTCCAGAGCGACCATCTGTTCAACGCCATCTTCGACGCCGACGGCGCGCTGACGCCGATCCACACCCGCCACGAGCAAGGCGCCGCCTACATGGCGCTGGGAGCCGCCATGGCGACCGGCGAGCCCGCCGCCTATTCTGTCGTGCCGGGGCCCGGTTTCCTGAACTCCACGGCCGCCCTGTGCACCGCATGGGCGGTGAACGCCAAGGTGCTCGCCGTCATCGGCCAACTGCCCTCCAGCGCCATCGGCAAGGGCTGGGGGATGCTGCACGAAATCCCGGACCAGTTCTCGATCCTGCGGCAGCTCACCAAGTCGGCCGCGCGGGTGAATTCGCCGCAGGAAGCCCCTCTGAAGATCGCCCAGGCGTTCCAGAGCCTCGCGTCCGGGCGCCCGCGCCCCGTCGGCCTGGAGCTGCCGGCGGACGTGCTGCAGGCGCGCGCCGACGTCGCCTTGCAGGCGCCGCTGCCCGCCGATCCCGCGCCCGTCGCGCTGAGCGAGGACGTGGAGCGCGCCATCGAGATGATCGCCAACGCGAGCCGCCCGATGATCTTCGCCTCCAGCGGGGCGATCGCCGCCGCCGCCGAGGTGCAGGCGCTGGCTGAGAAGATCGGCGCGCCCGTGGTGGGCCATCGTCTGGGCCGGGGCGTGCTGGACGCCCGCCACCCGCTTTCGGTCACCGCCTCCAACGCGCACGACATGTGGCCGCAGGTGGACCTCGCCATCGTGGTGGGGGCGCGCGCGCAATCGCCGCTGCAATCCTGGGGCTGGGACGAGCGCATCAGGTTCATCCACATCGAGATAGACCCGGAGGAGATGGCGCGTTTCCGCCAGCCCGACATCGGCATGCTGGCGGACGCCAAAGCGACCCTCGCGGCGATCAACGAAGGGCTCTCGGGCCGCGCCATCGACACGCGCCAGCGCGTGGACGCCTGCCTGGCCTCCAAGGCGCGCTTCATGCAGCGCATCGCGGCGCTCGAGCCGCAACTCTCCTATCTGAAGGTCATCCGCGACGTGCTGCCGGACGACGGCGTGCTCGTCGACGATCTGACGCAGGTGGGCTATGTGGCGCGCATCGCCTACCCGGCCCACAAGCCGCGCACGCTCATCACCTCGGGCTTCCAGGGAACGCTGGGCTGGGGGGTCGCGACGGGCCTGGGGGCGAAGCACGCGCTGCGCGACAAGCCCGTCGTGGTGATCTCGGGCGACGGCGGCTTCATGTACAACATCCAGGAATTGTCCACGGCCGTGCGGCATCGCATCGGGGCCACGTTCATCGTGTTCAACGACGGCGCCTTCGGAAACGTGAAGCGCATGCAGCAGGAGATGCACGGCAACCGCGTCATCGCCAGCGACCTGCTGAACCCGGACTTCATGAAGCTGGCGGAAAGCTACGGACTGACCGGACACCGCGTGCGCTCGCCCGAGGCGCTGCGGCCCGTACTGGAGAAAGCGCTCGCGAGCGGCGAGCCCAACCTGATCGAAGTGCCGATCGGGGAGGTCCCGAGCCCGTGGGATTTCATCAACCTGCCCAAAGTGCGCTGAGAGCCAGCAAGGGAGAACGCCATGCCGGACGAACTGAAGACGAGCGCGCTGGGCGCGGTCCGCGAGCTGAAGGAGATCACCGCCGAGACGGACACGCGCGACTATCTGCGGGCCGCCGCGACCCAGGCGCACAAGCAGTACGACGATTACGAGCTGATCGTCGACATTGACGCGCACCTGCAGGAAGCGCGCTTCTGGCACGAAATCCTGGGCTTCATGGAGAACGACGTTCTCAAGCAGACGGCCGAAGGCCAGCTTGCGGGCGGCATCCGGACGCCGCTCATCAACATGCAGCCGGGCATGAGCTTCCAGGCGCTCGGCGGGCGCGTGCCGCACCAGTCAGGCCCGCGCGAAGCGGTCTCGGAACCCGGCAAGCCGGGCGCGGCCTTCGTGGAGATCATGAAGCGCAGCATGGATTCCATGGGCGTGGACTATCAGGTGATCTTCCCCACTGCGATGCTGCACCTGGGCATGAACCCCATGGAGGACATCGAGATCTATCTGGCGCGCGCCTATTGCCGCTGGCTGACCGAACTCGTCCTGCCGCAGGAGAAACGCCTGATCGGGCTCATCTACCTGCCGTTCAACAACGTGGACGAATGCGAGAAGATGGTGCGCGAGTTCGGCGGCCATCCGCAGATCGTCGGCTACACGATCTGCGCGGTGCGCCACAAGCCCGTGCACCACAACCAGTACATGCGGCTGTATTCGATGATCCAGGACACCGGCAAGCCGCTGGTGTTCCATGCGGGCCCGCACTGGGACGACCCATCGTTCTCGCAGCTCAACCGGTTCATCTCCATGCACGCGCTCTCGTTCGTGCACTACAACCTCATCCACATGACCAATTGGGTCATAAACGCGTTGCCGGAGCGCTTCCCGAAACTCAAGACGGTGTGGGTGGAAAGCGGGCTCGCGTGGGTGCCGTTCCTGATGCAGCGTCTCGACCATGAAGTGCTGATGCGCCAGAGCGAGGCGCCCGGCCTGAAGCGGCTGCCGAGCGAATACATGCAGGAAATGTTCTATTCGAGCCAGCCGCTGGAACGCACGGACTTCGAACTGCTTGCGATGACGATGAAGAAGATCAAGGCGGAGACGCAGCTGCTCTATTCGTCCGACTGGCCGCACTGGGACTTCGACCCGCCCTCGTCCATCACGACGCTTCCGTTCCTGAGCGATCAGGCCAAGCGCAACATCCTGGGACTCAACGCCGCGCGGGTCTTCAACCTTCCCGTGAAGCGCGTGCGGCCGCGCGCCGCGGACGTGATCGCCGATCGCGCCGCCGACCGCGTCTCCTGACGACAAGCGAGGACAATCATGAAAGACGTCAACGTCGGCGCCGCCTCGTCGTTCACCGATCCCGGCCGCAAGGTCTTCGACTGCGGGGGAACGGAAGTGGGCGTGTTCCTGCTCGATGGAGAGTTCTATGCGTGGGAGAACCGTTGCCCGCATCTGGACGGGCCCGCCTGCCAGGGCAAGATCGTGCCGCTGTTCACCGAGGCCGTGAACGAGGACCTCACAAGCCGGGGTCGCGAGTTCTCGAAGACGCAGACCAACGTGGTCTGCCCGTGGCACGGTTTCGAGTTCGACATCCGCACCGGCGTGCATCCCACCGACGCGCGCGTGCGCCTGAAGGGCGTGAAGCTGCGGGTGGAGGACGGCGACGTGTGGCTGAGCGTGCGGGCCTGACCGCTAGCTGAAAACCCGGGGCATCGTCCCCGCGCCGCGCAGAAAATCGCCCGCCGACACGGGCGTCTTGCCCGCGCGCTGCACCTCCAGAAGACGCACCGCGCCTTCGCCGCACGCCACCGCGAGATCGTCGCCCAGCACCTGGCCGGGCGCGCCGGACCCCTGTCCGAGCGTAGACCGAAGGGCTTTCACGCGCTCAGGCCCGCGGCCGAAATCGGCCTCGAACCACGCGCCCGGGAACGGCGACAGGCCCCGGATGTGATCATGAACCTGCCGGGCGGGCCTGGACCAGTCGATCCGGCATTCCGCCTTGTCGATCTTGTGGGCGTAGAGCACGCCCTCCTGCGCCTGGGGGACGAACACGAGCCCGCCGCGCTCCAGCGCGTCGAGGGCGCGCGCCGCCAGGTGCGCGCCCTCGCGCGACAAGTCGTCATGCAAATCGCCCGCCGTCACGTCGGCTCCGATGGGCGTGCGATGGGTCATGGCGACCGGGCCTGTGTCGAGCCCCTCCTCCATGCGCATGACCATGACTCCGGTCTCGGCGTCCCCAGCCATGATGGCCCGTTGGATGGGCGCAGCGCCGCGCCAGCGCGGCAGCA
This sequence comes from Hyphomicrobiales bacterium, assembly GCA_028290405.1. GTDB lineage: Bacteria > Pseudomonadota > Alphaproteobacteria > Rhizobiales > Beijerinckiaceae > Terripilifer. The sequence continues at coordinate 27,985 of JAQGJX010000099.1, forward strand.
GCGAGGCGTGCAGGTTCAGGCATCCGAGGCGCGGCGCCTCCAGGATGGGGCTGGGGAGAATGAGCCCGTAGGCGACCACGAAGGCGACGTCCGCCCCTTGGGACCGGAAGCGCGCGGCTTCGTCGTCGTCGCGCAGGGTGCGGGGCGTGAAGACGGGGATCGACAGGCTCTCGGCGAGCTCGTGGACGGGGGATTTCGTCAGCGACAGCCCACGGCGGCCCGCCGGCTTGGGAGCGCGCGTGTAGCAAGCCACGACCTCATGTCCCGCCTCCACGATGGCGGAGAGCACGGGCGCGGAAAAGCGGGGCGTGCCCATGAAAACGATGCGCAGGCCCATGGGGCGATCCTCAAATCGTGCAGGAGATCAGTCGAGGCGGCGCTTGGCGTCTTTGTTGAAGCGCTTCAGCACCCGGTCGCGCTTCAGACGCGACAGGTGGTCGATGAACAGCACGCCGTCGAGATGATCCAGTTCGTGCTGGATGCAGGTGGCGAGCACGCCGTCGGCGTCCATTTCCTGCATGGTCCCGGCCCGGTCGAGATAGCGCACGCGCACCTTCGCAGGGCGAGCCACCTCGGCGTAATAGTCGGGAATGGAGAGGCACCCCTCCTCGTAGGTGGAGATCTCGTCGGACACGCGCACGATCTCGGGGTTGACGAGGTAGATGGGGTTCTTGACTTCTTCCTGCTCCTCGCCCTCGCGCTTGGCGACGTCGATCACGACTACGCGCTTGGAGACGGCGATCTGGATGGCCGCGAGCCCGATGCCGGGCGCGTCGTACATGGTCTCCAGCATGTCGTCCATGAGCGTGCGCACGCCGTCGTCCACGGCCCGGACGGGGTCGGAGATGAGCCGCAGGCGGTTGTCGGGCAGAAGCAGGATCGGTTGAAGGGACATGGTTGCGCCAAAAGTGAAGCCCGCCTGACATAGTCAGACGGGCTTGCGGAATCAATCTCTCAGATCGCCCTCGCGTCAGCGCGGACGATAGGCGCTTGCGACGTCAGTTCGCCGCGGCCGGGCCGCGCGTGAGGTCGAAGGTGCGCACGCGGGGCGTGAGCTGGATGCGGGGACGCGTGCGCTCCACGATGACGTTGGGGCGGGCGCGGTCGGCCGAAATCGGCGTGCGGGTCCGGGTGCGCTCCACGATCACGGCGCGCTCGGCGCCGCGACGGTCGGAGATGACGCGCTTCTCGACGGAATGCTCCTCCTGGAAAGCCTGCACCACCAGGGGGCGGACCTCCTCGGCGGAGACGCCCATGAAGCCGGCGGCGATTTCGACCTGTCCGTCGATGTCGTCAGCCAGACCCTGGGCGGCGATGATGGCCTCCTGAATGGTGGGAGGGCACTTCTTGATCCGGATCGGCGGGAGCGTCCTGGGATCAACCGGGCGCTTTTTCTCGGAGCGCTTCATGGCGTAGGTTCCTATCAATCTGAGCGTAAGCATGCCGCATTTTTTGCGGTGCAGCAAGAGAAATTGTGCATCGCACACTCAGAAACTTCCGCTCCCCTGCGAGGCGCGGTCAATCTCCGGCGTACGTGTGAACGCGCGAGGCTCCAACTCAGGCAAGACAGCCCGGGACCGAATCGCTGGGGTGGATATACAGCCGCCCTCCCGTTTCATAAAGACCCCGGCGCGCAAGGGCCGCCTTGCGCCAGATCACGCAAAGCGCCCGCCCGGCGAAAAGCCAGTCCTTACAACGAGGCGCCCGGCCGGCGGTTCCGCGCGGTCAAAACGCCGTGCGTTGCCGCATGGCGGCCGCCAGCGTGCCTTCGTCCAGATAGTCGAGCTCGCCCCCCACCGGAACGCCATGGGCGAGACGGGTGATCTTCACCGAAGCATGCGCCAGCGAATCAGTGATGTAATGAGCGGTCGTCTGCCCATCCACGGTGGCGTTCACGGCGAGGATCACCTCCTGGATGGCGTTTTCCGCCACGCGGCCCACGAGCGATTCGATGTTGAGGTCCTTGGGGCCGACCCCGTCGAGCGGCGACAGCGTGCCGCCCAGCACATGGTAGCGGGCGGTCGTCGCGCCTGCGCGCTCCAGCGCCCAGAGGTCCGCCACGGTCTCCACGACCACCAGCGCCGCCGGGTCCCGGCGGGGGTCTCGGCAGATCGTGCAGGGATCGCTGGTGTCCACGTTGCCGCAGGCGCTGCACACCAGAATGCGTTCGCGCGCGACCTGCATGGCCTCCGCCAGAGGCCCGAACAATTCCTCGCGCTTGCGGATGAGATGGAGGGCCGCGCGGCGAGCCGAACGGGGCCCAAGGCCCGGGAGGCGGGCGAGCAATTGGATCAGGCGTTCGATCTCGGGTCCGGCGACGCGTTCGGCCATGAGGATCCGGCGCTCAGAACGGCAGTTTCATGCCGGGCGGCAGAGGCAGGCCTGCGGTCATGGCCTGCATTTTCTCCTCCATGATGCGCTCTGCCTTCTTGCGCGCGTCCTCATGGGCGGTGAGCACGAGATCCTCGACGATTTCGTTCTCGCCCGGGGCCATCAGGGAAGGGTCGATGGCGACCGCCTTCAGGGCGCCCTTCACGGTCATGGTGACGCGCACCATGCCGCCGCCGGACTGCCCCTCGACCTCCATGCGCTCCATCTCGGCCTGCGCCTCCTGCATGCGCGCCTGCATGGCCTGCGCCTGCTTCATCAGTCCCATGATGTCTTTCATGCTGCACCTTCAGAGATCGTCGTCGTCGTCGATCTGATCCACATAGGCGATTTCGTCGGCAGGTTCAGCCCCCTGCGCCGAAGGGGCGCCGGCCGGCGGCGGCTCGTCCATGCCCATGGTGCGCACGGCGACGATTTCCGCGCCCGGGAATTGCTCCAGCACGCTGCGCACCAGCGGATCGGAGCGCACGCCGGTGGCGCGCTCGCGGTCGCGCGCGTCGCGCGTTTCCTGGATGGTCGGCGCGCCCTGGGCGGTGGACACCGCCACCATCCAGCGCTCGCCGGTCCATTCCTGCAGGCGCCTGATGAGGTTCTGCGCAAGCTGCGGCGAGGCGCCGGGAACGAGCGAGAACTCGAGCGAACCCTGTTCGAAACGCACCAACCGCACGTCCCGCTCCAGCGCCATGCGCATCTGGATGTCGCGATTCTCCTGCGCGAGCTTCACCAGCGCCTCGAAATTGGCGATGTGGACGCGCGGTTCTGCGGCGGCCGGCGGCGCGAAGGCGCGGGGGGCCGACTGGGGCGCTCCCTGCGGGGCGAACGCCCGGGCGGCCGAGCCTCCCTGCTGCATGGAGGAGGAGGAGCCGCCGCCCCCGCCCGCGGACGCTCGGGGAGGCGACGGCTCGGCGGGCGCCGCCGACAGACGGCGCAGCACGTCCTCGGGAGAGGGCAGATCCGACGCATACGCGATGCGCACCAGCACCATATCGGCGGCGGCGAGCGGGCGGGGCGAATCCTTGATCTCCTGCAGGCCCTTGGTGAGGATCTGCCACGCGCGTGTCAGCGCGACGGTGCTGAGCGATGAGGCGAATAGCCGGCCCCGCACCGTCTCCTCCTCGGTGGCGGAGCTTTCGACCCGGGCGTTGGGGGCGATCTTCAGGCGCGTGACGAAGTGGACGAACTGCGCCAGGTCGGTGAGCACGAGGGCGGGGTCGGCGCCCTGGTCGTATTGCTCCTTCAACTGCCCCAGCGCGCTCGCGATGTCGCCCTTCATGACCGATTCGAAGAGGTCCACGATGCGGGCCCGATCGGCCACGCCGAGCATGTCGCGGACCGCTTCCTCGGAGATCGCGTCCGCGGCCCCCGAGGGGCCGTGGGCGATGGCCTGGTCGAGCAGCGACAGGGCGTCGCGCACGGAGCCCTCCGCCGCGCGGGCGATGAGGGAGAGAGCCTTGTCGCTGATCTTCACGCCTTCGCGTTCGCAGATCGAGGACAGGTGCGAGACCATGAGGTCGGACTCGATGCGCCGCAGGTCGAACCGCTGGCAACGCGAGCGCACCGTCACCGGCACCTTGTCGATCTCGGTCGTGGCGAACAGGAACTTCACATGCTCGGGCGGCTCTTCGAGCGTCTTCAGCAGGCCGTTGAAGGCCTGCTTGGAGAGCATGTGCACCTCGTCGATGATGAAGACCTTGTAGCGGGCCATCACGGGCTTGTAGCGGGCGCTCTCGATGATCTCGCGGACGTCGTCGATGCCGGTGTTGGACGCGGCGTCCATCTCCACCACGTCCACGTGCCGCGATTCGATGATGGCGTTGCAATGGACGCCCGGCTCGACGATGTCGATCGTGGGGCTGACCACCGCGGGACGGCCGTCGTGCGCCGGGAGCTCATAGTTGAAGGCGCGCGCCAGGATGCGGGCCGTGGTGGTCTTGCCGACGCCGCGCACGCCCGTCAGCAGGTAGGCCTGATGGATGCGGCCCAGCTCGAACGCGTTGCGCAGCGTGCGCACCATGGCGTCCTGGCCGATGAGGTCGTCGAAATTGGCGGGACGATACTTGCGGGCCAGCACCCGGTAGGCGCCGGCGGGTCCGGCGGGAGCGGGAGCGACGGCGGGCGCCTGGGCGGCCGGCGGAGCCGCCGCGCCGAGATCGAACCCGGACTGCTCGTCCGCCGGGGGGGTGTCCTGCGAGCGTCCGTCGTCCATCCTGTCGCCCGTCTGTCGCCCGGTCCGATGCCCCGCCGGGCCGAAGCGGCGCGGGGCCGGCGGCGATGCGCGACGAGGCGCCGCGTGAAAAGGTGGGAGGCTGGACAGAGACCCGCCCGATCTCGTTAGGGCTGCTTCCTTCCGGACCTGACCCGGTTGGCGAGTGGAACGTCCACCGCCAACCTCCCGGGCTCTATTTGGCAGTCCGGCGGCGGTTTCGCAAGCGCTGGCGCACGCGGGCCATTACACTGGGCGCACGAATCGCCGCGAACGACCAGAAACGCCAATCCAGAGCCCAGCCCATGAGCCTCGCCACCCCCGAAGCGTCCGCCCGCACAGGCTACGCGATCAACCCCCTCGACCGTCTGTCGGAGCGACGCGACGACCCGGCCCATGTGGCGGGACTGATGGAGCACCCCTCGACGCGCTTCGTCGTGGTGGGCCGCGACAAGCCCATCCTGCGGCTCACGGGCGCCGGCTACGAGGCCCTGTTCACCCGCGAGGAGGCGCACGGGCTCGGCGCCCTGCGCGAGACCGTCCTGCTGGGCCGCGATTCGGAGCGGGCGTATTTCGCCCAGTTGCTCGCCGACGAAGCGCTGGTCGTGCGCGAACAGCCCGACGAGGGCGCGCTGGTGGACACGAATCAACTGGTGGTCCCCGGCCGGCCCGACCTGATCGTCCACGACCTGCGCGCCGTCGCCGTCGAGGGGCTGCTGGCGCCCGAGCGCATCGGCCTGCTGGGGCAAGCCAAGAGCGTGCTCTACTGGCACGCGCGGCACCGGTTCTGCAGCGCTTGCGGGGTGCGCTCGGAGGTTTCGAGCGCTGGATGGCGGCGGGACTGCCCGGCCTGCAGGGCCATGCATTTTCCCCGCACGGACCCGGTGGTCATCATGCTGGCCGTGCGGGGCGATTCCTGCCTGATGGGTCGCCAGCCGCGCTTCAACAAGGGCATGTATTCCGCGCTCGCGGGCTTCCTGGAGCCGGGCGAAACCATCGAGGGCGCCGTGCGGCGTGAAATCCGCGAGGAATCGGCGATCCAGGTGGGCCGCGTCGCCTACCACGCATCGCAGCCGTGGCCGTTTCCGGCCTCGATCATGATAGGCTGCATCGCCGAGGCGGTCAGCCACGAAATCGAGATCGACCGCGCCGAGCTTGAGGATTGCCGCTGGTTCTCCCGAGCTGAGGTGAAAGCCATGTTCGAGGGCCGGCATCCCGACGGCCTGCTCGCCCCCAACCCGATCGCCATCGCGCACCGGCTGGTGCGCGACTGGGCGGACGGCGCCGCGCCGCAGTTCTGAGCGGAACGCCGGCCCCGATTCGCCGATTGACGGCGCCGCCGCCGCCCCCGTAAGAACATCCGGTATTAAGAAATGGCCGAAACCTCTTAAACCGGGGCAGGCGCTCAGGCGCCGGGGAGCGCTGATGGCTTTGGTGACGGATCTGGTCAGCGATCCCGGGGATGACGGGCGTGCGAGCCTGCCCCGAAGGATCATGGCGCTCTACGCCCTTCTGGGCTGCGCCAACGTCCTCGCGTGGATTTGGGCCCTCGGGGCCCTCCGCGACCAGCCCGCCCTGCTGGGAACCGCCTTCCTCGCCTGGGTCCTGGGCCTGCGCCACGCGGTCGATCCCGACCATATCGCGGCCATCGACAACGCAACCCGCAAGCTGATCACACAGGGCCGGCGTCCGGTGACGGTGGGCTTCTGGTTCGCGTGCGGCCATTCGACCGTGGTGGCGGTCGCGTGCGCGCTGATCGGCTTTTTCGCCCTTGGGGTGAAGGACCAGCTGGAGGGGTTCAGGGAGGTCGGAGGGCTGATCGGGACGTTCGTGTCCTCAAGCTTCCTTCTGGTGATCGGGGCCTTCAACCTGCTGGTCTTCCTCGGCGTGCTGGCCGCCTACCGGGAGGCGCGGCGCACCGGCCGCTACCACGAGCAGGACGTGGACGCCCTGATGGCCAAGCACGGTTTCCTCGCCCGCGTGCTGCGGCCGCTGTTCGCGCTCATCTCGAAGAGCTGGCACATGTATCCGCTGGGCTTCCTCTTCGGCCTGGGGTTCGACACAGCCACTGCCATCGGGCTGTTCTCCATGACGGCCGCGACCGCCTCCGACGGCGTTTCGCTTTCCACCGTGATGGTGTTTCCGGCGCTGTTCGCCGCCGGCATGGCGCTGGCCGACGCCACCGACGGCGCGCTGATGCTGGGCGCCTACGAATGGGCTTACGTGAAGCCGGCCCGCAAGCTGTTCTACAACCTGACCGTCACGGCCATGTCGGCCTTCGTGGCGCTGGTGATCGGCATGCTTCAGGCGCTGGGCCTCATCGCCGAGCGCATGAACCTGAGCGGGGGCGTATGGGACCTTGTGGGGGCGGTGCGCGACCGGTTCGACGTGCTGGGCTTCGTGATCGTCGGGCTGTTCATGCTGGCCTGGGGCGCGTCGGCTCTGGCCTGGCGCTTCGGCGGCTTCGACCGCGCGCTGGGCCGGGAGGCATGAGCCTCCCGTCGGAGCCGCCTCAGGCCTGCTCCTGCGCCATGCGGCGGAAGTCGCTCGCCGGGTAGACGCCAAGCACGCGCACTTCCCGCGAGAAGAACGCCAGTTCCTCCAGCGCGCGCGCCAGCGCGGGATCCTCCGGATGCCCCTCCACGTCCGCCAGGAACATGGTCGCCGAGAACTCGCCCTCCACCATGTAGCTTTCGAGCTTCGTCATGTTGACGCCGTTGGTGGCGAAGCCGCCCAGCGCCTTGTAGAGGGCCGCCGGCACGTTGCGCACGCGGAACACGAAGGTCGTGACCGTGGGGCCGTTCTGAGGCTTGGCCCAGTCGGCGCGGCGCGACAGGATCACGAAGCGGGTGGTGTTGTGGCGCTCGTCCTCCACGTCGCGCATGAGGATGTCGAGGCCGTAGATCTCCGCCGCCAGCGCGGGCGCCAACGCGGCCTGCGTGGGGTCCTGCGACTCGGCGATCTCGCGCGCAGCGCCCGCCGTGTCGCCCGCCGTGATGGGAGCGAGCCCCAGCTTGCGGGTGATCTTGCGGCATTGGCCCAGCGCGTGGATGTGGCTGTGCACCGTCTTGATGGTGGCCAGCGACGCGCCCTTGACGGCCATGAGCTGGAAGTGGATCGGCAGGAAGTATTCGCCGATGACGTGCAGGCCGGAACCGGGCAGGAAATGGTGGATGTCCGCCACCCGGCCGGCGATCGAGTTCTCGATGGGGATCATGCCCAGCCCCGCCGCGCCGTCCGAAACGGCCGCCAGCGCATCCTCGAACGTCGCGCACGCGAGCGGCTCCCAATCGGGATAGACCGCCTTGCAGGCGATGTGGGAATTGGCGCCCGACTCGCCCTGGTAGGCGATGACCTTCTTGACCGTCTCAGGCATGTTCCGAACTCCATGGCGCGCCGGCAGAAGAGGGCGACGCGCGTCAACCTGTCAATCAAATGGACGGCGCGAGCAGCGCCCGGGCGCGGTCGAGGTCGTGCTGGGTGTCGACTCCCAGCGGCACGGCGTCGACAATCTGCACGTCGATGCGCATGCCGGCCTCCAGCGCGCGCAATTGCTCGAGCCGCTCGCGAATCTCGAGCGGCGACGGGGGCAGGGCGACGAAACGCGCCAGGGCGGCGCGCCGGTAAGCGTAGAGGCCGATGTGATGCAACAGCGGACCCTCGCCCCACGGGGCGGACGCGCGGGTGAAATACAGCGCCCTCAGACGGGAGGCGCCGAGGTGCGACCCGACCACCTTCACCACGTTGGAATCGTGGCGCTCCTCGTCGCGGGCGATGACGGCCGCCAGGGTGGCGATGTCGACCGCCGGATCGGCGAGCGGCTCCAGAGACGCGCGCACCGATCGGGGCTCGATGGTGGGAAGGTCGCCCTGCACGTTCACCACCACGTCGTAGGATCCGTCCGGATCGATGAGGCCGATCGCCTCCATGATGCGGTCGGACCCTGACGGATGATCCGGGTTGGTGAGCACGGCGCGCCCTCCGGCGGCCTCCACGGCGGCGACGATCTCCGGCGCGTCGGCGGCGACGATGACCGGACCGACGTCCGCCTCGCAGGCCCTGCGCCAGACATGCACGATCATCGGTTCGCCGGCGATGTCGGCGAGCGGTTTGCGAGGCAGGCGCGTCGAGGCCATGCGGGCGGGCACGAGGACGATGGGTTTCACGAAACGCTGCTCGGGCTGTCCCGCGCGGGCGGGCGTCAAAAGGTAGCAAGGGCGGGGAGGTTATTACGTGTTGCCAAGCGGGGCGCAATCCCTGTATCCAACGCGGCGACTTGCCGCGCCCCGCTCTCGCAGCGGACTCCCGTGCGCGGCGCTTTCCTGGCCGGGATCAGGGGCGGAGCCTACAGGACATGATGGATTCCTTCGAGTTCAATAAGATCGCCGGGGCGGTCCTCGGTACGTTGCTGTTCCTCATGGGGCTCGGCATTTTCTCCGGCATGATTTTCCATCCGCACAAGCCGCACACGCCCGGCTACGACCTCCCGGTCGCCGAAGCGGCCGCCAAGGGCGGCGCCCCGGCCGCGGCGGCGGCCGCCACCCCCGTCGCCGATCTCCTCGCCAGCGCCGACCCCGCGAAGGGCGCGGCCACGGCCAAGGCCGCGTGCGGCGTCTGCCACAATTTCGAGGAAGGCGCGGCCGTGAAGCAGGGCCCGACCCTGTACAACGTGGTCAATCGTCCGATCGCCGGCGTGGCGGGCTTCGCGTATTCCAGCTCGCTGCAGGAAAAGTCGAAGTCCGACCAGACCTGGTCGTTCGAGCACCTCAACCAGTTCATCACGAACCCGAAGGGCTACGCCAGCAACACCAAGATGGCGTTCGCGGGCGAAAAGAACGAAGGCCGCCGCGGCGACATCCTCGCCTACCTGCGCTCGCTCGCCGGCAGCCCTGCGCCCCTCCCGGCGAAGTAACATAGTCGTCAACGTTCTCGCATCGCGCGACGTCAGGCCGGTCCGAAAGGACCGGCCTTTTTCGTGGGCCGTCGCGCCGAGGTGGCGGCGCCTCGAAAAAGGGACATAATCCCGGCGAATCATCGCAGCGGGCATTTGCGCCCGATCAGGGATCGACGCTCTCATGACGATCACGCGCCGCAGGGCACTGGAACTTGGCTCTGGCGTCCTCGCGGCGGCGCTGGCGCCCGTGTCCGCGCGCGCGCAGTCCGCCGCGGACGCGGCGTCCGGCGAGATCGAACGACACGGGCTCTCGACGTTCGGCGAACTCGCCATGCCGCCGGACTTCAAGCACTACCCCTATGTGAACCCGGAGGCCCCCAAGGGGGGAATTCTGCGGCTGCAGATCAAGAACACCAGCGGCAACCAGAATTTCGAAACCTTCGACACCATGAACATCTTCTCGTTCAAGGGCGACGGCGCCGCCGGCATGGAAGGCACGTTCGACACGCTGATGTCCGGCACGGCCGACGAGCCCGGCTCCGTCTACGGCCTGCTGGCGCGTTCCGTCCGCGTCTCGCCCGACAAGCTCACCTACCGCTTTCAGTTGCGCCCCGAGGCGCGCTTTCACGACGGCTCGAGGGTGACGGCGGGCGACTGCGCTTTTTCGTTCGGCGTCCTGAAGGAAAAGGGCCACCCCCTCTACCGCATGTTGCTGCGCGACTTCGCCGGCGCGCAAGCCGAGAGCGACGACGTGCTGATCGTGCGTTTTGCGCCCGAGCGCGGCCGCGACGCGCACCTGTTCGTCACCGGCCTGCCGGTGTTCTCGCAGGCCTGGTGGAAGGGGCGCGACTTCGAGGCCTCGACGCTGGAAGCCCCGCTGGGATCGGGGCCCTACCGGGTCGGGCGGTTCGAACAGGGCCGCTACATCGAATTCGAGCGCGTGCCCGATTACTGGGGCGCGGCTCTGCCGGTGAACGTCGGGACCAACAATTTCGACCGCATCCGGTACGAATATTATCGCGAGCGCCAGATCGCCTTCGAGGGCTTCAAGTCCGGCCAGATGAACTTTCAGGAGGAGTACACGGCGCGCTTCTGGGCCACCGGGTATGATTTTCCCGCCGTGCGGGACGGGCGCGTGAAGCGCGTCGAACTGCCGAGCGGCGCGCCGGTGGGCACCCAGGGCTGGTTCTTCAACACGCGCCGTCCGAAGTTCGCCGACCCGCGCATCCGCGAGGCGTTCAGCTATGCGTTCGACTTCGAGTGGACGAACCGCAACATCATGTATTCCGCCTACCAGCGGCTCACGTCCTATTTCGAAAACTCCGACCTGAAGGCGACCGGCAAGCCCAGCGCTGAGGAACTCGCGCTGCTGGAGCCCTTCCGGGGCCAGATCCCCGACGAAGCGTTGGGGGAACCATGGGTGCCGCCCGTCTCGGACGGTTCTGGATCGGACCGCACGCTGTTGCGGCGCGCCAGCGAGTTGCTGACGGCGGCCGGCTGCAAGCGGGACGGCACCCGCCTGCGGCTGCCCGACGGACAGCCGTTCGAAGTGGAGTTCCTCGATTCGTCGGGCGCGCTCAAGCCGCACACGGAACCCTTCCAGGCCAACCTCAAGCGGCTGGGCATCGAGAGCACGTACCGGCAGGTGGACGCGGCGCAATACAAGCGCCGCCTCGACAATTTCGATTTTGACGTGGTCACCATGGCGCTCGGCGGCTCCCTGACGCCCGGCGAGGGCCTGCGCAACATCTACACGTCCCAGTCCGCCCGCACGCCCGGCTCGCGAAACCTCGGCGGCATCTCCAGCCCGGCCATCGACGCGATCGTGGAAAAGATCGCCCGGGCGCAGACGCGGGCCGAGCTCAACGTGGCGGCGCGCGTACTCGACCGCCTGCTGCGGGCGGGGCGCTACTGGGTGCCCATGTGGTACAAGGACCGCTCGCTCATCGCCCATTGGGACGTCTTCGGCCGGCCGGAAAAGACGCCGCGCTACGGCACCGGCGCGCCGGACCTGTGGTGGTGGGACGCCGACAAGGCGCGCAAGATCGGCTATCCGGGCTGACGATTCCCGCCACCGGAACCTGTGAGGACACCCCCAGCCGATGCCCGCCTACATCGCCCGCCGAATCCTGCTGATGATCCCGACGCTTTTGGGAATCCTGCTGATCTCGTTCGCCATCGTGCAGTTCGCGCCGGGCGGGCCGGTCGAGCGCATCATGGCGCAATTGCAGGGCATGGATTCAAGCGCCACCGGGCGCTTCAGCGGCGGCGCGTCGGACATCGGCTCCAGCCAGATGCAGGCCTCCGACACCGGCTATCGCGGCGCGCAAGGCCTCGACCAGAAGCTCGTGGAGGAATTGAACCGGCAGTTCGGCTTCGACAAGCCCGCCCATGAGCGCTTCATCAAGATGGTGGGCGATTACGCGGCGTTCGATTTCGGCAAGAGCTTCTTTCGCGACACGCCCGTCCTGCAGCTCATCAAGGAGAAGCTGCCTGTCTCCATCTCGCTCGGCCTCTGGATGACGTTGCTGTCCTACGCCATCTCGATTCCGCTGGGGATCAGGAAGGCCGTCTCGGACGGCACGCCCTTCGACACATGGACGTCGGCCGTAGTCATCATCGGCTATGCGATTCCCAGCTTCCTGTTCGCCGTGCTGCTGGTGGTCGTGTTCGCCGGCGGATCCTTCTGGCAGATCTTTCCGCTGCGCGGGCTGACTTCGGAGAACTGGCAGGAGCTGTCGCTGCTGGGCAAAGTCGCCGATTACTTCTGGCACATCGCCCTGCCCGTCACCGCCATGGCCATCGGGGCGTTCGCGACCTCGACGTTCCTGACCAAGAACTCGTTCCTCGACGAAATCCGCAAGCAATACGTGCAGACAGCGCGCATGAAGGGGCTGACGGAACGGCAGGTGCTGTACGGACACGTGTTCCGCAACGCCATGCTGATCGTGATCGCGGGATTCCCGGGCGCGTTCATCCACGCCTTCTTCACAGGCTCCTTGCTGATCGAGAACATCTTCACGCTGGACGGGCTTGGGCTGCTGTCGTTCGAGTCCATCGTCAACCGCGATTACCCGGTGGTGTTCGCGAACCTCTACATTTTCTCGCTGCTGGGCCTGGTGGTGAACCTGCTCTCCGATCTCACGTATACGTGGATCGATCCGCGCATCGACTTTGAAACGCGGGAGGTCTGACGTGAGCGCCCCCGCCGCCATGCTTGACCGGAAGGAAGCCGCCGCCGGGCTTGCGCCGCCGCTGCCGCAGGGCGGCGTCCTGCGCCTCACGCCGATGAACCAGCGCCGCCTCGCCAACTTCAAGGCGAACCGGCGCGGCTACTGGTCGTTCTGGATCTTCCTCGTCCTGTTCGTTCTCTCGCTGGGCGCGGAGTTCCTGGCCAACGAGCGGCCCATTCTCGTGTCCTACAAGGGCGAGTTGCTCGCCCCGGTGTTCAAGACGTATCCGGAGGAGAAGTTCGGGGGCTTCCTGGCGGAAACCGACTATCGCGATCCGGTCATCGCCAGGGAAATCGAGGCCAACGGCTGGATGCTGTGGCCGCCCGTGCGCTTCTCCTACGTCACACATAACTACGATTTGCCGACCCCTGCCCCCTCGCCCCCGACGTGGATGCTGGCCGACGAGCAGTGCGCCCCGATCGCCGTCAAGCGCGGGATCGTCAACGGCTCCTGCCGCGACCTGGAATGGAACTGGCTGGGCACCGACGACCAGGGACGCGACGTGCTGGCGCGGCTCATCTACGGCTTCCGCATCTCGGTGCTGTTTGGCCTGATACTGGCGGGCTTTTCGTCGGTGATCGGCATTTTCGCCGGGGCCGTGCAGGGCTATTTCGGCGGCTGGGTCGATCTGGTGTTCCAGCGCTTCATCGAGATCTGGTCGTCGTTGCCGCACCTCTACCTGCTCATCATCGTGTCCTCGATCATCACGCCGAGTTTCTTCGTGCTGCTGGGCATCCTGCTGTTGTTCTCGTGGGTGTCGCTGGTGCACGTGGTGCGCGCGGAGTTCCTGCGGGCGCGCAATTTCGAGTACGTCAACGCCGCGCGCGCGCTGGGGCTTTCGAACGCGAAGATCATGGTGCGCCATCTGCTGCCCAACGCCATGGTGGCGACGCTGACCTTCCTGCCCTTCGTGCTCAACGCGTCCATCACCACGCTGACCTCGCTCGACTTCCTGGGGTTCGGCCTGCCGCCGGGCTCGCCCTCGCTGGGCGAGCTTCTGCTGCAAGGCAAGTCTCACCTGCAGGCGCCATGGCTTGGTCTCACCGGATTCACCGTGATCGCCCTGATGCTGTCGCTGCTGATCTTCATCGGCGAGGCGGTGCGCGACGCCTTCGATCCGCGCAAGACGTTCGCGTGAGGATGTGACCCAAACGATGTCCCAAGCCTCAAAGCCCCATCCGCTCCTGGAAGTCCGCGACCTCTCGATCGCCTTCCGGCAGGGCGGCAAGGAAACCCTCGCGGTGGAGGGGGTCTCGTTCTCGCTGGAGCGCGGGCGCACGCTGGCGCTTGTGGGGGAATCGGGCTCCGGCAAGTCCGTCACGGCGCTCTCCATCGTGCGCCTGCTGGGCTCCACGTCGGCGGTCTATCCATCCGGCGCCGTGCTCTTCGACGGCGAGGACCTGCTGCGCGCCGACGAGGCGAAGCTGCGGAGCGTGCGCGGCAATGAAATCACCATGGTGTTCCAGGAACCCATGACGTCGCTCAACCCGCTGCACACCATCGCGCAGCAGATTGGCGAAATCCTGCACCTTCACGGCGCGCGCGGCGCGGAGAAGATCAACGCGCGCATCGTGGAGTTGCTGGCGGAGGTGGGCATTCCCGATCCCGCTTCGCGGCTCGGCGCCTATCCGCACCAATTGTCCGGCGGCCAGCGCCAGCGCGTGATGATCGCCATGGCGCTCGCCAACCGCCCCGCGCTGTTCATCGCCGACGAGCCCACCACGGCGCTCGACGTGACCGTGCAGGCGCAAATCCTGAAGCTTTTGAAGGATCTGCAGAGCCGTCTCGGCATGGCGATGCTGTTCATCACCCATGACCTTGGGATCGTGCGCAAGATCGCGGACGACGTGTGCGTCATGCAGAAAGGCCGCATCGTCGAGGCGGGCCCGGTGGCGGAGATCTTCGCCAATCCCCAGCATCCCTACACGAAGATGCTGCTGGCCGCCGAGCCCAAGGGGCACGCGCCCCTGTCCGACCTCACGGCGCCAAGCGTCGCGCAGGCCGACGATCTCAAGGTGTGGTTCCCCATCCGGCGCGGGTTCCTGCGCAAGACCGTGGGGCACATCAAGGCCGTCGACGGCGTATCGGTGAACGTGCGCGAAGGGCAGACGCTCGGCGTCGTGGGAGAATCGGGCTCAGGCAAGACGACGCTGGGGCTGGCGCTGCTCCGGCTCATTCGCTCCGAGGGCCCCATCGCGTTTCTGGGCAAGCGCATCGACGGGCTGGGCTCCCAGGAGATGCGGCCCCTGCGGCGCGACATGCAGGTGGTCTTTCAAGATCCGTTCGGCTCGCTGTCCCCGCGCATGTCCATCGCGGAGATCGTCGCCGAAGGCGTGAGCGTTCAGAACCCGTCGCTGTCCTATCGGCAGACGCGCGAAATCGTCGCGCGCGCGCTGGCCGACACGGGCCTCGATCCAGCCGCCATGGACCGGTATCCGCACGAGTTCTCAGGCGGCCAGCGCCAGCGCATCGCGATCGCGCGCGCCATGGCGCTGGAGCCGAAATTCGTAGTGCTGGACGAGCCGACGTCAGCGCTGGACATGTCCGTGCAGGCGCAGATCGTGGACCTGCTGCGCGACCTGCAGAGCAAGCGTAAGCTTGCGTACATGTTTATCAGCCATGATCTGAAGGTCGTGAGAGCGCTCGCATCGGACATCATCGTCATGCGCCAGGGTAAAGTGGTCGAGCAAGGCGTCGCCGCAGACGTCTTCGCCGCGCCGAAGAACGAGTATACGCGCGCGCTGTTCGCCGCCGCGTTCGACATCGAAGCCGACGTCTCCGGCGCCGTCCGGCAGTAGATGGCGCGCGCCGTCATCATCGTCCTCGATTCGCTTGGATGCGGCGGGGCCAGTGACGCCGGAGACTTCGGCGATTCCGGCGCCGATACGCTGGGGCATATCGCGCAGGCCTGCGCGGCGGGCGCCTGCGACACGCCGTTCCGCAGCGGCCCCTTGCGGGCGCCGACCCTCGATTCTCTGGGCCTGGGGCTGGCGGCGGAAACGTCCGCCGGCGCGCTGCCGCCCGGCTTCTCGCGCACCCCGCGCGCGGGCGCGTCGTATGGCTGCGCGGCGGAAGTCTCGCGCGGAAAAGACACGCCGTCCGGGCATTGGGAGCTTGCGGGCGCGCCGTTGCTGACGCCTTTCGGGGTGTTCGCGCACAACACCCCTGCGCTGCCCGCCGACCTGGTGGCGGCGATCGTCCGCGAGGGCGCGCTGCCAGGCGTGCTGGGCGATACGCACGCGACAGGCATCGCGATCATCGAGGACTTTGGCGAAGAGCACCTGCGCACAGGCAAGCCGATCCTCTACACCTCCGTCGATTCCGTACTGCAGATCGCAGCCCACGAGGAGGCCTTCGGGCTGGCGCGGCTGTACGAACTCTGCGGCGTCGTGCGCCGGCTCGTCGATCCGCTGCGCATCGGCCGGGTGATCGCGCGGCCGTTCGTGGGGCGCGACCGGGCAAGCTTCAAGCGCACGCCGCACCGCAAGGATTTCGCCATGCCGGCCCCCGCCGGCAACGTGCTCGACCGCGCCGCGCAAGCCGGGCGGGCCATCGTGAGCGTTGGCAAGATCGGCGACATCTTCGACCACCGAAACACCGGGGAGGAAATCAAGGGCTCCGACGACATGGACCTCTTCGACAAGATGTCGAAGGCCTTTGCGCGCCTGCCGGATGGCGGACTGGCGTTCGCCAATTTCGTCGATCTCGACACCGACTACGGACACCGCCGAGACGTTGCTGGTTACGCCGCGGGGCTGGAGCGGCTGGACGCGCGGCTCGGCGCGTTCCTGCCGCTGCTGCGGCCCGGAGACCTGTGCGTCGTGACGGCCGACCACGGCAACGATCCGTCGTGGCGCGGCACGGACCACACGCGCGAGAACGTGCCGGTGCTGGCTTACGAGCCGGGCGCGAAAGGCGCGAACCTTGGCGCGCGCGCGACCTTCGCCGACATAGGCGCCAGCGTGGCGCGGCGCCTCGGTCTCGAACCCACGGCCAGCGGCGCCTCTTGGCTTTAGGCCAAGCGCGTCAATAGCCGACGGCGGCGCCGCCGCGCTGGCGCGTATCGCTCGCGCCCATCAGCATGCCGCCGGCGCGATGGATCGTCTGCAGCGAGCCTATGGTGGGCTGCACGCGCACGTGGTGGCCCTTGCCTTCGAGCAGGCGGATCGTATCCACAGACAGGCCGCGCTCGATGCGCAATTCATCGGGCTTCCACTGATGATGCATGCGCACGGCGCCTGCGGCCTCCGCGACGTTCATTCCATGTTCGAGCACGTTGAGGATCGACTGAAGCACGATGGTGATGATGCGCGAGCCGCCCGGCGACCCGGTGACAAGCTCCACTTCGCCGTTGTTCAGCACGATGGTGGGGCTCATGGACGACAGCGGACGCTTGCGGGCTCCGGGCGCGTTGGCCTCCCCGCCCAGCATTCCGTAAGCGTTGAACGCGTCGCGCCGCGCCGCGAAGTCGTCCAGCTCGTTGTTGAGCAAAACGCCCGTTCCCTCCGCCACGAGGCCGAGGCCGTAGGAGAAGTTGAGCGTGTAGGTGTTGGCGACCGCGTTCCCCTGCGCGTCCACCACCGAGTAATGGGTGGTCTGGTCGCTCTCGTAGGGACCCGGCTGGCCCGGCCCGATCTCGTCGGAGGGGCGCGCCTTGTCGGGCAGGATATCCTCGCGCGTCTTGGCCGCGTAGGCTTTCGACAGCAAGCCGCGCGTCGGCACTTTCACGAAGTCCGGATCGCCCAGATGCTCCGCGCGGTCCGCGTAGACACGCTTCATCGCTTCCGCCATGAGATGCAGGGTCTGGGCGGAGTTATGCCCGAACGAGGCCAGCGGGTAGGCCTCGAGGATGTTCAGGAGCTGGATGACGTGGACGCCCCCTGACGAGGGCGGCGGCATGGAGACGATCTCGCGGCCCCTGAACGCGCCCGTCACGGGCTCGCGCTCGATGGCCCGGTAGGCGCTCATGTCCGCCGTCGTCATGCGGCCCCCCGCCCGCTGCACGGCCTGCGCCAGCTTGTCGGCGAGCGGCCCCTGGTAGAACGCGTCCGGCCCGCCCGCCGCGATGGCCTGAAGGGTCGCGGCGAGGTCCTTCTGCACCAGCCTGTCGCCGCGCCGCAGCGGCTCCGTCCCGTCCCGGAAGAAGATGGCGCGCGAGGAGGGATAGCGGCCGAGCCGGGCCGCCGCCTGCGGGAGCGAATCGGCCAGGTCGTCCTCCACCACGACGCCCTCCAGGGCGAGCGCGACAGCGGGCTCGATGAGCTGCGCAAGGGTCAGCTTGCCAGAGCCATAGCGCGCGTGCGCCAGCGCCAGTCCCGCGACCGTGCCCGGCGTGCCGACGCCCAACCCGCTGGATTGCGAGCGCTCCGGTTCGAAATCGCCCTTCGCGTCCAGGAAGACGTCGCGGGTCGTGCCCTCGGGGGCCGTCTCGCGATAGTCGATGGCGATGGATTTCTTCTGCGCCGCCAGACGCACCAGCATGAAGCCGCCGCCGCCCAGATTGCCCGCGCGCGGCAAGGTGACGGCGAGCGCGAAGCCCACCGCGACGGCCGCATCCACGGCGTTGCCGCCGCGTCGGAGGACGTCGACGCCGATGCGCGAAGCCCGCGCCTCCTGGCTGGCGACCATTCCGTTGGCCGCCAGCACCGGCAGGGCGCGCGCCCAGCCGGCGATGATGGGTTGAGGCGCCTCGGCGACCTTGGGCGCGCCCAGGACCTGCGGGGCCTGGGGAGCTTGCAGGTCCTGAACGGCCTGTTCGGCCAGGAGAGGCGCGGGAGCGAGGGCTAACGAGATCGCAAGCGACAAGGCTGCTGCGCGCAGGCGCAGCGCGGGGCGACGATTCATGTCGGTCAGTTGCCCCAGCGATTGCGCCAGAGGGACTCGCCCACCATGCAATTGACGCGCGGTTCGCGCTGTTGAGCCTTCTGGATCAGGGGCTCGCCCCAGAGGAGACGAGCGGGGGGCGGCGCCATGGCGATTTCCTGCACGAGTTTGGTGCGGGTCGCCTCGATGAATTGCGTGCGGTCCCGGATGGGAATCGAGAATGCGCCCACGCCGCCGATGACGCAATCCTCGTAATACTCGTCGAGATTGGCGATGTCGTTGAAGCCCCACGAGGACGGCCTCACCAAAAGCGGCAGGCCGTTGATGATCACGCCCTGATTGACAGCCTCTTCGCGCGCAAGGGCCACGGGACGGCCGCTGTTGTTGGTGCCGTCGCCCGAGACGTCGATGACCCGGCGAAGGCCGTTCATGCCGTTGCCCTCGAAGAGCTTCATGGACGAATCGATGGCGCCGGAAATCGAGGTGCGCTGGGCGCGCCGGTAGGGCGCTTCGGTCAGCCGTTCAGCCACGCGCTGCGCGCTTTCAGGTCCGTCGATCACCGTCCAGGGCAGCAACACGTCCTGGTCCATCTGCGACGCCCACTGGAGGTACGCGACCGCGATGCGCCCATACGGCCCCGACTTGAGCGCGTTCAGGAACTGGGGCGAGACGAGGGCCTGGATATAGCCCTCGCGCTGCAGCCGCTGCTCGTCAGGGTCCATGGAGTAGGAAATGTCCACGGCGAGCACCAATTCCACGTCCACGTCCAGCGAACCGTCCTTCGCGATCGCGTTCGGCTGCGCCACGAGGGTTGCGGCCAGCATGCAGGCGAGGGCGGCGATCCATGAACGGCGGGCGGGACGGGCCATGTGGTTCCTCCGTCAGTTGCGACAGTCTGCCACGATCCCGCGCGGACGCAAATCTGAACCT
This sequence comes from Hyphomicrobiales bacterium, assembly GCA_028290405.1. GTDB lineage: Bacteria > Pseudomonadota > Alphaproteobacteria > Rhizobiales > Beijerinckiaceae > Terripilifer. Next base: position 47,456 of record JAQGJX010000099.1, read on the forward strand.
TTGCGTCCGCGTTTGGGCGCCGCGCCTCAGAGGTCCCGGCTGGCCGCCTCGACGGCCTGCGCCACCTGCCGGTCGTCGCCGACCAGGTTGGCGAGCACGAAGGCGAGCTTGGCGAGGAACAGCGTGCGCTTTTCCGGCGGCGCGGCGTCCATGGCCTCAGCGATGAGGTCATAGGCGTGTTCGAGGCCGGCGTTGTCGAGGCGCTTGGGGATCAGCGGCCTGGAAGTGGAGGTTTGAGGGTTCATGACGCTGCTCCTGCGGCGATCGCGAAGGCGTGGGACACGTCGTCCGCGCCGGCGCTGAGCCATCTCGCGCACACGTGCCCGTCGGGCCGCACCAGATAGGCCGTCCCGGCGTTCGCGGCGTATCTTGCGGCGACGCGCCCTTGCGGATCCGCCACGCAGACGTCCGCCAGCGCCCGCAGGTCCTCGCCGAAAGCGGGCGCGACCAGCACGCGCATCAGCGGCAGGGGCTCGCAAGCGCGCAGGAAATCCGCGAGATCGGGGCCTGCTTCGGCGCTGGACGCGAACGCGATGAGGTGAAAGCCCGGCTCCGTCAGATGGTCCAGGAGAAAGTCGTCAGGCCCAATCCTCACATTGGCCAAAGGCTCGCCGCAGCCAGGTCCGCCCGCGAAAGCGGCGTTCTCCTCCGGAAAGGAGTTCAGCGGTGAATCCGCATAAAAATGCGGCCGCGACGTGCGCCAGTGCAGCAGGTCCTTCGGAAAGTCCTCGCTCAACGTCAGGGACAGCACCGCGTCCCGCATCAGCGCGAACCCTTCCGTGGGCGGCGTCATGAAACGGGTGCTCTTGCCCGCCTCCTCGCAGATTTCCCGCGCGGCCTGCACGCGTTCATGGGAATAGGTCGCCAACAGCCCTGCCGGCGCGCCCCGCGCCGCCATGGCGAGGCGCCAGGCGAGAGCGTCGGCGTCCTGGACGCCGGTGTTCGCGCCGCGCACGCCGAAAATCGGCAGCAGATGGGCGGCGTCGCCGGCAAAAATCACCCGGCCGACCACATAGTCCGGCAGGGTCAGGGTGTTGGCCGTGTAGACGGTGGCCCAGTCGAGCTTCCAGGGCGCGGGCTTGCCGAGCATCGCCAGGATCTTGTCGATCCGGTCCGACAGACGCGCGGGCTCCAGCGCCTGCTCTGCCGTCTCGCCCTCAGGCAAGCGGAAATCGAGGCGCCAGATTCCGTCCGGCTCGCGATGGACCAGCACGTTGTTGCCTGGATTCCACTCCGGATCGAAAAAGCACAGTCGCTCGGTCGGCAGGCCAAGGTCGGCGGCGATGTCGGCGATGACGAAATTGCCGGCGTACGCCCGGCCTTCCATGCGCAGGCCCATCAAGCGGCGGATGGTCGAGCGGCCGCCGTCCGCCGCAACCGCGTAATCGGCCGTCAGGTCGTACTCGCCGGCGGGCGTATCGACCCGCAGGGTCGCGCCGCCCGGCTCGTTCTGCAAGGCGATCACCTTCGAGCCCCAGCGGATGTCGACCATGCCGGAGGCCTCGCAGGCCTCAACGAGGTATTGCTCGATGTATTGCTGCTGCAGGTTCAACCCCGGCAGGAACCGGTCGTCCTCGCTGTGAGGCATGACCATCCGGTAGACCTCTTGTCCCCGGTAGAAGGAACGCCCGTTGGCCCACGGCAGGCCCTTCTGCAGGAACCGCGGCGCCACCCCGGCCTGCTGCAGGATTTCCATCGACCGTCGCGTCAGCACGATGGCGCGGCTGCCGTGGGAGACCTGCAATTCCTGCTCAAGCACGACCGACCACGTGCCGAACTGCGCGAGCCTGAGCGCCAGCAACAGGCCCACGGGGCCCGCCCCCACGATGGCGACCGAAGCGGCGTCCGGGGTCCCCTGCAGGGCGGGCGGGGAGCGGAACGGGTGCACCTTATAGTCGTAGAAAATTGACGGGCGGGGTTGTGCGTCTGGCTGGTGCATCGGGCCGTCTCCTGAGCCGCCGACTTCGACCCCACCAGCCCTGCGCGGTCAAGTCAGGCGGAGGTCCGGACGGAGGCGCGCGCGGGGCGCCTCTTGAACGGGGCACGAGGGTCGCCATATTTCGTGAAGCCAACATGGGACGCCGCAAGGGTCCCGGTCCGAGGCGCCTCATGAGGGCTTCGCAGAATGTCACGTGTCCCTAGTTTGAATTCGCCTTACCTGCTCGGCTTCGACGACATAGAGCGCGCGCTTGATCGCGTGTCGCGGAACACCTCGGACGGTTATCCGCCGTACAACATCGAGCGGTTGCCCAAAACCGAGACGTCGCCCGAGCGCCTGCGCATCACCCTCGCGGTGGCGGGATTTACGCTCGACCAGCTCGAGGTCACGCTGGAAGAGCGCCAACTCGTCATCCGCGGACGGCAGGTGGACGACAAGGAGCGCGTTTTCCTGCACCGGGGCATCGCGGCGCGGCAGTTCCAGCGCACCTTCCTCCTCGCCGAAGGGATGCAGGTGCAAGGCGCCGACCTGACCAACGGTCTTCTGTCCGTCGATCTCGCCCGGCCGGAGCCGGAGCGGGTGGTCCAGAAGATCAACATCATCGCGCGAGACTGAGACGTTCGCGCCCATGCGGGCCCCCTGGGGCCGCCACACGAGGAGAAAGCCATGATCGACGAGACGAGCGCGTCCGGCAAGGCGCCCTTCACCCCCGAACAATTCGCCCATCTGGGCGACGGATCCATCGCCTACGTGAAGGCCATCCGGTCCGAAGACGCCGCCCGCCTGTTCCCGCAGGTCGGGTCCATCCAGCCGGGATTGCGGCTGTTCGCGCTGCTGGGCGCGGACGGCTCGCCGATCATGCTGACGGATTCCAAGGACGCGGCCATCGCCAACGCCTGGGAGAACGAACTGCAGACGGTGAGCCTGCACTGATCCCGCAAGAGACCGGCTCGAGATCCATTGGTGACGACACGACGCCCGGCTAAACGCCGGGCGTCTGCGTTTCAGGGTCTTCAGCCTCCGAACAGCTTGTCGAGGAAACCCTTTTCTCCGGCGGCCCTGCCGGTGGCCACGCCAACGTCCGCAGGCGGGATCAGGGCGTCTCCCGCCGGCGCGCGCCGGGCAGGAGGACGGGGCGGCGCTTGAGGCGGCGCGGCGGTGAGATAGCCGGTGATGGCGGAGGCGGCGGCCGGGCGCAGCGGCGGCGTCGCGGAGGCGATGGCGGCCTCCGTTTCCGGCGGGGGCCCCAGCGGCTGATCGCGCCATCCCACGCCCGGGAGAGGCTGGGGCTGGGCGTTGCGATGAGCCTCCTGCATGAAGGTTTTCCAGATTTCCGCAGGAAGGTTGCCGCCCGAGACCCGCTTGGTGGGAGAGGAATCGTCGTTGCCGAGCCACACGCCCGCCACCATGCGGCTCGTGTAGCCCACGAACCAGCCGTCCCGGTAATCCTGGCTGGTGCCCGTCTTGCCGGCGGCCTGCCAGCCGCGCAGCTCAGCCTTGCGGGCGGTGCCTGTGAGCAGCGTCTCCTGCATCATCGTGTTCATCATGCCGATGTGGCGCAGCTCGACGGCGCGGCCGAAGCTTGAGCCCTTGCGGCGGTACAGCATCTTGCCCGATGCGGTCTTCACCTGCGTGATCACGTGGGGCTGGATGCGGATGCCGCCGTTGGCGAACGGCGCATAGGCGGCCACAAGCTCGAGCGGCGTCACCTCCGAGGTCCCCAGCGCCAGGGAGGCGTTCACGTTCATCTCCGACTGGACGCCGAGCTTGCGCGCGGTCGCCGCCACCGCCTTGGGCCCCGTCTCGACCGCCAGTCGCACCGCCACGGTGTTGAGCGACTGCGCCAGAGCGCGCGTCAGGGTGACCGGGCCCTGATACTCTCTGGTGGAGTTTTCCGGTTTCCAGCCGCGCACGTTCAGAGGGGCGTCGTCGCGCACGGAGTCCGGCGTGAGCCCGCGTTCGATGGCGGTGAGGTAGACGAAAGGCTTGAAGGCGGAGCCGGGCTGGCGCCGCGCCGCCACGGCGCGGTTGAACTGGCTGTCCGCGTAATTGCGGCCGCCCACCAGCGCGCGGATCTGCCCCGCAGGGTCCATTCCCACGAAAGCCCCCTGGGTGACGCCGTAGCGGGCGCCGTTGCGGTTCAGCTCCTCCGCCAGCGCCTTCTCGGCGGCGACCTGCAGGGGGCCGGACAGCGTCGTGGAGACGACGATGTCTTCGTCGATGGCCCCGATGGTCTCGTCCAAGACGTCCATCACGTAGTCGGCGGCGTAATTGACCGAGCCCGCGCCCGGGTCGCGCACCGCTTCGGCCGGACGCCCCAAGGCGAGCTTGGCCATGTTCTCGGTGATGGCGCCGTCGCGCGCCATGGCGAGCAGCACCAGGGCGGCGCGGTCGGAAGCGCCGCGGGGGTTGCGGTTGGGCGCAAGGCGCGAGGGGGCGACCATGAGGCCCGCGAGGATGGCGGCTTCCGAAAGGGTGACCTGCCGGGCGCTCCGCCCGAAGTATTTCTGCGCCGCGGCCTCCACGCCGTAGGCGCCGGACCCGAAGTAGACGCGGTTCAGGTACAATTCGAGGATCTGGTCCTTCGAGTAGGAGCGCTCGAGCCAGATGGCGAGGATCGCCTCCTGCACCTTGCGGGACATGGTGCGTTCCTGCGTCAGGAACAGGTTCTTGGCCAATTGCTGGGTCAGGGTGGATCCGCCCTGCATGCCCCCGCCCCCAGCGGCGTTGCGCCAGAGCGCCCGGCCGACGCCAAGCACGTCCACGCCCCAATGGGCGTAGAAACGACGGTCCTCGATCGCGATGAACGCTTTGGGCAGGTAGGGCGGCAGGTCCTGGATGTGGATGGCCGGCCCGCCGGTGTCGCCCCGATTCGCCAGCAGCGCGCCGTCCTCGCCGAGGATCGCGATGTTGGGCGGTCGCTTTGGGACCGCGAGCTGGTCGATGGGGGGCAGGTGCGCGGCGTGCCAGGCGATGACGCCGCCCACGCCGATGACGCCCCAGACGGCGGCCACGCTCGACCAGTAGACCAGAAACCCCGCAAAGGTGCGGCGCGCCTTCCGGCGCCCCGATGCGCCTTTTTCCCCTTTGCCCCCAGAAGCTTTGCGCCCCTTCCCCAGAAACAGGCGCGCCAGGAGGCCGCGCTTGCGGCGCGCAGGTCCCGGCTTGGCGCGACCGCCGGCGATCCTGTCCTCCTCGGACAGCCTGAGATCGGCGGGCGGTTTGCGTCGGGCCATTCGCGCCTCGGAGGTCCGGCGCCAAGGCCATTGCAGCATCAGCTTCCGGAGGGTATTCGATCCTAGCCGGGCATGATTAAAGGCCGGTTACGGAACGTCGCCGGGGTTCGCGGAAACGCCGTCCCGGCAGAGGCGCCACGAGGGCGAAATCTGGGGATTGCCTGCGCGCTCGCGCAGTCCGGCCCACTGAGGGCTTGCGCCCGGCGCATGGCCTTGTCAGAGTTCGCTCCCTTTGGCGCGTTACGGCGCGCTATGCGTCAGGTCAGGATCGGGTTCGGAGCGATGAAGGTCACCCTCGAGAGAGCGGCGCTGCTCAAGTCCCTGGGCCATGTGCACCGGGTCGTCGAACGTCGCACCACGATACCGATCCTGTCGAACGTCCTGCTTCAGGCCACCGGCACGTCCCTGCTGCTGAAGGCGACGGACCTCGACCTTGAGATCACCGAAAGCGTGCCGGCGGACGCCGCCCAGAAGGGCGCCACGACCCTGCCGGCCCACACGCTTTACGATATCGTGCGCAAGCTGCCCGAGGGCGCGCAGGTGTCGCTGGAGGCCGCCGGGGACTCCGGCCAGCTGCTGCTGCGCTCCGGGCGCTCCCGCTTCACGCTTCAATCCCTGCCCGAAGCCGACTTTCCGGACCTGAACGCGGGCGATCTCACGCACAAGTTCACCCTGCCGGCCGGCGACCTCAAGAAGCTGATCGACAAGACCCAGTTCGCAATCTCGACGGAAGAGACGCGCTACTATCTCAACGGCATCTTCATCCACACGCTGGACGTGGACGGCCACACCATGCTGCGCGCGGTGGCGACCGACGGTCACCGGCTCGCCCGCGTGGAGATTCCCGCGCCCGCCGGGGCCGCAGGCATGCCGGGCGTCATCGTGCCCCGCAAGGCGGTGGCGGAAGTGCAGAAGCTCATCGAGGACGCCTCGGCGGACGTGACCATCGAGATGTCCACCACGAAGGCCCGATTCACGTTCGGCGACATCGTGCTGACCTCGAAGCTGATCGACGGGACCTTCCCGGACTACAGCCGCGTGATCCCGACCAACAACGACAAGATGCTCGTGGTCGAGCGCGACGCCTTCGCGCGCGCCGTGGACCGCGTTTCGACGATCTCTTCCGAACGCGGGCGCGCAGTGAAGCTGGCGCTGGCCGACGGCAAGCTGACGTTGTCCGTCACCAATCCTGATTCGGGTTCGGCGACCGAAGAGCTGGAAGTGGACTACGACGCCGCGCCCATCGACATCGGCTTCAACGCCAAGTACCTGCTGGACATCACCAGCCAGCTCGACAGCGACACGGCGCTCTTCAAGCTGGCCGATCCCGGTTCGCCCACGCTGGTGCAGGACCGTGACGGGTCGGCTGCGCTCTACGTCCTGATGCCCATGCGGGTGTGAGCGAGCGCGGGCGCGCGCTATAGCGCGTCGAACCCGCCTTCGCGATTGAGCCGTATGGCGCCCGTCATGGGCGCCTTGGCCCATTGCGCCGTCTGGCCGATGCCCCCGAAGGCGAACAGATGCGGCTGCACGTTCTGGATGCGCCCCGCACCCACCGCTCCCGCCAGCGTGCGGATGAGCGGATCGGGAGCCACGGCCTTGAACGCCTGCTTCACCAGCCCGCTGCGAGAGGCCAGAGCTTCCGCGGAGGCTTTCACGCCGCATTTGCGCGCGTAGTTCAGCCACGTGAGCAGGCTGGTCGGCCCCGCCAGACCGATGCGCACGGGCGCATTGATCCCGCGGGCGCGCAACCAGTCGATCCAGGCGAGAACAGGCCCGGCGTCGAAGCAGAACTGGGTGACGATTTCGCTCTCGAGCCCGCGCCGTTGCAGCGCGGCGAGCTTGGTGACGAGATTGGCTTCAAGCTCGTCCTCGCTCATCTGGGGATGCCCATCGGGGAAACCCGGCAGATCGACGCGCGCGACCCCGTGCTTTTCGAAGATCCCGCTTTCAATGAGCGAAAGCGCGTCGCGAACCTCGCCCTTGGGGTGCGCGATGTCGCCCCCCACGAGGAGCATGCTCCGGGCCCCCGCGCGTTTGACGAGATCGCCCACGTGGGCGTCCGCGGTCTCGAGCGTCTCGAAGTGCCTCGCCGATAGATGCGGGACAGGCTCAAGGCCGGCGGCGCGCACCGCCATCGACGACTCGACCAACTCCGACAACGGCTTGCCGGGAATGGACGTGAGATAGACCGGCACGCCCGGCGGCAGGGCCTTGGCGAGCCCGGCTATGTCGGACGCGGACGGACGCGTCGCCTCGAACGAACAGGCGCGCATGAAGGCTGCGATCTGCTCGACGCTCGCATCGGCGGGCGCGGAGACGTTCGGAGAGGCGTTGGCGGATGACATGTGCGTCCTGTCCGGTCAGTCGCGACGGCGCGAGATGACGAAGGATTCGTCCTGGAACCACAGGCCGCCGTGCTGATGCAGCACCTCCTGGGTCGCCTCCAGGTAACGGTTGTTGGCGACCACGGGCGCGAGCCGCTCATCCTCGACCTGCGCCACATAGATAGCCGCGTTCCAGGCGGCGAACAGGGTGGAGGTGCCGATTGACCCCGCCACTTCGCTCGGCAGCGTGTGCATGTCGTATCGAAACAGCGACTTGGCGTCCGAATTGGCGTTGAAATTATAATCTCGCGCCGCTGGCCCCAATTCGTGTTTCACCTGTTTCAGCAGGTCGTGCCGGTTGTTGGTGACGAACGGATTGTCGTCTGGCCAGACCTTGTGGACGATCTCCATCGCGGGATCGCCCCCACATGAATGGATGCCGATCAGGCGCCCCCCGGGCCCCAGCGCCTTGGCGAGAGGCGCCAGCACCCGCTTGGCCTTGAATTCCACGCTCGCGCGGGCCCGGTAAGGCTGCGAGGCGATGACGAGATCGTAGTTCGCGGGCGTCTGCCCCTGGCGAGGGATGATCGGGTCAAGAAGGAACTTGTGGTCCTCGCGATAGATGACGAGGACGACCGGGCGCTCGTACACGGAATGGCCCGACGCGCTGACGCGCGCGTTCCAGTTCTGCGACAGAAAGGGCTCTAGATCGGTGATCTGGCGCTCGAAGGAATGGCTTGTGTCGCCCGTCAGCTTCACTTCGTGCCAAAGCAGGCTGGAGGCGGCGCTGAGCGACTTCACGGTGAGCCAGGGCGCGCTGGCGTATTGCAGGTTCGTGAGGACGAGGCACGTGGCGGGGTGCTCGACGAACCGGTCCACCATCTTCTGCAACGCGAGGCGCACGTCCTCAAGGCTGATTTCCTTGCCGACGATGTAGAAGGGCATGGTGGGATGACGGTCGTGCATGGAGCGCATGACGCGCGCCAGCACGCTGCCGTCGCCCACGCCCGCATCGAAGAGGCGCAGCGCCGGAGGGCGCGGATGGACGTTTCCGATCTCCTGCGAGATGCGGTTCGCCACTTCCCATTTCTCGCTGCAGGTGTTCACGAACATCAGGTACTTCTGGCGGTTGTCGTAGAACCGGAAGTTCTGCTGCTGGTCGAGTTCGCTGCCGGCGCCCGCCGGCGGCGGGGGCGCCTGGGGGGCGGGAGGCGTGGGGGCGGGGCGCAATGCGATCGGCGCCTTCTGGCGGCCGTCCGAGGCGAAATTGCTCATGAACGCGCGAATCTTGTCCAATGTGTCGGTCGTGATGCGGCCGCCGTTGCGCAGACGCGCCACAAGCTTTCCGTCATTGATGGCGGCGCGGCCGAAGGTCGACTCGGCCAGCCCGGCGGTGCGACAGAAATCGCTGATTTCGACAAGTAGTTGCTCTGCACTCATGCGAACGTCCTCGCTCCCGCGTGCGCGCTTTCATGCGCTGTTGAGGGGATGCTAGAGCGGCATCCCACGCGCGCGCAAGGGAAAATTTGCCCACTTGCCAGGTGGGCAATTAATGGGACATGTCCCATGACTTTTCGCCGGCGGCGTTTCGTGTCACAGGCGCCCTCATGTCAGATCCTGAAGGCTCCCTGACCGCCCCCATCGCGTTCGTCGCCGTACGCAGGCTCATGCTTGCGGACTTCCGGTCCTACCCGAGGCTTGATCTCGCGTTGGAGGCCGCCCGCATGGTCGCCCTCACGGGGGAAAACGGCGCCGGCAAGACGAACGTGCTGGAGGCGCTCTCGCTGCTCACCCCCGGCCGGGGCCTGCGCCGCGCGGACCTTGCCGACTGCGCGCGCATTGGAGGCGCTGGGGGATTCGCGATCTCGGTGGAGATCGAAGATCAGAAGGGGACGGTCCAGCTTGGGACGGGCCTCGATCCGCAGGACGCCCCCGCAACCCGCAGGTTCCGCATCGACCGGGCGCCCGTCTCCTCCGTCCGCGCGTTCGCCGATCATGTGCGGGTCGTGTGGCTGACCCCCGCGATGGACGGGCTTTTCACCGGCGCCCCTGGGGACCGCAGACGATTTGTGGACCGGCTTGTGCTCGCGGTGGACGCCGAGCATGGGGCGCGGGTGAACGCGCTGGAGCGGGCGCTGCGCAACCGCAACCGGTTGCTGGAGGACCGCGCGCCCGACGCAAGCTGGCTGGACGCCGCTGAACGGGAGGTCGCGGAGATCGGCGTCGCCGTGACGGCCGCGAGGCGCGAAACCCTCGACAGGCTGTGCGCGCTCATCGCCCTGACCCGCGACGAAGCGTCGCCGTTTCCCTGGGCGGACCTGTCGATTCGCGGCGAGCTGGATTCCATTGTCGCCGGGCAGCCCGCGCTGGCGGCGGAAGACGCCTATCGCCGGCTCCTGCGGGAAAGCCGCCAGCGCGACGCCGCCGCAGGACGCACGCTGGTCGGCCCGCAGGCGAGCGATCTCGTGGTGCGCCATGGCCCCAAGGGCATGGAGGCCGCTCTGTCCTCCACGGGCGAGCAGAAGGCGTTGCTGGTGGGGCTTGTGCTGGCCCATGCGCGCCTCGTCCGAAGCATGAGCGGCATTGCGCCTCTTGTTCTGCTCGACGAAATCGCCGCGCATTTCGACCCGCGCCGCCGCGCCGCGCTGTTCGCCTCGCTGGCGGAACTGGGCGGGCAGGTGTGGATGACCGGAGCCGACCCACAGGCTTTCGCGGACATCGCCGGGCAGGCGGCGATGTTGCACGTCTCGCCCGGGCGCATCGTGCGCGCATGAGTTTCGCGTTGGACTGCGGGACAGAATCAGGCGCGGATGCTATTCCGGCGCCCATGTCCACTCTGCCGCCGCAGGTTCGAAGCCTGCTCAAGTCCGTTTTCGGCTACGACGATTTCCGCCCCGGGCAGGCCGAAGCGATCGGGGCTATCCTCGACGGCGGGCCGGTGCTGGCCATCATGCCCACCGGCAGCGGCAAGAGCATGTGCTACCAACTCCCGGCGCTCGTGCAGGGCGGGCTGACGCTGGTGGTCTCGCCGCTGATCGCCCTGATGCGCGACCAGACGCAGCAGATGCGCGCCCTGGGCGTCGCCGCCGCGACGCTGAATTCCTCCGCAACCGAGGAAGAGTCCACCGCAACCTGGAAGGCGATCCGGGCGGGGGAATTGCGGCTGCTGTACGTCTCTCCAGAGCGGCTGGCGATGGATGGGCTGGTTTCCGCGCTGTCGAAATTCGACGTCCGCCGCATCGCCATCGACGAGGCGCACTGCGTGTCCCAATGGGGCCACGACTTCCGGCCCGAGTATCGCGACATCCGGCGCGCTGTCGACAATCTGGGGGGCGTCCAGACCATCGCGTTCACCGCCACGGCGGACGCCGCCACGCGGGCGGACATCGTGGAGCGCCTGTTTGCGCGGCCCCCGCAGGTCTTCCTGCACAGTTTCGACCGGCCCAACATCGACCTGAAGTTCGTCGCCAAGGATCAGCCGCGCCGGCAAATCTCCGATTTCCTGTCCCGCCGGCGGGGACAGAGCGGCATCGTCTATTCCGCATCCCGCAAGGGGACGGAAAGCCTCGCGGCCTATCTGGCGGACCAGGGCCACGAGGCCGTGCCGTATCACGCTGGCCTTGAGCTTGCGACGCGCAACCGCCACCAGGACCGATTCCTCGGCGAAGATGGCGTCGTGGTCGTCGCCACCGTGGCGTTCGGCATGGGGGTGAACAAGCCCGACGTGCGCTTCGTGGCGCACGCCGACATGCCGGCCAGCGTGGAAGCGTATTACCAGGAGATCGGCCGCGCCGGACGCGACGGGCTGCCCGCCGACACCCTCACGCTCTACGGCGTCGAGGACATGGCCTTGCGGCGGCGCCAGGTGGACGAGAAGGACGTCAGCCCCGAGCGGCGCCAGATCGAGCATGCGCGGCTCGGCGCCCTGCTGGGCCTGTGCGAGGCGGTCGAGTGCCGCCGCCAGACGCTCCTGCGCTATTTTGGCGAAGCCTCCGAGCCCTGCGGGCGGTGCGACGTGTGCCGGGGGGACGTGGCGCTCTACGATGGACGGATCGACGCCCAGAAGGCGCTCTCGGCCGTGTGGCGCACCGGCCAGCGCTTTGGCGCGGGCTACCTCGCCGACCTGCTCACCGGCGCAGCCAGCGAGGCGCTCCGCCGCAATGGCCATGACGCCCTGAAGACGTTTGGGGTGGGGCAGGACCGCAGCAAGCGCGCCTGGGCGTCGGTCTTCCGCCAATTGTTCGCCGTCGGGGCCCTCGACTACGCCAGCCAGGAGCATGGCGGCTTCGCGCTCACCGAAAAAGGCGAGGACATCCTGCGGGGCAAGCAGGACATCCGGTTGCGCGCGGAGTCGGAGCGGCCGCGCCGGCGCGAGCGCGCCAGCGGAGGGACGGAGGGGCCGGAGCTGGCGGAGGCCGAAACTGCGCTGATGCTGAAGCTCAAGGCGCTGCGCCGCGATCTCGCCCGGGGCGAGGGCGTGGCGGCCTTCATGGTGTTCCCGGACCGGACCCTGCTGGAGATGGTCGCCAAGCGCCCCCAGACGCTGGACGAGCTGGGCCGCGTCCACGGCGTGGGGGCGCGCAAGCTCGGCCAATACGGCGAAAGCTTCATCGCCGCCCTGAACGACGGCTAGGGGGTTCAAACCCGCGTAGTTGAACCCTATATATCTTCAAGTAGAATCATAGTCTTACCCGCACGTTCGCCGAAAGCCCCCGCGGGGGCCGAATTGCGTGCATTCCGGCGGCGTTTCGGGCTAGATTGGCGCGCACGATTCGAGCGTGACGACGCTTTTTTCCTCAAGCATGACGAGAGCATTTCGCCCCATGGCAGAACCCGCCGTCTCTTCGCCTGAGCCCAACGAACCCAGCGAGCCCGCCGTGTACGGCGCCGATTCGATCAAGGTTCTGCGCGGACTTGATGCGGTTCGCAAACGTCCGGGCATGTACATCGGCGACACGGACGACGGCTCCGGCCTGCACCACATGGTGTACGAGGTGGTCGACAACGCCATCGACGAGGCGCTGGGCGGGCACGCGACGTTGGTGACGGTGACGCTGAACGCCGACGGCTCCTGCACGGTGACCGACAACGGGCGCGGCATTCCCACGGACATCCATACCGAGGAAGGCGTGTCGGCGGCCGAGGTCATCATGACCCAGTTGCACGCCGGCGGGAAGTTCGACCAGAATTCCTACAAGGTTTCGGGCGGCCTCCACGGCGTGGGCGTCTCCGTCGTGAACGCGCTCTCGACCTGGCTGCGCCTGCGCATCTGGCGCGACGCCAAGGAGCACTTCATCGAGTTCGCCCATGGCGACGCGGTGTCTCCGCTGGTGACGACCGGCGCCGCCCCGACCATCGACGGCGCGCCCAAGCGCGGCACGGAAGTGTGCTTCCTGCCCTCGCCGAAAACGTTCACGATGATCGAGTTCGATTACGACACGATCGAGCATCGGCTGCGCGAACTGGCCTTCCTGAATTCGGGCGTCCGCATCATTCTCACCGACGCGCGCCATGCCGAAGTGAAGACCGAGGAGTTGTACTACGAAGGCGGGCTGGAAGCCTTCGTGCGCTACCTCGACCGCACCAAGCACCCGCTGCTCCCCGCGCCCATCCTCATCAAAGGGGAGCGCGACCGGATTGCGGTGGAAGTCGCGCTGTGGTGGAACGACAGCTATCACGAGAACGTGCTGCCCTTCACGAACAACATCCCGCAGCGGGACGGCGGAACGCATCTGGCGGGTTTTCGTTCGGCGCTGACGCGTCACGTCTCGAACTACGCCGATCGGTCGGGCGTCTCCAAGAAGGAGAAGGTGGACTTCACGGGCGACGATTGCCGGGAGGGCCTGACCTGCGTGCTGTCCGTGAAGGTGCCCGACCCGAAGTTCTCGTCCCAGACCAAGGACAAGCTGGTCTCGTCAGAAGTGCGCCCCGTCGTCGAGAGCCTCGTGGGCGAAATGCTGGGGCACTGGTTCGAGGAGCACCCGCAGGAAGCCAAGGTGGTGCTCGCCAAGGTGGTGGAAGCCGCCCTCGCGCGCGAAGCGGCCCGCAAGGCCCGTGAACTGACGCGGCGCAAGGGCGCGCTGGACGTGGCCAACCTGCCCGGCAAACTGGCGGACTGTCAGGAACGTGACCCCTCGAAGGCCGAACTTTTCATCGTCGAGGGCGATTCCGCCGGCGGCTCCGCCAAGCAGGGCCGCAACCGCGAATACCAGGCCGTGCTGCCGTTGCGGGGCAAGATCCTGAACGTGGAGCGCGCACGCTTCGACAAGATGCTTTCGTCCCAGGAAATCGGGACGCTCATCACCGCGCTGGGCACCGGGATTGGACGCGACGATTTCAATCCGGACAAGTTGCGCTACCACAAGATCATCATCATGACGGACGCCGACGTGGACGGGTCGCACATCCGCACCCTGCTGCTGACGTTCTTCTTCAGGCAGATGCCTGCGCTCATTGACCGCGGCCACATCTACATCGCCCAGCCGCCGCTCTACAAAGTGAAGCGCGGCCAGTCCGAGCAGTATCTGAAGGACGAACGGGCCCGCGAAGACTATCTGATCGGCAACGGGCTCGACGGCGCGGCGCTGCGCATCGAGGGCGGCGAAATCCGCGCCGCGGCGGACCTGCGCAACGTGATCGACGAAGCGCGCATCGTCCGCCAGGTGATGATGCAATTGCATTCGCGCTATGACCGCACGACCGTCGAACAGGCCGCCATCGCCGGCGCCCTCAAGCCGATCGCGACGCTCGGCGACGAGGAGGCCGCCAAACTTGCGGCCGACATCGCGCGGCGCCTGGACGCCCTGTCGGAAGAGACGGAGCGCGGCTGGGAAGGCAAGATCGAGAACGCGGGCTTCCAGTTCGCCCGAGAGGTGCGCGGCGTGCGGCAGGTCCATACGCTCGACGCTGGACTTCTGGCCTCTGCGGAAGCTCGAAAGCTCGATGAGCACACCGTGTCGATGCACGACATCTTCAGGCGCCCGGCTGTCTTCATGCGCCGCGGCGACGAAACGAAGGTGGCGGGATCCGGCCAGTTGCTGGACGCCGTCATGGCCGCCGGCCAGAAAGGCATCTCGCAGATCCAGCGCTACAAAGGCCTGGGGGAGATGAATCCCGAGCAGCTCTGGGAGACCACCCTCGACCGGAACGCGCGCTCGCTCCTCCAGGTGCGCGTTCGCGACGTGGCCGACACAGACGACATCTTCGTGAAACTGATGGGCGACATTGTCGAACCCCGCCGGGAGTTCATCCAGGAAAACGCGCTCAGCGTGGCGAACCTGGACGTCTGAGGGGCGATTTGCGCTTTCGCTTATCTGCATAATTTCTAAGTCGAACTGGTGATTTCAAAGGTCGCATCCCCAAAGGGTGCGACCTTTTTCGCGTGGAACGATCTTTTTCAGGCCACATTTGGCTTCTATTGGCGCATCCGTCGTTAACAACGAAAAGGATAGCCTGTTGAAATCAACAATCATCATGTTGGCCGCCACGCCTTTCATCGCACTTGCATCGCATTCAGCTTATGCTGATACTTCAAACGGTTCTGTAGTCAGAGCTTCTTACTACCAGCACGGCGTCCGGACTGCTTCCGGAGAACGTTTCAATCCCAACGGATTGACCGCCGCGCATCGCTCTCTCCCCTTCGGCACCCGCCTGCGGGTCACCAATCGCGCCAACGGCCGTTCCGTGGTGGTGCGGGTAAACGATCGCGGACCCTTCATTCGTGGACGCGGTCTCGACGTGTCTCGCGGCGCAGCCAATGCGCTGGGGATGATCGGCAGCGGCGTGGCCACGCTCGTGGTCGCCCAACTCAACTAAATTCAGCATCATCCCATGGACGCCCGGGCCATGCCGTCCGGGCGTCATTGCCTGCTGGCCGGATCACGCGCGCTCGAAAAGCGCCGCTGACCCTAGGCCGCCGGCGGCGGCGATCGCCGCCAACCCGCGAGCGCCCGGAGGCTCGCGCAGCATTTCATGAAACAGCCGCACGGCGAGGATGGCCCCCGAAGCGCCGATGGGATGGCCGCGCGACAACGCGCCCCCGCCTCTGTTCACCGAAGCGGGATCAAGCCCCAGCGCTCGCGTGGTCAGTTCCGCCTGTACGGCGAACGCCTCCATGATTTCGCTGACCTGCGGCGCTCCGGCGTCGTACCTTTCCATCAATGGCCTCGCGGCGGCGGCGGCCGCGAGCGCCGGGCGCTCCGGGGCCGCCCCCATACGGCGCCCTGCAGTCAGCCGGATCGCCGACGTAAAGCCCCGCCGCTCCGCCATGGCCTCCGACACGACCAGCACGCAAGCAGCGGCGTCAGCCTCAACGGCGATGGTGGCGGCCGTCAGGCCATGCACGCCGTCGCCCGCTAGCACAGGCAGACGCCCGCAGGCGCGCAGGGAGAGGCGGCGGGCGAAGGCGTCCTCGCCAAGGCCGTCGAGTTGCGCGATCTCTCCCGTGGGGGAAGCGGCGAGCGCCCTGCGATGGCTTTCGACGGCGAACGCCTCCTGGGCGCTGCGCGTGACGCCGAACTCAGCCGCCAGAGCGGCGGCGGACGCCGCCATCTCCGGGTCGCGGTCCGGCCACGGCGAGAACGGCGGCCTCTCGTAGGCCTGAGGGCTCTCCTGAGCGCTTCGTGGCCGCACGGCGCGCAGCGGGGAGCGGCTGTAACTTTCCAGGCCGCCCGCCAGAATGGCGTGCGCCTCTCCAGCCCGGATGCGGCTCGCCGCCAGCAGGATGGCGTCAAGCCCGGCGCAACACTGGGAGTCGATCGTGAGCGCCGGCACGGCTTCCGGCAATCCGGCCGCCAAAGCCGCGACGCGCGCCGGATTTCCGCCGCCATACAGGGCGTTGCCCATGATGACCTCATCGACCAGCGAGGGCTCGAGGCCTGCCTTCGCAAGGCACGCCTGAAGCACATGCGCCCCCAGGGTCGCGGCCTCCAGTCGCGCGAAAGCTCCCAGACGCGGAGCGACCGGGGTTCTCTGGGCGGCGACGACGAACACGCGGCTCATGGCAGCAGCTCCCAGTCGCCTTCGTCCCAATCGCGCTTCAGGGCCGCAAAATCCGTCTTGCCGGACGCCGTCCAGCGCCAACGGGTTGGCGTGGCGAGGACGCGCGGCACGAGCGGCAGCGGCAGCAACGTTCGGGCGTGGCGGGACAATTGCGCGCGCGTCACCGGAATTTGGGCGTCCAGCGACAGCAGGGCGACCAGCCGCTCGCCGCGCTGGGGATCAGGCGCGCCGAAGACCGCGGCGGCTCGCACGGCCGGGTGCGCGGCGAACGCACGCTCCACTTCCTCGGGATACACGTTCTTGCCCGACGTCACGATCATGCGGTTCTCGCGTCCCGCCAGGGTGAGGAAGCCGTTCTCGTCCATCCAGCCGAGATCGCCGACGCAGAGCGCGTCGCCATGGCGCGTCAGGGACGCGCCCCCTAGAGCGTAGTCGGTGAACAGAAAGGGGCTTTCGACGAAGATGCGCCCAATCTCCCCGCAGGGCAGCGCACGGCCCGCGTCGTCGCGGATCGTAATTCGCACGCCCGGGAAGGGGCGCCCAACGGACTCCGGCGGACACGCTTCGTCGGCCTTGCGCACCGTGACGAAACTCAACTCCGAGGCGCCATAGAACTCGGCGAAGCGCGCGTTTGGAAACAACCGGCGCAGGTCCGTTTCCGCGTTCACGAACCATTTGGCGCCCGACGACAGCACCCAGCGGACGTGCGGCGCAGGCGGGCCGCCTGCGTCCGCCAGCATGCGCAATTGCGTGGGGGCGGCGTAGAGCGCGCTCGCGCGTCGCGCCCGTCCCTGCTCCAGCGCCGCGTCCGGACGGAACGTGCGGCACATCACGAGGGTCGCGCCAATCTGCAGGGCGTGGATAGCTGCGTACAGAAATAGCGAATGCGTCATGGCGCCAGGCGCGAGCACGACGTCCTTGTCCGTCAGACAAAATTCCTGCCCGTCCGCCCGAAAGCTCTCCGTCCACGAACGATGATGACGGCGATATCCTTTCGGCTCGCCTGTCGAGCCGGATGTGAAGCCGACATAGAACGACGTTTCGGGATCAGGCTCCGCAGCAGCGTTCGCCGCCGGCGGCCGTCGAGGGAGCGGCGCTCGCGTATCCACATCGACGGCGCGCGGCGCAGGCGACCAAGCGAGCGCCGGCTCGAAATAAAGCGCACCGGGCTTCAGGGCGGCGATGACGCTGTCGCGCAACGCAGGCGGCCAATGAGGATCGAGCACCTGCGCTTCGCGGCCCGTGCGAGCCGCTGCGAGAAACAGCGCGAGAAGGTGCGCAGAGTTGGGCAACAGCAACGCCACCCCGCAGCCCGCCGGCGTGCGCGCATCAAGATCGGCCGCATAAGCGGCGACGCTCGCCTCAAGCTCGGACCAACTCACCGCGGCGCCGTCGCATACGATCGCCGCTTCATAGGGCTTGCTGCGCGCAAACTGCGCGAGGCCCGCCCCGATGGTCACGCGCGCCCCTTCAACGGCGTAGGAGCCGTGCGGGCGTGGGCTTGCGCCACGAAAGCCGCCGCCACGGCCTTGAGAAGATCGCCCGGAAGAAACAGGACCCCGGCGAGAAGCGCGCGTTCGAAAGTCAGGTTCGCCGCCCAGGACAGCCACGTAATCCCGAACAGGTAGACCACCAGCACGCCCCCCAGGATGGACGCCAGAACAGCGCGGGCGAACACGGAGCGGAACGGGCATACCCGCATGGCCCACCCAGTCGCCGCCGCACCGAACACCCATCCGACGAGGTAGCCGGCAGTCGGCCCGGCGAAAACGCCAAGGCCGCCGCGCCCGCCCGCCAGCAGCGGGGCGCCGCACGCCACGACGAAGAGAAACAGCGCCACCGAGATGGCGCCGACCCGCGCGCCCAGCAGGAGACCGGCCAACATCACGCCGAGCGTTTGCGCCGTGATGGGCACGCCTGCGGCAAGCGGGAGATCGAAACGCGGCACGAGCCCAAGCGCGCCAATCAGCGCGGCGAAGAGAGCGGCCCTCACGATGTCACGGGTTTCCATTGCGGTCCTGTACGTGCGACGTCTGCATGCTCAACGGCGCCCCATGCCCCGCGCGTCGAGGGATTCTGCCACTCGGTCCGCAAGAGCCGGAAGGCTCGCCACCCACGGCGCCAGAAGCCGGAACGACGCGCGCCGCGCGCCGGTGCGGGCGCGCCATGCCTCGTCGCGTCGGCGCCAATCCTCCAACAGCACCGGAACGAAGCGGATCACCAGCGCGAACGCCAGCGCAATCCGCTGCCCGTCCACCCCGAACCGGCGGAACGGCGCAAACAGTGGCGCCAGGGCGTCCATCATGGCGAGCATCGGCGTCGTCATGGCGACGAGGTCCGCAAGAAGGATCATCAGGGCCATGCGCGCCACGGTCGCGACCGCCTGTTCGGCGCCGGACGCGACGAACTGCAGCGCGCCGAGGATCGCAAAAATCGGCATTAAGGCCCGCAGTAAAGCAAGGCGCGCCAGCGCCTCGCGGCCGAGCGCCGCATACACGAGAAGCGTCGCCCCCAGACCGGCGAGCAGATAGGCGGGCCGCTCGACCGCGAAGAAGCCCACCGTCAGGACGGCCAGAGCGATGAGCTTGGCGCCCGCCGGCGCGCGATGCAGCCAGGTGCGCTTGGACAAGTGGCCGGCGATCATTGCGCGGCCTGCAATCTGCGCCGGCCCGCCAGGGCGCGCTCGCGATAGGCGGACAGGATCGGGCCGGGCGCGCCGTCGCCCGCTACAGCGCCATTCTCAAGCCAGATGAGGCGGTCGAGGTCGGCGAGGAGATCAAGGTCATGGCTCGCCACGACCATGCGCTGGGGGAGGGCGTGCAGCATGTCGATGAGTTGCAGCCGCGTGGGCAGGTCCAGGCTGGAGAAAGGTTCGTCGAGAACCAGAATGTCGGGCTCGAGCGCCAGCACCGCCAGGATGCAGAGGCGCTGCTTCTGTCCATCCGAGAGTTCATGCACAGCAGCGTGTTCCCAGTCCGGGCATCCATGCTGAACAAGAATGCGCCGCGCGGCGCCGTTCGCCTCCGCGGCGCTGGCGCCGCGTGCGCGCAGTCCGCAGGCGAGCTCTTCCAGCACCGTGGGAAAGACGATCTGGTGATCCGGGTTCTGGAACACGAAGCCGACCTTGCGCAGAAGTTCGCGCGGATGATCTGCGGACGCCATGCCGTCCACCACGACCCGCCCGGACTCCGGGCGCAAGAGCCCGTTGAGGAGACGCAGAAGCGAACTTTTCCCCGCGCCGTTGTCGCCAATGATTCCGACGCTGCGCTCGGTCAACTCCAGATCGAGCCCAGCGAACAGCCGTCTGGCTCCGCGTGACAGCGTGACGCGCTCAAAAACAATGGAATGCGATGGATACGGGCGCATATGCATGTCTTTAGCATCGGCCCGCCGGGGCGCAAAGGCGCGCCCTCGGTCGCCTGCAACTCGGCGAACTGGAACTTTACGGCGGCGCTGCGGCGCCCCAAGGTGCCGCGCATCAACACAGGGGGGAGTTATGCTGGCTGGCTGGTTTGAAAAATGCGGCGTCGCCGACGAGGTGATCGTGGTCGGCGAGACGCAGACGCCAACGGCGGGGCCGGGCGAAGTCCTGGTGCGCCTGCACGCCTCGGGCATAAACCCGTCCGACTACAAGCGCCGCGCGAACGTCAAGGCGGGTCCAGAATTTCCGCGCGTCATTCCCCATTCGGATGGAGCCGGGGTGGTCGCCGCGCTGGGCGCAGGCGCGCAGGGGTTCAGTATTGGGGACCGCGTCTGGGTCTTCAACGCCCAATGGGCGCGCCCTGACGGCACGGCGGCGGAATTCGTGCGCCTGCCGGCCGCGCAGGTGCGTCATCTGCCCGAGTCCATGAGCTTCGAAGAAGGCGCCTGCCTTGGCATCCCGGCGATGACCGCCTACCGGTGCGTCTTCGCCAACGGTCCGGTCAAGGGTCAGATCGTCTACGTGCCCGCCGCCACGGGACGCGTCGGCGCTTATGCGATCCAGTTCGCCAAATGGGGCGGCGCCCGCGTCATCGCGAGCGCCGGTAGCCCCGAGAGCAGCGCGGTGGCGGTCAGCCTTGGCGCCGAGGTCGCCTTCAACCGGAAATCTGACAACATCGAAGCACGGATCCTGGAGCATACGCAGGGCTACGGCGTCGACCGTGTGATCGAGATCGACTTTGGCGCGAACCTTGAGATGGACGAGCGCATCGTGGCGGAAGGCGGCGCCATTGCGTCCTATGGGGCCGTGGTGCAGCCCAAGGCCACCCTGACGCTCGCCGGGCGCCGGGCTCGCAACCTGTCGCTCCAGTTCGTCTTCGTCTACCTGCTCAAGCCCGGCGTGGTCGACGACACATGCGCGGGAATCCTTCGTGCGCAGGCCGACGGAGCTCTGACGCACCGGATCGCCGGCGTCGTCCCGCTCAGCGAATTGGCGCGCGCGCATCGCGAGGCGGAATCCCAGGCCGGGACCGGCCACATGGTCGTCAGCATCCCCTGAGGCCCTGAATGGACATGGCTCTGGCGGCCGGGCTTTTCGTCACGGCGTTCCTCGCCGCGACGATCCTGCCGTTTTCCTCGGAGGCCGCGGTCGCGGGCGCCGTCGCGGCGCACCCGGTGTCGTGGCTGCTCCTGATCGCCGTGGCGAGCGCGGGGAACATCCTCGGCTCGGTGCTCAACTGGTGGATGGGGCGGGCGGTGGCCAATTCCAGCGCGCCCGCGTGGGCGCGCGTCGATCCGGCGAGATTGCGCCGGGCCGAGGGCTGGTATCGCCGCTGGGGCCGCTGGTCGCTGCTGCTGAGCTGGGTTCCCGTCATGGGGGACCCGCTCACCATCGTGGCAGGGCTGATGCGGGAGCCCCTGCGGGTCTTCCTGCCGCTGGTGGCGGCCGCGAAAATCGGCCGATACCTGCTTGTCGCGTGGGCGACGATCAGCCTCGCCTGACGCCTGCGGCGCCGGGGTCAGCGCGCGCGGCGCGCCTTGCGGACGAGATAGTCGAAGTTGATCGCATGCTGCTCGGGCCGGGCGATCTTGTCGTGCAGCTTCATGATATCGGAGGGCGGGAACTCTTCGCCGCCGCCGCCGGCCGCCTCGACGAGAAGTTGAATCTCGCAGGCGTTCTCCAGCATGATCGTGAGGATCACGCACTCTTCGATCGAGCGTCCCACTACGGCCACGCCGTGATTGCGCAGGTAAGCAGCCTTGTACTGGCCAAGCGCCTTGGCCACGCCCGCTCCCATTTCCTTGGACCGGATAAGATCGATCGTGTCCGTGTACACGCCGATGCCGTCTGCGAACACGGCGCTGGGCTGGCTCCACGGCTTCAGCGGGCGCCCCGTGGCCGACACAGCCACGGCGTGCTTGGGATGCGCGTGAATCACTGCGTTCACGTCCGGGCGCACCTTGAAGATTTCCGAATGGATATAGACTTCGCTGTGGCGGGGTCCGCCGCCCGCGACCTTCTCGCCCTCAAGATTGCAGGTCACCATGTTCTCCATGGTGATCTCGTCCAGGCCGTAGCTGTGGGGCTTCATGTAGAAATGATTGGCGTCGTCGGGAACGCGCACCGACACGTGGCCGCGGGTGAAATCGCCCAGACCTTCAGCCGCCAGCACCAGTCCCGCGTCGATGAGTTTCTGCCGCGCTTCGTCCTTGGTCATGTTCGCCTCCCTTGCCAGTCGCAATCGACCTGTTGCGCATGGTCGTCGCCTATTTGAGCGGCGCTGGCAAGAGCGGGCGCCGCCCTCGCTTGTCCCCGCTATTTTCCACAATTCGGGCGCTGCGAACTGGACGGCCGCAGCCTGTTGGTTACAGGCTAACAATCTCCAACGGTCCACGATCTCGACACAGGATATCCACAGCCGCGACTCAAGTGCGCCCGGGACGGAGCCGCTGCTTGCGAGGGCTGCCGCGGCGTCGTAAATCTCCCGGCTCACACGGGGGCGGGTCAGTGAGCATTTCCATCTATGAAGCTTCGGTCCCGGTGTTCGCGCAGATGCTCGGCGCCATGGACCAAATCCTGGACCGTCTCTCGCGCCATTGCGCCGAGAAGAAACTTGCCCCCGAGGTCTTTCTCTCGGCGCGACTTTCGCCCAGCATGTACCCGCTGTCGCGGCAAATTCAGGTGCTGTCGGACTGGCCGAACAATTGCTGCGCCTGGCTGGCCGGCGTCCAGCCGATGACGTTCGCCAATGACGAAGCGAGGATCGCCGATTTGCGGGAGCGCCTCGCGCGCACGGTCGGCTTCATCCAGTCTCTGGATCCGGCGGCCATGGACGCGGGTCAATCACGCGAGATCGTCTGGAAGGGCGGATCGGCCACCCGACGGATGATCGGCAAGGACTTCCTCCTGCACCAGGCCATGCCGCAGTTCTACTTCCACCAGACGGCGGCTTACGCCATCCTGCGCCACAACGGACTCGATCTCGCCAAACGGGACTACATGGGCGTGGTCCCCGGGCTGACGCAATCGTAAACATAACTTCCAACGAAAGAGAAACATCATGTCTATTCAGCGCATTGGCGTCGGCCCCCGCATGAGCAAGGCCGTGGTTCACGGGAACACCGTTTATCTCGCCGGACAAGTCGCCGACCAGCAGAAGGGAAAGAGCGTCGGGGAACAGACGGCCGAGGTGCTGAGCATCATCGACGCGCTTCTCGCGGAGGCGGGCACCGACAAGACGAAAATCCTGTCGGCGACCATCTGG
The DNA here is from genome assembly GCA_028290405.1 of Hyphomicrobiales bacterium. GTDB lineage: Bacteria > Pseudomonadota > Alphaproteobacteria > Rhizobiales > Beijerinckiaceae > Terripilifer. The sequence goes on from JAQGJX010000099.1 coordinate 70,644, forward strand.
CTCACCGACATGGCGACGTTCCCCCAGATGAACGAACAGTGGGACGCCTGGGTGTCGGCTGGGAACACGCCCGCACGCGCCACCGTTCAGGCGCAACTCGCCGCCCCCGACTACAAGGTGGAAATCGCCGTCATCGCGGCGAAGTAAGTCCGCTCAGCGGATTGGACTCGTCCCATTCGTAATCGAGGGTCTCGAACCGCATGCTCATGGCGTCGACCAGGAGCAGGCGTCCCACGAGGCCCTCGCCGAAGCCCGCGATGGCCCGGATCACCTCCAGCGCCATCAGCGATCCGAGAACGCCTGTCAACGCGCCCAGCACGCCCGCCTCCGAGCAGGCGGGGGTCATGCCGGCGGGCGGTGGCTCTGGGAACAGGCAACGGTACGTTGGATTGGGCCGCCCGTCGGGGCGGCGCTCGAACGGCCGCAATGTCGTGAGCGACCCGTCGAACGACCCTACGGCCGCCGTGACCAGGGGTCGCTTTTCATGAAAGCAGGCGTCCGAGACGCAATAGCGCGTGTCGAAATTATCCGAGCCGTCCGCCACCACGTCATAGCCGGCGACGAGCGCGCGGGCGTTCTCGGGCGTGATCCTCAGCGGGTGCTTTTCAAAGACCACAAAAGGGTTGAGCCGCGCTATGGCGTCCTGCGCGCTCTCCACCTTGAGACGGCCAAGATCTGGAGAACCGTGGATCACCTGGCGCTGAAGGTTCGACAGGGAGACGATATCGTCGTCCACAACCCCGAGCGTCCCGACGCCGGCCGCGGCCAGGTATTGCAGCAAGGGGGCGCCGAGCCCGCCTGCGCCGACGACCAACACCCGCGCGCCCTTCAGGCTCTGCTGGCCGGGGCCGCCGATTCCGCGAAGCACGATGTGGCGCGCGTAGCGCTCGATCTCGTCTGGTGACAGCGACATGGCAGCAACCTAACAGCGGATGCGCGGCGCGCAATGTCCGTTCGGCCCCTATATCCTTCGTCCCGCCCTCGCTTTGCCGGGTTGCGCGCCAAAAAGCGCAAACTATAGTGCCCGCTTTCCCGGGTCTCCTTCCCGGCCCGCGCCATCTGACGAGTTCCTTCCCATGCAAACGCCCACGCAAGGCATCAAGCGCGTCGTCCTCGCCTATTCGGGCGGCCTCGACACCTCCATCATCCTGAAGTGGCTGCAGACCACCTATGGCTGCGAGGTGGTGACGTTCACCGCCGACCTTGGACAGGGCGAGGAACTGGAGCCGGCGCGGGAAAAAGCGCTGCTGCTCGGGATCAAGCCGGAACACATCTTCATCGAAGACCTGCGCGAGGAATTCGTGCGGGACTACGTTTTTCCGATGTTCCGCGCGAACGCACAGTATGAGGGGCTCTACCTGCTGGGCACGTCCATCGCCCGGCCGCTGATCGCCAAGAAGCAGATCGAAATCGCCCGGCGAGTGGGGGCGGATGCGGTCGCCCACGGGGCGACCGGCAAGGGCAACGACCAGGTGCGCTTCGAGCTTTCGTATTATGCGCTTGAGCCGGACATCAAGGTGATCGCCCCTTGGCGCGAGTGGGACCTAGTGTCGCGCACCGCGCTGATCGATTTCGCCGAAAAGAACCAGATTCCGATCGCCAAGGACAAGCGCGGCGACGCCCCGTTCTCGGTCGACGCCAATCTTCTGCACGCCTCCTCGGAAGGCAAGGTGCTGGAGGATCCGGCCCTCGAGACGCCCGACTACGTGTACTCGCGGACCATCAGCCCCGAGGACGCGCCCGATACGCCCACCTACATCACAGTCGACTTCGAAAAGGGCGACGCGGTGGCGGTCGACGGGGTGAAAATGTCTCCCGCGACCCTTCTGGCGCATCTCAACAAGCTTGGACGGGACAATGGAATCGGCAGGCTGGACCTGGTCGAGAATCGTTTCGTGGGCATGAAGTCGCGCGGGATGTACGAGACCCCGGGCGGAACCATCCTGTATTTCGCCCATCGGGGGATCGAATCCCTGACGCTGGACCGCGGCGCGGGCCACCTCAAGGACGAGCTCATGCCCAAGTACGCTGAGCTGATCTACAACGGTTTCTGGTTCTCGCCGGAGCGCGAGATGCTTCAGGTCCTGATCGACAAAAGCCAGGAGTTCGTCACCGGCAGCGTGCGCCTGAAGCTCTACAAGGGCAGCGCCTGGGTGGTCGGCCGCGAGAGCCCCTACTCGCTTTACGATCAGGATCTCGTCACCTTCGAAGAAGGCGCCGTAGCCTACGATCACCGGGACGCCGCGGGCTTCATCAAGCTCAACGCGCTTCGCCTGCGCACGCTCGCCAAGCGCAACCGGAAGACCGGCGGCGCGTGAGTTTTTGAGGCCCGCCAGAAGGAGCCCTGAGGGAAAGGGTTCCCAACGGCGCTAAAATCGTGTAGGCGAGTGCGCAAATTCGGCGCCGCCGTCGCCCGAAGCGTTACGATTCCGTCACAAGTCTCCGTCAGGGACAGAGCCGACCCAGCATCGCGCCGGGCCGGCACGGCGCGCACATTGGATATATCGACTCATGAAACTGCGAAACATCGCCATCATCGCGCACGTCGACCACGGCAAGACGACGCTCGTCGACCGCCTCCTGCAGCAGTCCGGCGCCTTCCGTGAAAACCAGCGCGTCGCCGAACGTGTGATGGACTCCAACGATCTCGAAAAGGAGCGCGGGATCACCATCCTCGCCAAGGCGACGTCGGTCGACTGGCGGGACGTTCGCGTCAACATCGTCGACACCCCGGGCCACGCCGACTTCGGCGGCGAGGTGGAACGCATCCTGTCCATGGTGGACAGCGCCATCGTGCTGGTGGACGCCGCCGAAGGCCCCATGCCCCAGACGAAGTTCGTCGTCGGCAAGGCCCTGAAGATCGGCCTCAAGCCCATCGTGTGCATCAACAAGGTGGACAAGCCCGACGCGCGCATCACCGAGGTGGTGAATGAGGTGTTCGACCTTTTCGCCGCGCTCGACGCCACCGACGAACAGCTCGACTTCCCGATCATCTACGGATCGGCCAAGCAAGGCTGGATGGCCGACTCCCCAGAAGGACCGCAGGACCAGGGCATGGGCCCGCTGCTGGACCTCGTGCTCAAGCACGTGCATGAGCCCCGGATCGAGGAAGGATCCTTCCGCCTGCTCGGCACGCTCCTGGAAGCCAACCCGTACCTGGGCCGGATCGTCACGGGCCGCGTGTTCGCCGGTTCCGTCAAGCCGAACCAGCAGGTGAAGGTCCTTGATCGCAAGGGCAACATCGTCGAGCAGGGCCGCGTCTCCAAGATCCTGGCGTTCCGTGGCATCGAGCGTCAGCCCATCGAGGAAGCGGAAGCTGGCGACATCGTCGCCATCGCGGGCCTGAGCAAGTTCAACGTGGCCGATACGCTTTGCGCGATGGACGTGGTCGAGCCGCTGCAGGCGCAGCCCATCGATCCCCCGACCCTGTCGATGACATTCATGGTCAACGATTCGCCGCTCGCCGGGACCGAAGGCGACAAGGTCACCAGCCGCATGATCCGTGCGCGCCTGTTCAAGGAAGCGGAAGGCAACGTGGCGCTGCGCGTGGAAGATTCGCCCACCGGCGAAGCGTTCATCGTGTCAGGCCGCGGCGAATTGCAGCTTGGCATCCTCATCGAGACGATGCGCCGCGAAGGCTTCGAGCTCAGCATCTCGCGCCCGCGCGTCGTGTTCCAGAAGGACGAGAACGGCGAGACGCTGGAGCCAATCGAGGAAGTCGTCATCGACGTTGACGAGGAGCATTCGGGCGTCGTCGTGCAGAAGATGGCCGAGCGCAAGGCCGACATGCTCGAGATGCGCCCGTCCGGCGGCGACCGCCTGCGCCTCGTGTTCCACGCCCCCACGCGCGGCCTCATCGGCTATCAGGGCGAGCTGCTCACCGACACGCGCGGCACCGCCATCATGAACCGGCTGTTCCACGAATATGCGCCCTACAAGGGCGAGATTCAGGGCCGCCGCAACGGCGTGCTGATCTCCAACGATTCCGGAGAGGCCGTCGCGTACGCCATGTGGAAGCTGGAAGACCGCGGCCCGATGATGATCGAGCCCGGCTGGAAGGTCTATCGCGGCATGATCGTCGGCGAGCACACGCGCGACAACGACCTTGAGATCAATGTGCTCAAGGGCAAGCAGCTCACCAACATCCGTACCCAGAGCAAGGACGAAGCGGTGCGCCTGACGCCCCCGATCCGCATGACGCTTGAGAAGGCGCTGGCGTACATCGAGGACGACGAGCGCGTGGAAGTGACGCCGAAGTCGATCCGCCTGCGCAAGACCTACCTCGACCCGAACGACCGCAAGCGGGCGGAACGCTCGAAGGAAGGCGCCGTCTAAAGCGCGCCTCACAAGGACGCTGGCGAGCCGCCCGCGCCTTCGCTACATTCTCCCCGCGCTCCGCGTAAGACGGAAAGGCGCGGGGAGGCCCTGATGTCCAAGCCTAAAGTCCTGATCTTCGCCCCACGCGACGAACCTCCGGAAATGCTCGCGTCGCTCACCGACGCTGGCCTTGCTGTCGAGCGCGGCGATCCCGACTGGCAGTGGGTCCACGCTGACCACGAGCCTGCGTTCGCCGACGCGGCGCGCGACAGCGTCGCCATGATGGGTTCGATGGTGCGCTGCGCGCCCATTACGCGCCGTGTGCTCGAAGGCGCGCAACGTCTCCGCATCGTCGCAAAGTACACCGTCGGGGTCGACGACGTAGACATTGAAGCCGCGAGCGATCTTGGCGTTCTGGTCTGTCACGCTCCAACAGAATCGAACTGCTTCGGCGTTGCGGAAACCGCGATGGCGCTCATTCTGGCGCTTCTGAAGAAGGTGCGCGAGCGCGACGACCATGTGCGAGCGAACGGCTGGCGCGAGCCGAAGCTCGCCACCACGTATCTCGGCGCGCGCATTTCCGACGAGTCGCCAGGAATCACCGTCGGGATCGTCGGCCTTGGACGCATCGGCCGGCGCGTCGTGCAATTGCTGGCGCCTTGGCGGGTGAGGATCATCGCTTACGACCCGTATGCGGAGCCGGCGCGTTTCCTGCTCGCCGGGGTCGAGCGCGTGGACTACGAAACGCTGCTGCGCCAGTCGGACGTCGTCACCTTCCACGTGACCCTGACGGCTGAGACACGCTTCATGCTGGATGAGGATCAACTCGCTCTGATGAAGCCCGAAGCTGTCGTGGTGAACACGGCGCGCGGCAAGGTCATCCGGGAATCTGCGCTGGCCGCAGCCATTCAGGAGAATCGTCTGCAAAGCGCCGCGCTGGACGTCTTCGAAACCGAGCCCCTTCCGGCCGATTCGCCCTTGCGGGCGCTGGGCGACCGTATCCTGCTATCCCCTCACGCCGCCTCCTACAACATCGGCGGAGAATTGCGGCCTGGAATGGCGTGGGCGATGCGCTCCGTCCTCACCGCGTTGCGCGGGCAGGTTCCCGACAACGTCTACAACACAGAAGCGATCGCCAAATGGCGAGAAAGATTCGGGGCCGCCAGCGCGATTGAATGATCAGCGCTGGCAGACCGCACAGAAGAACGTGGACCGCCCCGATTGAACGATGCGCTCCACGACCCCCTTGCAGTCGGGCGTCGGACAAGGCTCCCCCTCGCGGTCATAAACCCAGATCGTGTG
>JAQGJX010000125.1 GCA_028290405.1 Hyphomicrobiales bacterium
CACCGCCGGATGGAGCGGCTGGCAGCGAGCCCAGAAATCGATCAGGTCGGTGACGAACACCCCGATGGCCTCGCCGTCTGTCCAGAACACAAAAGGCCCCCGCCGCGTGCGACGGGGCCAATAAATCAGATGCTCAGTCCACAGTCGGAACCAGGTTCAGGTTATTGTTCAGGTTGCGGCCCATTCCGCGGCTGACGCTGCTGATCGGATCGCGGATGTCCAGCGTGGTTCCGGTGCGGTCGTTGGCCAGCAGGGTGCCTTCGCCGAAGTAGATGCGCACGCCGGCCTTGACGGCATGGGACGTGGTCTTGAAGGTTTCGGTGTAGATGCTGGGGCAGCAGCTGATCCCGGTGGCGGTCGCCTTGGTGTCGGCGCCCTCGTACTTCAGGAACGCGGAGAACGGCGAAGCGCCGAACTTGTGCTCAAGGCCCACGCCCCAATGCACCTGACGGGCGCGCCACGTATCCTCGGAGCTCGTGTCGCTCTTCATGTGCACGTAGCCGATTTCGCCGCTCAGGCGCATGTTCGGGTTGAAGTAGTGGCGCAGGACGGCCCGGGCGTTCCAGGCGTTCGCGGCGGAGTTGTCGGACGCGCCGATGGTGCTGGCGTAGCCGAGCTGGCCGTAGACCGTCGTGGCGCCGAAGTAGACCTGGCCTTCAAGGCCCAGCGTGCCCGTGCGCGCGCCGTCGAGGCCGAACGACGAATAGCTGCTGCGGTTGAAGTTGCCTAGCGCGCCATAGGCGCCCACGAGGAACGCGTTCGGATCGCGGTAGCTCAGATGCGTGCCGATGTTGAACGACGTGTCGCTCGCTGAGCCGCACCCGGTGCAGTTCTTGATCTTCGTCGAATCGCCCGAACCCCAGACGTCCGTCTGCACGGAGAAGTTGGGAGCCATCCAGACGTTGACGCGCCCGGCGCCCTCGATGGACCACTTCTGGTCAGACCCGCTTTCGCGGTAGCTGTCGAACCCGTTGTCGCCGTAGGTGTAGGTGGACGTGAGAGTATTGCGCTGCCAGCCGATGCCGAGGCCCGCCTCGACGTACCCGCTGACGGTGGTGAAGATCGGCGCCGGCTCGGCCGGCGCCATGCGCACGGGCAGATCGGCCGCGACGGCGATGCCGCCGGAGATCATCAAACTAGCGATTACCGACGCCACAGAAACTGAACGAATTTGCATCATGCCCTCCGGTTTGTTGCCAAAGGGATAGCTGGAATTGCGACGGGTTCAATCAGGGGTTGTAAGTTTGGAACATACATTTGTTACTAGTTGTAACAATGACACACCAAGCTTCACCATTCGGCTTTTGGGACTACGCGGCTTCCGCGCGGGTGCGGCGGACGAGTTCGTCGGCGATCGTCTCGAAAGCGTTGAACTGCTGTTGCAGGTCGTAACCGCCCAACTCCCGGATCACCTCCGGCGTGCTCTCGCGCGAGAACACCCAGGTGTTGCCGCCCGGGTTGATCTCCAGCGCGTAGAGCTCGCCTGTCGCGGCTTCGCGCACGATGTCGCACGCTTGCCATGGCACGTCCGGAAAAGCCGCATGGATGCGGGCCGCGAGGCTCAGCACGTCGTCCTCGAAGACCAGCTCCTTCTTCTGGCCCGTGGCGCGCCGCACGGTGATCGCGCTGGCGAGCAGATCGTCCACGCGCGACAGATCCGGGCGCTTGTGCAGCGCCGTGTTGCGATAGGCCAGAACGGGCCGGCCAAAACAGGTGAACACGCGATAGTAGGACGGATGCTCGCCCGTATCGATGAACTGCTGCACGAGCGTCTGTTCCTCTGGCGCCGCGCCGCCGGACGCGATCAGGGCCTCCAGGTCGCTTGTTCGCGCAAGCCGCACGCCCACGCCCTTCGACGATTGGATCGACGTTGGCTTGACGACCGCCAGTTCGCCGAACGTCTCCCGCCGCCAGCCCGTCCCCAGAAGCTCCGAGCGCGGCACGCGAACGCCCGCCTGCGCCATGACGCGAAGCTGCTCGTCCTTGGGGATCAGCCGTCCCGCGTACACTTTCCCGCGCGTGGGCGCGAACCAGCGCAGGTACAGCGGCGAGAAGACGAGGCTGGGGCGCCGGGAGGCCTTCTTGCGCGTCACCGAGGACGCCGTGTCGTTGGACGCGATCAGCGTCTCGATGTCGGGCGCCCGCGCGCTGACGAGGGCGCCGATGCGCAGGAAGTCTTCAAGCGCCTGGGCCCCGGGCTGATGCACCAGGACGAGGTTGCGTTCATGCATGGGCGGCTTGGATCCTTCGGTCTTCTGCTTGGGGACGAGGCTGGACGCTAGAGCGCGTGGGCGGGCGCCTCCACAAGGGCGCGTATCTTGAGAGCCAGCGCGTCGACCGAGAAGGGCTTCGTCGCCATGTCCATGCCGGGGCCCAGGAAGGTGCGGTCCACGGCGTGCTTGGCGTAGCCGGTGACGAACAGGATCTTGAGGCCCGGCCTGTGCTGGCGCGCGATGTCCGCGAGCTTGCGGCCGTCCATGCCCGGCATGCCGATGTCGGTGATCATCAGATGCAAGGGCCGGTCCGAGCTCAGGATGGGAACGGCCTTCTGGCCGTCGCTCGCTTCGATCGCCGTATAGTTCAACTCGCGCAGCAGCGAGCTGATGAGCAGGCGAACCGAGGGATCGTCCTCCACCACAAGCACGGATTCGCCCGCGCCCTGCGACGCGCCGGAAGGCGTGGCGACGAGCTCTTGCACGGGGGCCGTCTTGCTGCGCGGAATGAAGAGGCTCACGACCGTGCCCTTGCCCTCCGCGCTTTCGATGCGCACATGGCCGCGCGACTGCTTGGCGAAGCCGTAGATCATGGAGAGCCCCAGGCCCGTGCCCTGCCCGATGGGCTTGGTGGTGAAGAAGGGCTCGAACACCTTGGAGATGACCTCCGGGGGCATGCCGGTGCCGGTGTCGGAGATGGAGATCATGGCGTAATCGCCCGCCTCCATGGCGTCCTCCTCGTGGCGCTCCGGCGCGCCCACCTCGACGTTGCGTGTGACGATGCGCAGGTCTCCGCCCTCCAGCATCGCGTCACGAGCGTTGATGGCGATATTGAGCAGCGCGTTCTCGAGTTGATGCGCGTCCGTCAGGGCGGGCCAGAGGTCGTGCGCAAGATCGGTGGTCATGACGATCTGCTCGCCAAGGCTGCGGCGCAGCAGGTCCGCCATGCCGCGCACGAGTTCGTTGATCTCGATGGAGCGCGGGTCGAGCGGTTGCCGCCGGGCGAACGCCAGCAGGCGATGGGTGAGCGAGGCGGCGCGGTCCGCCGAGGCGCCGGCGGCTTCCATGAAACGCTCCAGATCGTCGTAGCGGCCCTTGGCGAGGCGCCGCTTCATCACGTCCAGCGAGCCGATGATGCCCGACAGCAGATTGTTGAAGTCGTGCGCGATGCCCCCCGTGAGCCGTCCCAGGGATTCCATCTTCTGCGACTGCCGCAGCGCTTCCTCCGCCTGGCGCAGCGCTTCGCCGGTCTCGCGTTCGGCGGAGATGTCGCGTCCCACGGCCTGCAGCAGGTCGTCGGCCGCCGCCGCGCTCCACTCGATCCAGCGCGGCTGGCCGGCGCGCGACAGCAGCCGCAGCGTGAACCTGCGCGGCGCGGCGTCTTCCGACAACGCCGCGAGGGCGGCGAGGAACCTGGGGCCGTCCTCCTCGGGCACGAAGTCCAGGAAATTGGCCTCCACCAGATCCGCTTCGCGCCAGCCCAGGAGCTCCGTCCACGCGGGATTGATCGCCTTGATGGATCCATCGAGCTTGGCCACCATCATGATGTCGCTCGACAGGCGCCACATCCGGTCGCGGTCCGCGGTGCGCTCCGCGACGCGCTTTTCCAGCGTCTGGTTGAGGGCGCGAAGCGCTTCTTCGGCGGCGTGCCGGGCGTTCACGTCGCGCAGGATGGCGGTGACGAAGACGCGCGAATTGCTGAGCCAGCGGGCGGCGGAAATTTCAAGATGGCTTGGCGTGCCGTCCTTGCGGCGCGCCACCACCTCGATAGGCTCGTCCAGCGCGCCTTCCTTGAGGATGCGTCCCCACGCCTCGCCCCACACCGCCTTGTCCTCAAGGAAGACGTCGAGCGTGCGGTCGCGCAGTTCGGCCGAGGAATAACCCAGTTGCAGGGACGCGGCGGGATTGGCGAGCTGGATGCGCGTTTCGGCATCGAGCGTCAGGATCGGGTCGGAGGCGCTGTTGACCACCGCGTCGTAGCGGGCGTTCTGGCGCTTGCGCAGCACCTGCTCGCGGCTCACCGACACCGTCACGTCGTCGATCTGCAGGACGCAGCGCTCGTAGGGCTTGCCGCCCACCGGCCTGACGACCACGTTGTGAATCAAGTCGCCGCCAGCGCGCGTGCGCAGCGCGAACAGGCGTGGATGCAGCGAATGGGTCAGCAGGCTCGAGGCGCCGGACTCGAAAGCCTGCGCCACGGCGTCGCCCAGTCGCGGCCGTAGAGAGTCGGGAAACACGTCCGCGAGCCGCCGGCCGAGGACCTCGGATTCCGCGCGGCCGCTGGCGGATTCCATCCACGCGTTCCAGCCTGTGATCCGGGACGAACGATCGAGAACGATCAGCCCTACGTCGAGCGCATCGAGCAGGTCCGACGTCGAGGGACCTTCAGGGGTGCGCATCCGTTTCTCTCTCGACGACGCCCGTCGTGCGTTCGATGAATTCCACCAGCAGGGCCTTCAGGGCGATGAGCGACGGCATGTCCATCAGCATCGCCACGTACCCGCGAATGTCGCTCTCGCGCACCGCGAAGTCGATGAACAGGAAGAGCACCACGTCGCCGCCTTCCGGCGGGGGCTGCAAGTCGAACAGCTCGAAGCCTTCGCCGCGCATGATTTCCGGCAGGGAGATCTTGAGGCTGCGGTGCAGCAGGTTCGCGATGGTGGCCATGCAGCCGTTCAGGATAACGTTGCCGGTCTCGGCGAGCGCCTCCTGTTCCAGTTCGACGATGTCCTCGAGCGGGAGTTCGCCGCCCGTGACGGCGCGCACGAGCTCAAGGCTCTTCGTGTCCGGAAAGATCAGCAGCGCGCGGCCGGTGATCTCGCCCTGGAAGACCTGGTGGACGGCCACCAGCCGCTCGTTCTCGCGCTCGCCCAGAATCTCGATGGCGCCCGCGCGGCTCACCAGTGCGATGCGCGGGACCGTGAGGATCACCTGCGCGCCCACCATCTCGCGCAAGCTCGTGGCGGCCCTGCCGGCGCCGATGTTGACCAGCTCCGTCAACGCGTCGAGCTCAAGATCGGTCAGGATGGGGCTTTCGGAGGGGCTCACGCCTGAGCTGTCCCGAGCCGCGCTTCCGCCGTGTCGAGGAACTGGCGCAGCGCCTCGGCCGTCATCGGCTTGGACAGGAACAGGGCGCCAAGCTCAAGCGCGCGGTTGACGATCTCGACCTGATGATTGGCCGAGACGATCGCCAGAGGCATGGAGGGATACATGCCGCGCAGCTCGGCGGCCAGTTGCAGGCCGTCGCGGCCCGGCATGTTGAAATCGAGAACGGCCGCATGCACGGGCTCGCGCTGGGCCGCCGCGACGGCCTCGTCGGCGTTGGCGGCTTCCGCGCGCGCCCAGCCGGGGTTGGCGGAAAGCAGTTTGCCGACCGCCATGCGGGCCAGCTTGCTGTCGTCAACGACCAGCAACTTGAAGGTGGTTTCGTTTGTCACTTGTCCTCGTCACGTGCGCAGCGCCAAGCACTTGTTTTGCTTGTCGCATCGAAAATGAAGAAATTCCAGTGGTTCATTCAAGCATTGTCACCTTGCGGCAACAAGCTTTGCAGCAATATGTTCCGTGGAAGACTGTTTAATCTTGGCCGTCCGGCCAGTATGACCTGGATCACGGCAGTATGGAGGAACGCGCAGTCGGCGAGTTCCAGCGCCGCCCCGGGGCGCTCGATCAGGGCGCGCAGCAGCGGTTCGGCGTCGTCGAGCCCGCAAACGCCGAGCAATTCGAGCCTGTCCGGGTGGATCGCGAGCGTCATGCGAGCAGCCCCTCCATGTCGAGGACGATCAGCACGCGCCCGTCGCCCATCAGGGTCGCGCCCGCCACGCCTTTCACGCAGGCCAGCAGGCCTTCGGCGGGCTTGAGCATCAGGTCCATGCGGCCGCCGAAACGCTCCACCTCGAAAGCCACGGACTGGCCGTTCATGGTCGCAACCACGAGGTTGGCGTCTTCGTCTCCGGCGGGCGCGCCCGCCTGGCCCAGCAGGCCGGCCAGATCGATAATCGGCACGGTCTTGCCGCGCAGCACGATGGCGCGTTCGCCCCCAAGGGGCGCGATGTCGGCGCGCCGCGCGCGCACCGTCTCGATGATGCTGTCGAAGGGAACGCCGAACGTCTGCCCGTGCGCCTCGACGAGCATGAGGCGGGTCATGATGACGCTGTAGGGCAGCGTGAACCGCACCGTCGTCCCCTCGCCGGGAACGCTCTCCAGCGTGACGACGCCGCCCAGCCGCTCCACGGCGGTGCGCACGGAATCCATGCCCACGCCGCGACCCGACACGTCGGTGACGCTTGCGGCGGTGGAGAAGCCCGGCGCGAAGATCAGGTCCATCGCCTCGCGGTCCGGCATGGCCGCCAACGTTTCGGGCGAGCCCAATCCGCGCGCGGCGGCGGCTGCGCGGATGCGGGCGCCGTCAAGCCCCCGCCCATCGTCCGCCGCCTCCACGACGACGCTCTCGCCCACGCGGCTCGCGCGCAGCCTCAAGGTGGCCTGCGCGGGCTTGTTGCGGGCGGCGCGCTCGGCGGGCGGCTCGACGCCATGGTCCAGCGCGTTGCGCAGCACATGAAGCAGCGGCTCGAACAGCGCCTCGACGATCGTCTTGTCGGCCTCCGTGGCTTCGCCTTCGACGACGAGCCGCACCGACTTGCCGAGGCTCGCCGCCATGTCGCGCACCAGGCGCGGGAAGCGCTGGAAGACATGGCGCAAGGGCAGCACCCGTATGGACACGACGGCGTCCTGCAGGTCCCGCACGAGCCGGTCCAGGGAGGCGTGCTGCTCCTTCAGCATGGCGGGAAGCGCGCTGGCGCGATGCGGGTCGCGCGCCAGCAGGGCCGCATGGCCCAACGCGTTCTTGGCGACAGCGATCTCCCCCGCGAGCGCGACCAGCGCGTCGATGCGCGCCACGTCCACCCGCAGGGTGCGGCTGACGGGCTCTTCCGGCGCGTTCGCGCGCGCGGCCGGGGGCGCCTCGTCGGACGAGGGCTGCGCGCCCGCGCGCTGAACCGCTTGGTCGATGGCCTGCGACAGGGGCGCAGGGTCAAGCGACGCGATGGACGCCGCCGCCGCATCCTCGACCGCCTGCGCCAGCGCAGCCTCGCCCGCCCCGCGCAGCACGCTGGCCGCCACGCGGCCGACGGCCCCCAGCCGCCCCGCCGCGCCCGGCCCGGCGGTCTGCTGAAGGATCGTCCGTTGCACCTCCAGCACGTCGAACGCGCGCGCCGGCCAGCCGGCCGGCGGTCCGGCGATCACGTGCAACTCCACGTCGCTGTCCCGGCCGGCGACGAAGTCCTGAACCTGTTGAGGCGACGCTGCGAGCAACGCCGTGGCGACCACGTTGCACGCGAAGGGATCCATCCGGGCGAGCGGCGGCCATGGGGCGGCGGGCGCAAGCTCCATGGCCAGAAGCCCCGGCGCGCCCGCCAGCCAGTCCACCGGGTCCTCGTGGCGATAGAAGCAGTCCGCAGGCGGACGATACCGCAGCGCGACGCGGGCCCGCCGGGCGTGCGCGGGATGGCGTTCCAGAAAATCAGGCGCCCAGTCGCCCGAGGCGTTCCGCGGCTCTGCGGCCACGTGCTCGCCCGGCGCGAAGAGCCGCACGATGTCGTCCGCGCGCGCGTCCGCGTGCGGCGGCAGATCGCCGATGGCCTCCATGGCGTCCAGCCATGCGTCGACCTGGTCGAGGCTCGCGAGGCATTTGTCGATGTCCTCGCCCGGCAGGGGCTGGCTTGCGGCGCGCGCGCGCGCCAGCACGTCCTCAACGGCGTGCAGCGCCCGCGCCATGGCGGCGAAATCCACGATGCCCGCCGCGCCCTTGAGCGTGTGAAACGCGCGGAAGACGTTGTTCAGCAGGCCTGCGTCGCCGGGCGTGCGCTCCAGCGCCAGCAGGTCGGACGACGCCTGGGCGGAGAGTTCGCGCGCCTCGAGGAGGAACTGCTCGATGAACTCGTTCATGCCGGCGCCCCGCACAAGAGCTCGGCGCAGGCCGCGAGATCCTCCTGCGCGACGGGCTTGACGAGATAATAGTTCGCCCCGGCCTCCAGCGCCGCCGCGATGTCCTTCCCGTCCGCTTCCGTGCTGGTCACCAGCGCGGGCGTGGAGGCGAGCGGCATCGCCTGTCGACGCAGGGCGCGCAGGAACGTCAGCCCGTCCATCTGCGGCATGTTCACGTCCACGACGAGCAGATCGGCGCTGCGCTCCAGCAGGAATTCGAGCGCCTCGATGCCGTTGAGCACTTCGTGAACCTCGTATCCCGCGCGCTCCAGCGCGTCGCGGTAGTAGATTCGCACGAGGCTCGCGTCGTCGATCACCAGCACGCGGCGGCGGGCGCCTTCGGTGGTTGAAAGAGCGCCTTCAGGCATGGGAAGCCTCCTGAGGTTTCTGGTAGACGATCGCGTCCGGAAAGCGGCGCACCTCGAAGAGCGGCGAGATGCGGCTCATGGATTCGCTGTGGCCGAGGCAGATGAAGCCGCCGGGCTCCAGGGCGTCGAACAGGTTCTCGGCGGCTTCGCGCCGGGACGCGTCGTCGAAGTAGATGAGCATGTTGCGGCAGAACACGACGTCGAAGCGGCCATGGGGCCGCGTCTGCGAGGATTCCACGATGTTGGCCGCCGTGAATCGCACCGACTCGCGCAGGTCCTCGAGGATGCGCCATCGGCCCTCCGCCTCTTCGACGAAATACTTGGCGATGATTTCAGGCGGCAGGCGCATGAGCGCCCTGCGGCCATAGACGCCCAGCCGGGCCGCTTCCAGCGCCTTGGTGTCGATGTCCGAGCCGACGATCTCGATCTCCCACGCGTCCACCTCGGGCCAGTGCTCCAGCATCCACATGGCGATGGAATACGGCTCTTCGCCGGTGGAGCACGGCGCGGACCAGATGCGGATGGGGCCCGCGCCGCGGCGCGCCTTCACGCGCTCGGCGAGGATGTCCGACGTGAGGCAACGCAGCTGGTGGTCTTCGCGGAAGAAATAGGTTTCGTTCACCGTGAGGGCGTTGACGAACTGCTCGATCTCGCCGTCCGTATCCAGGCGCAAATGCGCGAAATACGCGCCGAAGGAGCCCGTCCCGACGCTGGCCATGCGGTCCAGCAGGCGCCGTTCGACGAAGTAGCGCTTCGACTCGCCGAACACCATGCCGGTGCGCCGGTAGATGAACTCGCACAGCCTCTTGAACTCTTCCGCGTCAGGCTCGCGCGTCTCGCTCACGGGCGTTCGCCCGCAGGCGCCATGCGCCGCGCCGCCGCCTTCAGGGCGAAGCCCAGAAAGGGATCGTGGCTGAAGCGCGCCGCGCACACCTCCATCGAAGCGAAAGCCTCCGGCCCGCCGATCTCCGTCAGCGTCTCCAGCGCCGCCGCGCAGACGTTCGCGTGCTCGTCGCGCTCCAGCCTCTCGCACATGAGCCGCGTGGCGTCCTGCACGGGCATCAGCCGCGCGAGATCGCAGGCCAGAAGGCGCACGTCGGAGTCCGGGTCGCGCAGCAGCGCGGGCGCGCAGGCCGCCACCGCGTCCGGCATGGCCCGCATGGCGTCGAGCGCGGCGGCGCGGCGGCCCGCGTCGTCGTGGCGGATCTCGCGCACGATGGCGTCCACGCACGCGGGCGACTTGCAGCGCATCAGGCTGGTGAGGATGGCCTCGCGGACGCGCGCATCCGTCTCGGCGCCGAGCGCGCGCGAAAGGGCCTCGACGCCTCCAGGCGCGTCCGCGGCGATCCGCGCGGCGGCCCAGCGGACCTGCGAGCTGGGGTGGGCGAGCCCCGCGAGCGGGTCGACGGCGGGAGCGGCCTGCGCTGCGGGCGGGGCGGCGGGCTTGCGGATCAGCGGCATGGGACGGGAACCATGGATTCGAGGCTGGCGGCGATGTCTGGCAGCGGCGCGACGACGCTCGCCCCGCCGGCCCGCACCAGTTCGCCCGGCATGCCCCAGACGACGGCGGTCTCTTCGGCTTCCGCGATGGTGCGCCCGCCCTGCGCGCGCAATTCCGCCATGGCGAGCGCGCCGTCGTTGCCCATGCCGGTCATCAGCACGCCGACGAGCTGGCTGGCCGGCGCGTGCTCCATGGCGCTGCGCACCAGCCGGTCGACGCTGGGTCGCCAGGGATACCCGGGGCGTTGGGGCGTGGGGAGCGCGATGCGCCCGCCGGGCCTGCGCGACACGATCACGTCCCCGTCGCCGCGGCCGATGTAGACGCAGCCTGCTTCCAGCATCGTGGGCTCCGTCACTTCCACGACGCGCAGCGCGCACACGCCGTCCAGCCTGCGGGCCAGCGGCCCGGTGAAGTTCGCCGGCATGTGCTGGGCGACCACGATGGGCCACGGAAAGTCCGCCGTAAGGCCCGTCAGCAGCGCCTCAAGCGCCGGGGGCCCGCCCGTCGAGGCGCCCACGAGAACAAGCCCGTCGCCGACGCCGCGCGGCTGCGCGGGGCTGGCGAAGGCCGCAGTGCGCGGCGGCTGGGCGGCGCGG
>JAQGJX010000154.1 GCA_028290405.1 Hyphomicrobiales bacterium
TTCGCGCCGTCCCCCGCCGCCATGGCGAGCGGCCGCACGCCGATGCCGGCGGACGTGTCGAACACCATGGCGCTGGGCCTCGTGCTCTACACCAAGCACGTCTACTTCTTCCAGGCGGCCGGGATGATCCTGCTGACGGCCATGATCGGCGCCATCGTGCTGACGCTGCGCCACAAGCCGGACGTGAAGCGCCAGGACATTTCGGCCCAGAACGCGCGTACCCGCGAAGAAGCGGTGGAGATGCGCAAGGTTCCCTCCCGGACCGGCGTGTGAGGACAAGCGACATGATCGAACTCAACCATTACCTCACCGTCGCGGCGCTGCTGTTCACCCTCGGGGTCTGCGGCATCATCCTCAACCGCAAGAACATCATCATCATCCTAATGTCGGTGGAGTTGATCCTGCTGTCGGTCAACATCAACCTGGTGGCGTTCTCAAGCTTCCTCGGCGACCTCACCGGCCAGGTTTTCTCCCTGTTCATCCTGACGGTCGCGGCGGCAGAGGCCGCCATCGGCCTCGCCATTCTCGTCACCTACTTCCGCAACCGCGGCTCGATCGCGGTGGAAGACATCAATCTGATGAAGGGCTGAGCGGCTCATGTATACGGCCATCGTCTTCCTGCCGCTGCTCGGCTTCCTCGTCGCCGGCCTCTTCGGCCGCCAGATCGGCGCGCGCGCGTCCGAGATCCTCACGACCGGCCTGCTGGCCGTCTCGGCCATCCTGTCGTGGGTTGCGTTCTTCAACGTCGGCTACGGCAACGCCGGACTGACCGTTCCGGTCATCGCCGAATGGATCGTTTCGGGCGGCGTGCGCGTCGACTGGGCGCTGCGGATCGACACGCTCACCGTGGTGATGCTCGTCGTCGTGAACACCGTCTCGTTCCTCGTGCACCTCTATTCTATCGGCTACATGCACGAGGACCCGCACCGCTCGCGCTTCTTCGCGTACCTGTCGCTCTTCACCTTCGCGATGCTGATGCTGGTGACGGCCGACAATCTGGTGCAGATGTTCTTCGGCTGGGAAGGCGTGGGCCTGGCGTCCTACCTGCTCATCGGCTTCTGGTACGAGCGCCCGTCGGCGAACGCCGCCGCCATGAAGGCCTTCGTGGTCAACCGCGTCGGCGACTTCGGGTTCGCGCTCGGCATCTTCCTCATCTTCGCCCTCACGGGCTCGGTGGCGTTCGATACGATCTTCGCCGCGGCTCCGGGGCTCGCCGGCAAGTCCGTCCACGTCTTCGGTCTCGACTGGGACGCGATGACGATCACCTGCCTGCTGCTGTTCATGGGCGCCATGGGCAAGTCGGCGCAGTTCCTGCTCCACACATGGCTGCCGGACGCCATGGAAGGCCCGACCCCCGTGTCGGCGCTCATCCATGCGGCCACCATGGTGACCGCCGGCGTGTTCATGGTCGCCCGCCTGTCGCCGCTGTTCGAGCAGGCCCCGAACGCGCTCAGCGTCGTGGTGGTCGTGGGCGCGACGACGGCCTTCTTCGCCGCCACGGTCGGCCTCGTGCAGAACGACATCAAGCGCGTGATCGCGTATTCGACCTGCTCGCAGCTTGGCTACATGTTCGTGGCGCTCGGCGTCGGCGGCTACAGCCTGGCGATCTTCCACCTCTTCACCCACGCGTTCTTCAAGGCGCTGCTGTTCCTCGGGGCGGGCTCGGTCATCCACGCGATGCATCACGAGCAGGACATGCGCAACATGGGCGGCCTCGCCCGCCGCATCCCCGTCACCTTCTGGATGATGACCATCGGCACCTTCGCCCTGACGGGCCTGCCGCTGATGGCCGGCTTCTTCTCCAAGGACGCGATCATCGAGGCGGCGTTCGCCTCGCAGCGTCCCGGGGCGATCTACGCCTTCCTGCTCACCGCCATCGCGGCGGGGCTGACCTCGTTCTACTCGTGGCGCCTGGTGTACCTCACCTTCTTCGGCAAGCCGCGGTGGGAGGCCCATGCGGGCGAGGGGCTGCACGGCGCAGCCGCCGTTCATGCGGGCGGGGGCGAAGTCCATCGCGACGTGGATCCCCATGCGCATGACGCGCACGGCCACGACTCCCACGGGCACGACGCCCACGGGCATGACGCGGGCCACGCGCACGGCCATCACCTGAACCCGCATGAATCGCCTAACGTCATGCTGATTCCGCTTTACGTGCTGGCGCTGGGCGCGATCTTCGCGGGCCTGCTGTTCAAGGACAAGTTCATCGGCGCTGGCGGCGAGGGCTTCTGGAAGCAGGCGCTCTACTATGCGCCGACCAACAAGATCCTCGAGGACATGCACCACGTGCCGACCCTCGTGGCCTTCGTGGCGACCATCATGATGCTGATCGGCTTCGTGGTCTCCACCTACATGTACGTCTTCTCGCCGCAGACGCCCGTGCGCCTCGCCCAGCGGCATGGCCTCATCTACCGCTTCCTGCTGAACAAGTGGTACTTCGACGAACTGTACGACTTCCTGTTCGTGCGCCCGGCCTTCTGGCTCGGCCGCCTGTTCTGGAAGGGCGGCGACGGGCGCATCATCGACGGCCTCGGCCCTGACGGGGTGTCGGCGCGGGTCATCGACGTGGCGGGCCGCGTGGTCCGGTTGCAGACCGGCTTCGTCTATCACTACGCGTTCGCGATGCTCATCGGCGTCGCGGCCATCATCACCTGGTATCTGCTCGGCGGGGTTCGTTGATGTTCGGCTTCGGCATTCTCTCGGGCCTCGTTTTCCTCCCGCTGGTCGGCGTTGCGTTCATCCTGGCGCTGCGCGGGCAGGATGAGGCGACCTTGGGCAACGTCCGGTGGGCGGCGCTGTTCACGACCCTGATCACCTTCGCGTTGTCCCTTTGGGCGTGGAGCCAGTTCGACACGAGCAACCCGGGCTTCCAGCTCGTCGAGCAGAAGAGCTGGATGGGCTCGGGCCTCAGCTACAAGCTGGGCGTCGACGGCATTTCCATGCCGTTCGTGCTGCTCACCACGTTCCAGATGCCGTTCTGCATCGCCGCCTCTTGGGATTCCATCACCCACCGGGTGAAGGAATACATGGTCTGCTTCCTCGTGCTGGAAACGCTGATGATCGGCGTCTTCAGCGCGCTCGATCTCGTGCTGTTCTACGTCTTCTTCGAAGGCGGCCTCATCCCGATGTTCCTCATCATCGGCGTGTGGGGCGGCAAGCGCCGCATCTACGCGAGCTTCAAGTTCTTCCTCTACACGCTCATTGGCTCGCTGCTGATGCTGCTCGCCATGATGGCCATGTACGGCGTGGCGGGCACGACGGACATCGTGACCCTGCTGAAGACGGACTTCCCGTCCTCCATGCAGAAGTGGCTGTGGCTGGCGTTCTTCGCCTCCTTCGCGGTGAAGATGCCCATGTGGCCGGTGCACACCTGGCTGCCGGACGCGCACGTCGAGGCGCCCACGGCGGGGTCGGTGATCCTGGCCGGCATCCTGTTGAAGATGGGCGGCTACGGCTTCATCCGCTTTTCGCTGCCCATGTTCCCGGAGGCGTCGCAATACTTCGCGCCGCTGGTGTGGACCCTGTCGGTGATCGCCATCGTGTACACCTCGCTGGTGGCGCTGGTGCAGGAGGACATGAAGAAGCTCATCGCCTATTCGTCCGTCGCCCACATGGGCTTCGTCACGATGGGGTTGTTCTCCATGAACACCCAGGGCGTGCAGGGCGCGGTGTTCCAGATGGTCAGCCACGGCTTCGTGTCCGGCGCGCTCTTCCTCTGCGTCGGCGTGGTCTACGACCGCCTGCACACGCGCGACATCGCCGCCTATGGCGGTCTCGTGAAGACGATGCCGCTCTATGCGGTGGCGTTCATGATCTTCACCATGGCCAACGTCGGCCTGCCGGGCACGTCGGGCTTCGTGGGAGAGTTCCTCACCCTGCTGGGCGCGTTCGGGGCCAACACCTGGGTGGCGTTCTTCGCCACGACGGGCGTCATCCTGTCCGCCGCCTATGCGCTGTATCTTTACCGCCGGGTCATATTCGGCGTGCTGGACAAGCCCGCGCTCGCCGGCATGAAGGACCTGACGGCGCGCGAGATCGCGCTGCTGGCGCCTCTCGCCCTGCTCACCATCTGGTATGGCGTGCAGCCGGGGGCGATCCTAAACGCCTGCGCGGCCTCGGTCGACCTGCTCATCAAGAATTACGACGCTGCGCTCAAGGCGACGAAACTCGCCGCGCTCGTGCTGAACTGAGGCTAGCAACATGACGCCGCTCTCATTCGCCCTCGCCCATTCGCTGCCGGAAATCGTTCTGGCGGTGGGCGCGTTGGCGCTGCTCATGCTCGGAGCCTTCGGGGCCGGCAAGCGCGACTGGATCATCACGGAAGCTGCGATCGTCATCCTTGGCGTCGCGTTCCTGTCCATGTTCACGCAGCTTGGCGACAAGGCGCTGATCTGGGACGGCGCGTTCGTGGACGACAGTTTCGGCCGCTTCATGAAGGCGCTCACGCTGCTGGGCTCCCTCGTGACCCTGCTGCTGTCGCGCGAGTTCATGGCGCGCGAGGGGATCGATTTCTTCGAGTTCCCTGTCCTGGTGCTCCTCGCCACGCTGGGCATGTGCATGCTCATCTCGGCGCAGAGCCTGATCGCGCTGTATCTTGGCCTTGAGCTGATGAGCCTTGCGCTTTACGTCATCGCAGCCTTCCACCGCGACAACGTGCGCGCCTCGGAGGCTGGCCTGAAGTACTTCGTGCTCGGCGCGCTCTCCTCCGGCATGCTGCTCTATGGCTCGTCGCTGCTCTATGGCTTCGCCGGCACGGTGAACTTCGCGGGCATCGCAGTGGCGCTGCAGGGCGGCGCCTCCATCGGCGTCGTCTTCGGCCTGGTGTTCGTGATGGCCGGCCTGGCGTTCAAGATGTCCGTCGTGCCCTTCCACATGTGGACGCCGGACGTCTACGAGGGCGCCCCGACGCCCGTGACGGCGTTCTTCGCCACGGCCGCCAAGGTCGCCGCGGTGGCCATCACCGTCCGCATCGTCATGTCGGCCTTCCCGGGCATCAAGCCCCAGTGGCAGCAGATCGTGGTCTTCATCTCGATCCTCTCCATGGCGCTGGGCGCGTTCGCCGCCATCGGGCAGACCAACATCAAGCGCCTCATGGCCTATTCGTCCATCGGCCACATGGGCTTCGCGCTCGTGGGCCTGGCGTCGGGCGTGGAGCAGGGCGTCTCGGGCGTCATGATCTACATGGCGATCTACGTCGCCATGACGCTCGGCACGTTCGCCGCCATCCTGTCCATGCGCATCGGGGACCGTTACGTCGAGAACATCGGCGACCTGGCGGGCCTTGCGCGCACGAACGGCTTCATGGCCTTCGTGCTGGCGATGATGATGTTCTCGCTGGCCGGCATCCCGCCGCTCGCGGGCTTCTTCGCAAAGTGGTACGTGTTCCTGGCGGCGATCAACGGCAACCTTTACGGGCTCGCGGTCATCGGCATGCTCGCCAGCACGGTCGCGGCGTTCTACTACCTGCGCATCGTCAAGATCATGTACTTCGACGAACCCGCCCGTCCGTTCGACCGGGTCAACCCGGAGGTCACGGCCGTCATGGCCGTCATGGGCCTTCTGGTGCTGATCTTCGCCTTCTTCCCCGGACCGCTAGTGGTCGAATCCGCGACGGCCGCAGCGAAGTCGCTGTTCTGACCGCCCGCGCGATCTCCCTCGGCGACGCCGCCACGCAGGCGGGCTACCGGCTTGCGGCGTTCGCGTCCCTGGGCTCCACCAGCGACGAGGCCATGGAACGCGCGCGCTCCGGCGACGCCGGGGGCCTCTGGATCATGGCGCGGACGCAGACCGCCGGCCGGGGACGTCATGGACGGCCCTGGGCCTCGCCGCCGGGAAACCTGCACGCAAGCCTGCTGCTGATCGACCCTGCGCCGCCGCGCCTGAGCCCGCAGATCGGCTTCGTGGCCGGCGTCGCGCTCATCGACGCCCTGCGTGTTTGCGCCCCGCGCGCGGAATTCGGCCTCAAATGGCCCAACGACGCGCTGTCGGGCGCCGCCAAGCTCGCGGGCGTGCTGGTCGAAGGCTCCAGCCTTCTGGACGGGCGCTTCGCCTGCGCCATTGGCTTTGGCGTCGACTGCGCGCATAACCCGAACGCGCTTGCTTACCCGGCCACCAATCTTGCGGCGCTTGGCGCGGACTGCGCGCCTGCGGAACTTCTGTCCGCGCTGTCGGATTCTGTCGCGCGATGGCTCGACGTCTGGCGCGGGGGCGCAAACTTCCCGGCCGTGCGCGCCGCATGGCTGGAGCGCGCCGCCGGACTTGGCCGCCCCATGGTCGCCCGCACCGGCGAGCGCGCCATCGAGGGCGAATTTGAAACGATCGACGAACAGGGCCGTCTGGTCCTGGCCACCCCTTCAGGCCGCGTGACCATCGAGGCCGGGGATGTTTTCCCCGCCTTGGGTTATACCGGCCCTCACACCTCAACTGGACATGCACATGAACGATAAACAGGACGAGTTGGTCTTCGTACCCCTCGGCGGCCTCGGCGAAATCGGCATGAACGCCGCCTGCTACGGGTTTGGGCCCGCGGGCAGGCGCAAGTGGATCCTGGTCGACTGCGGCCTGTCCTTCGCGGGCCCCGACCTGCCGGGCATCGACCTCGTCATGCCGGACCTCACCTTCATCGAGAAGATGAAGAAGGACCTGATGGCCCTCATCATCACCCACGCGCACGAGGACCACATCGGCGCGGTGGCGGAGCTTTGGCCCCGTCTGGGCTGCCCGGTCTACGCGACGCAATTTGCCGCCGACCTGCTGGAGACGCGGCGCCTGGGCGAAGACGGCGCCCCCAAGGTGGACCTGCGCATCTTCGCGCCGGGCGACAGGCTGCAGTTCGGCCCGTTCGAAATCGAGCCCGTGCGCATGGCGCACTCGATCCCCGAGAGCGCCGCGCTCTGCATCCGCACCCCGGTCGGCAACGTGCTGCACACAGGCGACTGGAAGATCGACCCCACCCCCGTGGCGGGCTGGACCACCGACGAGAAGCGCCTGCGCGAAATCGGCGACGAAGGGGTGCTCGCGCTGGTCTGCGACAGCACCAACATCATGCGCGACGGCGAAAGCCCCTCCGAGACGGACGTGGCCGGCGAACTGACGAAGATCATCGCCAGCGCGCCGGGCCGGGTGGTCGTCACCACCTTCGCCTCCAACGTCGCGCGCGTGCGGTCGGCCGCGCTCGCCGCCGCCGCCTGCGGCCGCACCGTCGTGGTGGTCGGCCGCTCCATGGACCGGGTTTCGCAGGTCGCCCGCCAGAACGGCTATCTCGACGGCGTGCCGGACTTCGTCTCCGCCGATTCCTACGCCAACATCCCGCGCGACAAAGTCGTGGTGCTGGCGACGGGCAGCCAGGGCGAGGCGCGCGCCGCCATGGCGCGCATCGCCGAAGATGAGCACCCGAGCGTGCGGCTTGCGCCGGGCGACCGCGTGATCTTTTCCTCGCGCCCCATCCCGGGCAACGAGCGCGAGATCAACGGCATCATCAACAGCCTCGTGCTCCAGGGCGTGGAGGTCATCACCGACCGGCACGGCCTTGTGCACGTCTCCGGACATCCGCGCCGCGCGGAGGTGAAGCGACTTTACGAATGGCTGCGCCCGCAGATCGCCATTCCGGCCCACGGCGAGCCGCTGCACCTGGCCGAACACGCCAAGTTCGCCCGCGAGCAGGGCGTGCCCAAGACCATCGTGGCCACCGACGGCGACGTGATCGTGCTGGGCCCCGGCGCGCCGGCCATCGTCGACAAGGCGCATCACGGGCGCCGCGTCATGGACGGCAACGTCCTCATCTCGCCCGACGACGAGGCGATCCGTGCGCGCGTGCGCCTGTCGTTCTCGGGCGTGATATCGGTCGGCATCGCGATTTCGTCGAAAGGCGATCTTGCGGGCGATCCCGACGTGGTGATAGCCGGAATTCCGTTGCGCACCCGCGACGGGCGCGACATGGGCGAGATCGTCGACAAGGCGATCTTCGAGACGCTGGACAACCTGCCGCGCTCGCGCCGCCGCGACGCCGACGACGTGTCGGTCGCCGTGGAGCGCTCGGTGCGCAACACGGTGCGCGGCGCCTGGGGCAAGCGGCCCAACGTCCATGTGCTGGTGATGCAGATCTAGTCGCGCGAACGGGACACGGAGCGGACATGATCGGGCGCCTCAACCATATCGCCATCGCGGTGCGCGACCTCGCCGCCGCGACGGCGCTGTACCGCGACACGCTGGGGGCGACAGTGTCCGCGCCGCTCCCGCAGCCCGAGCATGGCGTCACGGTAGTGTTCGTCGAACTGCCGAACGCCAAGGTGGAGCTGCTGGAGCCGCTGGGGGAGGGTTCCCCCGTCGGCAAGTTCCTGGAAAAAAACCCCGAGGGCGGCATGCACCACGTCTGCTACGAGGTGGACGACATCCTGGCCGCCCGCGACAGGCTCAAGGCGCAAGGCGCGCGCGTGCTGGGCACGGGCGAGCCGCGGATCGGCGCCCACGGCAAGCCCGTGCTGTTCCTGCACCCCAAGGACTTTTGCGGCACGCTGGTGGAGCTCGAACAGATTTGAGCCTGCCCTTGCTTGCGGCGAGCGGGCTCAATTTTCGAGCACAGCGTTCCCTCCCATCAGGGGAGGGGCAGGGTGGAGTCTGGCGCCCCGGCGATTGAGCTCAATGCATCAAGCACAGCGTTCCCGCCCATGGCGAGTGGCAACAGGGATCTGCCGCTTCAGCTACGCAACTCCTGCGCCTTCGCGGCCTCCGCAGCCTTGAGCATCTGCTTCTGGAGAGCCTGCGCGTCCGCCAGCGTCCGCTCCATCGCGCCCTTGGCCCACAACTGGTATTGCGCGAACGCTTCAGCGGGGTTCTGCGCCCGCGCCATCGCCCGCGACGCCTCCAGGGCGGCATGGGCGCCTGCGTGGCGGCGCTCGAACCAGCCGGTGGTAAACTCCTGCATGGAGTCGAGGAGCTTCTCCTGGTTCACCCAGAACACGCTGGTGTTGCGGCGCAGAGCGTCCTGCGCGGCGGCGATCGCCGCCTGCGGGGAGGGGTCCTGCGGGTGGATCGAATCACGTTTATGTTCAATGCCCATGATGCGAACTCCTGTTGGCCGGCGCTCCATCGTGCAGTGAATCGCGTCATCCAATTGGCGCTTCCACGGTCACGCTCGCCGCGCCGTCGTTCGCCCCCACCATGCCAAATTACCCCCATGGTGCGCTGCGGTCATTGATCTGCCGCAACGCAGCAGTCACGACCGGGCCGCGTCCACAGGCCGCGCCTGCGCCTAAAGCCAATCCGCGACAAAACGTCTAACGTAGACTGGTCATGTCAACGCCCCTCGCCATCGCCGTCTATTTCACCATCTGGTGGACCGTCCTGTTCGCGATCCTGCCCATCGGGGTGCGGTCGCTGCATGAGGATGGCGAGGCGCCCGCGGGGTCGGACCCCGGCGCGCCGGTCAATCCCAGGCTGCTGGTGAAGGCGCTCTGGACCACGATCGTCTCGGGAATCGTGTTCGGCCTGCTGCTGCTCTACATCGAATACGCCTGAAACGCAGGCGTCTCGCTTGACCCGCGCCGAGGCGGGGGGTACTCAGGCGCGCCTGCACCCGCCGCCCCGCCCTGCGGACCCGCGCGCGCGGGGCGACGCAGATGATCCGGTAGCTCAGTGGTAGAGCATTCGACTTTTAATCGAATGGTCGTGGGTTCGACCCCCACCCGGATCACCACGCCATCCAGACGAATTCGCAGTAGAGGCAATCGCTCAGAAGGCTATTTGTAACTTTATTGGCAACTAAGTTGCATTTTGAATAAGCAATACGTTCAGACGTGAATTCAGCCGTTCTTCGCCGCTGATGTTCTCATTGAATGCGCGTGCGATCCTTACTAACAGTAAGGTTGCATCATCAATGGGGCCAGAGTCCTTGCCATACCAGCTCAATTCGACTGGGCCGACGTGCTGGACGGCGCGGACCGCCAGCGCATGATCTCTCGGTTCTACCGGCGCGCCGCCGTCATTGAAGAGCGCGGCGAGGATTATTTCATTCCCGCCCATCCGGAGCCACGCGCGCAGTCGCCGGGCTTTATGCAGGTTGTCCTCGGCGCGCGTTACAGCCTCATCGACAACTGGATTTCGGACCATTACCGCACATGCGTCGATGAGTTCCGGATTCTCCGCCGCCAGGTCGTGCTGGTGAACGCGCCTGAGCACATCAAGCACGTGCTGGTCACCTGCAACTCCAATTATGAGCGCAAGAGCCCCCAGATGCGCCGCGCGCTGGCGCCGCTGCTCGGCGACGGATTGTTTATCAGCGACGGCGAGACCTGGAAGACGCGGCGGCCCATCGTGGCCGACATCGTCCACAAGCGGCGCATGCCGGAATTCGCGCCCGTCATGGAGCACGCGGCCTCCGCCCTCGCGGACGCATGGGCGGAGCTGCCGGCCGGGACAGAGTTCGACCTGACCGGGGAAATGGCCCAACTCACCGCGCAGATCGTCGCCCGTTCCGTGTTTGGACAGCAAATCGGAGCTGCGGCGGCCGCGCAGGTTGTGGACGGCTTTTCGGCCTATCAGGGCTCGGTGGATTCCTTCAATCTCGGATACTTCCTCGGCGCTGACGCTGGCTGGCCCCTGCGCCTGACGCGGCGGCGTGAGACTGCGATCCGCATGGTGCATTCCGTCGTCGAGAGCGCGATCAACGCGCATTTGTCCGGAGATGGCGATGCGGGGTCGATGATCGATCTCCTGATCCGCCGCAAGGGCGCCGCCGCGGCGGACCTGGACCTGACCGCCTTGCGCAACGAGGCCGCCACGATCTTCATGGCCGGCCACGAAACGACGGCGGCGACGCTGACCTGGGTGTTCTACCTCGTCGCCAACGCGCCCTGGATCGAGCGGCGGCTTCACGCCGAACTCGCGCAGGTGTGCGGACCAAGGGCGCCCGGGCTGGCGGACCTGCCGCGCCTCCCCTGGTGCCGCGCGGTCATCCAGGAGGCGCTTCGGCTGTACCCTCCCGTGCCGCTGCTGCCCCGCCAGGCGCTCGCGCCGGACACAATCGCGCACGTGCGCGTCGAGAAGGACGCGCTCGTGATGATCGCGCCATGGCTGCTGCACCGCGCGCGCGACCTCTGGGACCGGCCCAACCATTTCCTGCCCGAGCGCTTCGTCAGCGGCCCCAGGATGAGCGCCTTCGCCTACATCCCTTTTTCCGTGGGGCCGCGAATCTGCGCCGGCATGAATTTCGGCCAGGACGAAGCCGCCCTGTGCCTTGCCATTCTGGCGCAAAGGTTTCGCGTCGTGCCGCGCGAGGGCTATCGTGTCGAACCCGCGTGCCGCCTGACCCTGCGCCCCGCCAACGGGCTGCCGGTGAGCGTCGTCGCCAGAAAGGCGGCGGCATGAACCGCTCCGCGCCTCTGCTCAATCTATGGGAGCGGGCCCTTTACGGGCTGATGCGCCTGCTCCCCGTGGAACTGACGTCCGCCACCGGGGGATTCCTCGTGCGAACGAACGTGCGCTGGAACCGCCCCGAGATCCTCGCGGGCGCCCGCCGGAACCTGAAGCTTCACCACCCCGACCTCGCCGAAGTCGAGGCGGATAGAATGGTCTGGCGCTTTCTCGACAACATCGGTCGCTTCATGGCCGAGTTCGCCGTCCTCGACAAACTGCTCCCGCAAGGGCGAATCGAGCTCGCATTCCACGAGGATTTCCTCCGCGCGGCCGGACGCGAGCCGATCATCATCGTGGTGTTGCACACGGGCAATTGGGAGGTCTTCAGTCCCGCTCTCCAAAGCGCGGGCGTCCGCAACGCGGCGTTCTAC
>JAQGJX010000180.1 GCA_028290405.1 Hyphomicrobiales bacterium
GGAAGCCTGCGTTCGGGCCCTTCACGAGCTTTTCGCGGCGGATCGGTTCGCCCTGGATGAAGCCGCCGCGCGCGATGGCGCCGCGCACGCTTTCCTGCGCGCCAGGCTCTTCGGACCGCTTGATGGCCGCCGCGCCCGCGGACTGCTTGGGCCATTCGGCCCACACAGTGTCCATGTCGCTGAGCTGCGTGCCGAAGTTGATGTCGCGGGAGGCGACGAGCACGCCTTCCATCTCGACCGCCGGGCGCACGGGCGCCGACGGAGGCGCCACGCTTGCCTGCGGCGCGGGCTCAGGTTCGGAACCGAGGTTGGCGACCAGCGCCATCGCGCCAAGTCCGGCCACGACCGCGCCGCCAATGACTGCAATACGGGGAACCTTCATGAAATCGGACCTTGAAAAGAAACTAGCGCAATAAGAACTGCGTAACTATAAAGCGGAAAGCGTCAAATTAAGGTTAACAATACGTCGCCTGCGCGAGATGTTCATCCGCCGGTCGCGGCGCTCCACAGCGGCGTGTGG
Organism: Hyphomicrobiales bacterium; assembly: GCA_028290405.1. GTDB lineage: Bacteria > Pseudomonadota > Alphaproteobacteria > Rhizobiales > Beijerinckiaceae > Terripilifer. The sequence continues at coordinate 521 of JAQGJX010000180.1, forward strand.
GGGTAGATGAACAGACCTGCTGCGGCGAGCGCGATTCCATATGGAACGCCGGATTGATGGTCGTGCAGCCGCACCAGCCACGCCTGCCGCAGAAGGCTTGCGGGGAGGGGCCATTTGCGCAGCGCCAACAGGAAAAGCGTCAGGGCGCCGCCGAACATCGCCGCCACGAGCGCGTATTCCACCACGCTCGACCAGCCGGTCCAGATGGCGGTGGCGGCGGCGAGCTTCGCGTCTCCGCCCCCCACCCAGCCGAGGCAAAACAGCGTGAACGTGATCGCCAGGACTCCGGCGCCGCACGACAGATGTAGCGCGATAGTTTCGAGCGGCGCGCCCACCATGAGCGCCAGGGCGAGATAGCCGGCGACCAGCAGCGCCGAGAGCAGGTTGGGAATGGTCATGGTGAGCAAATCCGACGACGCGGCGTACGCCATCATCAACGGAAAGGCGATCAGTGCTGTCATCTGGATCATGGTTCGGCCCAAAGAAGTTTGCTTCGGGACGATGCTGCCACGGGTCCGTATAGGAACGGTTAAGCACAAGTTGAAGTTTTGCCAGCGCGGCGGGAGCGGCCGGCGCCGCAAACGCAAACAGGCGCCGCTTGGAGGCGGCGCCTGCTGGAATATAGGTGGCGAGACTAGTTCAGCGTGTTCGAGATCGTCTCGAATTTCGCGCTCATCTTGGTGCCCATAGCCGTAACGCCGCCGATGATCACCACCGAAATCAGACCGGCGATCAGGCCATATTCGATAGCCGTCGCGCCGGATTCGTCGTTCAGGAAGCGAGAAAACATGCCTTTGAAAACCATTGAGCGAAACTCCAGTGCTCCAACACGCCTGGACGGCCTGGGCCGTCCCCGATCCGATTAGTTCAGCGTGGTCGAGATCGTGTTGAACTTCGCGCTCATCTTGGTGCCCATGGCGGTGACGCCGCCGATGATGACCACCGAGATCAGGCCGGCGATGAGGCCGTATTCGATCGCCGTGGCGCCGGACTGATCGTTCAGGAAACGCGAGAAAATGTTCTTCATGACAACAACTCCAATATGGCCTGCGACAATTCCGCCGTCGCTGGAAACCAACTTAGACTGGACTTGTTACCTCTAGGTTAAGTTGAAGCTGGGTTTCAGGGCCCAGTCGCACGTTTTAGCGCGCGCCCGGCCTTCCGGTGCGCCGTTCGGGCCGTTTGGAAAAACTGAAGCTAGGCTTGACCAATTATTCACCTTCTCAAGGTTACTTTTACGTTTGTTTTCACCGCGAGTATTGACCATGCCCCACGTTATCTCCCCGCAGCGCAATCCTCTGCTGGCCCTGACGGTCTGCGCCGCCTGTCTTTTTCCCGTTGCGGCGCAGGCGCAAGCCGCCGGGCCGGAGGCCGCGCAGCCTGCCTCTTCCGCGCAGGCCAGGCGCGCCGCGCAGGCCCACCAGGGCAACGAAACGATCATGGTGGTTCTCGACGAAGCGAAGGTGCTGCAACTGCCGCCGAGCGCCACGACGGTGATCGTCGGCAATCCGCTCATCGCGGACGTCACCATGCTCAAGAAGACCAACCAGATGGTGCTGACCGGCAAGGGCTACGGGCAGACGAACCTGATTGCGCTCGACGGGCGGGGCAAGTCTGTGGGCGAGTCCACCTTGCGCGTCGTGGGCCCGCAGCACGGGCTCGTCATCCAGCGGGGTCTCGAGCGCGAGTCTTATGATTGCGCGCCGCGCTGCCAGCCGACGGCGCGCCTTGGCGACTCGCAGAAGTTCACCGCCGAAGCGGTGACGGGCATCACCAGCCGCAACCAGGCGTCCCAGCCCGGCCGATAGGCGGCGACGCAATGGCCGCGCGCCTCGACGGCGTTGCGGCGGCGTCGCGCAAAAGCGGCGTGACGGGCTGGGCCCGCCACGCCGGAACGCGATCCGGTCAGATCGTCTGGTTGTAGGCGCCGACGCCCTCGTGCTTGCGGATCTGCGCGTCCACGTCCTTGAACATGGCGCGCATTGAAGCCTCGGACGCAGGGCTTTCCACCACCACGACGAGTTCGGGCTTGTTGGAGGAGGCGCGCACCAGGCCCCACGTGCCGTCCTCCACCATCACCCGCACGCCGTTGACCGTCACGATGTCGGTGATCGTCTGGCCGATGAGCTTGTCGCCGCGCGCGTGCATGGCCTTGAAGGCTTCCGTCACCTTGTCGACGACGCCGTACTTCACCTCGTCGGCGCAATGGGGCGACATGGTGGGCGAGCCCCAGGTCTTGGGCAGTTCGCCGTAGAGCTGCGCCATCGTCTTGGTGGGATTGCGGTCGAGCATCTCCAGCACGTGAATGGCGGTCAGCAGGCCGTCGTCGTAGCCGCGCCCGATGGGGGCGTTGAAGAAGAAGTGGCCGGACTTCTCGAAGCCCGCGAGCGCCTTCAGGTCCGTGACGCGGCGCTTGATGTAGGAATGCCCGGTCTTCCAGTAGTCAGCCTTCACGCCGCGCTCGCGCAGCACCGGGTCGGTGGCGAACAGGCCGGTGGACTTCACGTCCACAACGAAGGTCGAATTGGGATAGATCTTCGACAGATCGCGCGCCAGCATCACGCCGATCTTGTCGGCGAAGATCTCGTCGCCGTTGTTGTCCACCACGCCGCAACGGTCGCCGTCGCCGTCGAACCCGAGGCCCACGTCCGCGCCCGACTCCTTCACGGCTTTCGCCATGGCGTGGAGCATCTCCATGTCTTCAGGGTTCGGGTTGTAGTGCGGGAAGGTGTAGTCGAGGTTGGTGTCCATGGGCACCACTTCGACGCCCAGCGCTTCCAGCATCTGCGGCGCGAAGGCGCCCGCCGTGCCGTTGCCGCAGGCGGCGACCACTTTCAGCTTGCGCGACAGCTTGGGGCGATTGGCGAGGTCGGCCAGATAGCGCGCCGGGAAGTTCTCCACGAAGCGATACGAGCCCCCGTCGGCGTAACGGAAGCGGCCTTCCAGCACGATGTCGCGCAGGCGGCCCATTTCGTCCGGTCCAAAGGTGACGGGGCGCTGCGCGCCCATCTTCACGCCCGTCCAGCCGTTGTCGTTATGGGAGGCGGTGACCATGGCGACGGCCGGCACGTCGAGTTCGAATTGCGCAAAGTACGCCATGGGCGACAGCGCGAGGCCGATGTCGTGCACCTTGACGCCCGCCGCCATCAGGCCGGTGACGAGCGCGTATTTGATGGAGGCCGAGTAGGAGCGGTAGTCGTGCCCCGTGGCGAGTTCCGGCTTCACGCCCATTTCGTGCAGCAGCGTGCCCAGGCCCAGCCCCAGCGCCTGCACGCCCATGAGGTTGATCTCTTTTTCGAACAGCCAGCGCGCATCGTACTCGCGAAAGCCCGTGGCCTTGACCATGGGGCTGGATTCATACGCGTAGGTGTTGGGGGTCAAGTGCGCTGCGGGCTTCGGATACATGAGTGCCTCAGGGGGGATGCGAGTAAAGAAAGGCGTCCAAAGACGGGTCGTGGAAACGCGCCGCGCTGTGCGGCGGGAGCGTAGTCGGACCGATCGTGGTTAATATTTCGGCCTATGCGGGCGTTCCGGCAAGGTCCTATCTGCGGCGAGGGCGGCGGAAGAAAGGCGTCAGGGCCGCATGACGAGCGTCCCGCTGGCGACCTCGATGCCCTTGACGGTCTTCAGGAAGCTCATGCCCAGCAGGCTGACGCCGGACGCCCCGCGCGGCAGCACGATGGCCGGCACGTCGCCGGCGGAAATCGTGTCGATGCGCACGCGGCGCAAATTTGTGCGCGCCGCCCGCAGCTCGCCGTTCGCGGTGATGAGCGGCAGCGTGTAGTCGGAGGGCGCAAGGCGCAAGCCAAGCGCCAGCGCGTCTTCGTGGGTGAGGGAGACGAACGTGGCGCCGGTGTCCACCAGCATGTTGAACATGCGCCCCTCGATCTCCACGCGGGCGTGAAACTGGCCGGACGCGTCGGCGGGAATCTCCACCCGGGCGCTTCCTGTCGCCCGGGGCGCCGTGGGGGCTGCGCGCGCCGCCTGCGGGGCGGACTGGCTCGCGGCCGCCGGCGCGCCCTGCTTGCGCGCGGGGTCGATGTAGGTCGTGACCACATAACTGGCGCCGAGGCCCAGAAAGACGGTCATCGTCAGCAGTTGCAAAGGCCCGTTCATGAGGTGCGCCCGTCGACCACGCCATTCGTTGGCCGCGGGACCGACGCTAGGGGAGGAGCGCCTTCGGGGAGCTTAACGGATATGGTTTCGTTTCAGCCGCGACGCTTCACGGAGCGGATTCGCTTGAGTTGGTAAAGAGCTTCCAACGCCTCGCGGGGCGTCATCTCGTCCGGCTCCACGCCGTCCAGCGCCTCGGCCAGTTCGTCCCGGGGCGGGGCGGCGGGCGGGGGCGGAGGGGCGGCGGCGAAGAGCGGCAGGTCGTCGATCATCGTCGCCACCGGGCGGCGGCGTTCGCCCGCTTCCAGTTCCGCCAGGAGGGTCTGGGCGCGCGCCACCACAGGCGCCGGCAGCCCCGCGAGCCGCGCCACCTGGATCCCGTAGGAGCGGTCCGCCGCGCCCTTGGCGACTTCGTGCAGGAACACCACCTCGCCGTTCCAGTCCGTCACCCGCATGGTGAGGTTGACGAGGCGCGGCAGCTTGCGGGTGAGCTGCGTGAGCTCGTGGAAATGCGTCGCGAACAGCGTGCGCGAGCGGTTGGTTTCGTGCAGGCGCTCCATGGCGGCCCACGCGATGGAAAGTCCGTCGAAGGTGGCGGTGCCGCGCCCGATCTCGTCGAGGATCACCAGCGAGCGCTGCGTCGCCTGGTTGAGGATCGCGGCGGTCTCCACCATCTCCACCATGAAGGTGGAGCGCCCGCGCGCCAGGTCGTCGGCCGCGCCAACCCGCGAGAACAGCCGGTCCACTACGCCGATGTGCGCCAGCCTTGCGGGCGTGTAGCTGCCCGCCTGAGCCAGCGCGGCGATGAGCGCGTTCTGGCGCAGATAGGTGGACTTGCCGGCCATGTTGGGGCCCGTGACCACCGCCAGCTTGCCCGCTTCCGTCCCCGAGAGGTCGCAATCGTTGGCCACGAACCCGTCGCCGTTGCGGCGCAGCGCCGCCTCCACCACGGGGTGGCGCCCGCCCTCGATCATGAACGCCAGCGAGTCGTCCACCACCGGGCGCGTCCAGTCGCGCGTCGCAGCAAGCTCCGCCAGCGCCGCCGCCACGTCGATGGCCGCCAGCGCATCGGCGGCGCGCTTGATTGCGTCCGTATGCGCCTGCGCCCCGGCGGCGAGCTCGTCGAAGATCGCCAGCTCCTTGGCGAGCGCCCTGTCGGCCGCGGAGGCGATCTTCGCCTCCAGTTCGCCCAGTTCGGCGGTGGAGAAGCGCATGGCGTCCGCCATGGTCTGGCGGTGAATGAATTGCGCGTTGAACGGCGGCTGCAGCAGCTTCTCGCCGACCGATTGCGCGGTCTCCAGGAAGTAGCCGAGGAAGTTGTTGTGCTTGATGCGCAATTGCTTCGTGCCGGCCGCCTCGCAATAGCCCGCCTGCAGGGAGGCGATGATGCGCCGGCTCTCGTCGCGCAGGGCCCGCGCCTCGTCGAGGGAGGCGTCGTATCCCGCCCGCACGAAGCCGCCGTCGCGGCGGTTCAGGGGCAATTCGTCCGCCAGAGCGGCCCCCAGGGCGCGCTCGAGCGCTGGATCGATCCCCGCCAGCGTCCGGCTGGCCTCGGCGACGTCGTCCGGGGCGCCGTCGATCTGCGCCAGCCGCGCGCCCGCGACGCGGCAGGCCG
>JAQGJX010000021.1 GCA_028290405.1 Hyphomicrobiales bacterium
GCAGGTGAGCAACGCCGTGCGCGTGGCCGATTTCCTTGGGGAGCAGACGGGCAAGGTGGCCCGCGTGCTTTATCCCTTCCGCCACGACCATCCGCAATACGAGCTGGCCCGCCGCCAGATGACGGGCGGCGGCACGGTGGTGGTGCTGGATGTGCAGGGCGGCAAGGCGGGCGCGTTCCGCTTCGGCAACGCGCTGGAGGTCATCAAGATTTCGAACAACCTTGGCGACGCCAAGAGCATCCTCACCCACCCCGCGACCACGACGCACCAGCGCCTCTCGCAGGAGGTGCGCGAGGGCATGGGCATCACCGAAGGCATGCTGCGCTTTTCGGTGGGGCTGGAGGATATCGAGGATATCCTCGACGACCTGAAGGCGGCCTGCGCGGCGGTGTGAGGGAGTGGCGCTTCCTGCAAAGTGAAGCGCGGCTGATTGTGCGCGTCATCCCGGCGAAGGCTTAGGACCCACGACAGGCCATGGAGCGTGCGGCCTGCCGTGGATGGCGGCCTTCGCCGCCATGACCGCGCTACTTCTTGGAAGGTTGAAGCGCGCTCCTCCGCGAGCGTCATCCCGGCGAAGGCCGGGACCCACGACAGGCCGTTGAGCGTGCGGCCTGCCGTGTGCGGCGGCCTTCGCCGCCATGACGGCAGTTCGCTGGAAGCTGTGCGCTGTCAGCCGGGAGAGCCGCCCTTCAATCCGGCCGGCACGACCCCGCGCCCACGCCATACACCCCGCTGCGTCCCAGCACATGCGCGGTGATCGCGCGGCCCGTGAACAGCGGCGCGAACGCCTCGTCCCTGATGTTCAGCCCGCCCGCGTAGGCCCCGAAGGCCGGCATGACGCAGCGGGCGCCGTCGCTCACGAAACATCTGCGGCGCAAGCTGCCGCTCTGCGAGACGACCCGCGCCACCGGATGCAGGTGCCCGGCGATCTCGCCGTCCCGTCCTTCAAGCGAGGGCTCGTGGCGCAGCGTCAGCGGGCCCAGCGCGTAGGTCTCGCACACCTGCCCCCCCGCAAAATGCGGCAGGGCGGGATCGTGGTTGCCCGACACCCAGATCCAGTCGCGCCCGTTCTGCAGCGCCGCCAGCGTGTCGCGGTCGGCCGGCGCCATGCGTTCGCCCGCGCGCACGTCGTGGAAGGAATCGCCCAGCGCCAGCACCGCGCGGGGCGCCCAGCGCAGCACGGCCGCGGCGAGGCGCGCCAGCGTGGCGGCGCTGTCGTAGGGCGGCAGCAGCACGCGCCTGGCCGCGTACGCAGAGCCCTTCTCCAGATGCAGGTCCGCCACCACGAGCAGGCGCTGGCCTTCATGGAACAGGGCGCCTGACAGGTCGGCGAGAAACTCGACGCCGCACAGCGTCAGCCGCGCCGCGCTGGCGCTCTGCTGGTTCGGCCGGATTGCGGCGGCGGCGGGGGTCATCATCGCGCTTTCGTGTCTGACAGGCTCAATGCTTCATGGCGTCTTGAACCAGGGTTTCGGCGGCCTCGGCGAGAATCTGGTCCTGGGCCTCGCCGTAAACTGGTTCGCGGCCGATTTCCAGCATGACCGGGACCGCCAGCGGCGACACGCGCTCGAGCGGCTCGTGGACGATTCGCCCCTGCACGCGCGCCAGCATATCCGCCAGCCGCGCCAGGTCGAGCAGCCCGGTCGCGGCGTCCTGTCGCGCCGCCTGCAGGAGAATGTGGTCCGGCTGGTGCCGACGCAGCACGTCGTAGACGAGGTCGGTGGAAATCGTCACCTGCCGGCCGGTCTTCTCCTTGCCGGGAAAACGCCGCTCGATGAGCCCCGCGATCACCGCGCAGGTGCGGAAGGTGCGCTTCATCAGGGCTGATTCCTGCAGCCACTCCTCAAGATCGTCGCCCAGCATGTCCTGCGCGAACAAGTCGTCCATGCTGAGGCGCCCGCGCGCGCAGGCCTCGCCGACGTCGCTCAGGGACCACACGGCCAGCGCGTATTCGTTGGCCACGAAGCCTTGCGGTTTGAGCCCCATGCGCTCCATGCGCCGCGTCAGCAGCATGCCCAGCGTCTGGTGGGCAAGGCGGCCCTCGAACGGATAGGCGACGAGGTAATAGCGCCCGCCGCGCGGAAACGTCTCCACCAGCAGGTCTCCGGCGGGCGGCAGGCGCGAGACCTGCTTTTGGATCTCCAGCCATTCGCGCACCTGCTCGGGCAGGTCCTTCCAGGCGCGCGGCGAGGACACGAGCTTGCGCACGCGCTCGGCCAGATAGGTGGAGAGCGGAAACTTGCCGCCCGCGTAGGAGGGCACTTTGGGCGCGTCCGCATGGGCGCGCGCTACGTGCGCCTCGTTCTCCACGATGCCTTGCAGCGACAGGATTTCGCCGCCGAACACGAACGTGTCGCCGGGCGACAGCGTCTCCAGGAAATACTCCTCGATCTCGCCCAGCACGCGCCCGCCGCGCGACAGCCGGCCCGTATAGGCCGGGCGGCTCGCGGCGTCGCCCGCGAGCTTTGCGGGATAGAACAGCATGCCGCCGCCGCTGGAGCCTTTCTGCACCACCGGCGCAGAGCGCCCGCGCACGAGGCGCACTTTCAGCATGTCGGATTCCACGATGGTGCCGACGTTCATGCGCCAGCTTTGCGCGACGCGCGGATTGGCCACGCGCCACCGGCCTTGCCTGTCGCGCCGGATCTTGGCGAAGCGGTCGTAAGTGCGCAGCGCGTAACCGCCGGTGGCGACGAAATCCACCGCAGCGTCGAACTCCTCGCGGGAAAGTTTTGCGTAAGGTTCGGCGGACGCGACTTCCATGAACAGCGCGTCCGCGTCGAACGGCTCCGCGCACGCCATGCCGAGCACGTGCTGGCACAGCACGTCGAGCGCTCCCGTGCGCAGCGGCGGGGTGTCCTGCGCGCCGATTCGCGCGGCGTCGATGGCGGCGCGGCATTCCAGCGCCTCGAAGCGGTTGGCGGGAATGAGGATCGCCCGCGAGGGCTCGTCGAGCCGGTGGTTGGCGCGGCCGATGCGCTGTGTGAGCCGGCTGGCGCCTTTGGGCGCGCCGACGTTGACGACGAGATCGACGTCGCCCCAGTCGATGCCCAGGTCCAGCGTCGAGGTGCACACGACGGCTTTCAGTTTGCCCTGCGCCATGGCTTCTTCGACGCGCCGCCGCTGTCCGGCGTCCAGCGATCCGTGATGCAGCGCGATGGGCAGCGAGTCCTCGTTGATGGACCACAATTGCTGGAAGATCGCCTCGGCCTGCGCGCGCGTGTTGACGAACACCAGCGCGGTTTTCGCCGTCTTGATGGCCGCGTAGATTTCATGGATGGCGTGCGCCGCGCCATGGCCGGCCCACGGCAGGCGCTCGCGCGTGTCGAGCATGGCGAGATCGGCGGGCGCGCCCGGCGGGGCGACGACGAGCGCCGACATGTTGGGCGCCCCGCCTTGCGCCACCAGATAGCGCCGCAGCTCCGACGTGTCGCGCACCGTCGCCGACAATCCCACCATGGTCATGTGGGGCGCCAGCGTGCGCAGCCGCGCCAGGTCCAGCGCCAGCAGGTCGCCGCGCTTGGAGGTGACGGTGGCATGCAGTTCGTCCAGCACCACGCGCCGCAACGTGGCGAACAGCGTCGTGGAATCGGGATGGCCGAGCAGGAGCGCCAGCTGCTCGGGCGTCGTCAGCAGGATGTCGGGCGGATCGCGCCGCTGCCGCTGCCGGCGGGAGGCGGGCGTGTCGCCCGTGCGCGTCTCGATGCGGATCTTCAGCCCCATGTCGGCCACGGGCGCGTCGAGATTGCGCGCCACGTCCACCGCCAGCGCCTTCAGGGGCGAGACGTAGAGCGTGTGCAGCCCGCGCATGTTGCGCTTGACCTGCGTGAGTTCCACGAGCGTCGGCAGGAAGCCCGCCAGCGTCTTGCCGGCCCCCGTGGGGGCGACGAGCAGCGCGCTTTCGCCCTTCTGGGCCAGCGCCAGGAGTTCAAGCTGGTGCGCCCGCGGCGTCCATCCGCGTTGCGTGAACCAGTCGGCGAAAGCTTGCGGAAGGAGAGGCGGGGGCTTGCGGGACACCCGTCCCATTTAAGCCCGCGCCAGCACGACGACCAGTCCCGGCACGTCCAGCCCGGCGTCCTTGCGCGTCGAGGCCTCGTCGCACACAGCGATCGCAAAGCCGTGCTCGGCCGCCAGGCGCGCGAGATAACCCGCCCCGTGCGCATAGCGCAGGTCCGCCCCCAGGGCCCAGTCCGACGCGCCCTTCTGCACGCTGAAAGCGAAGAGTCCGCCCTGCGCCAGCGCCGCGCGCGCGGCCGCGAAGACGGGCGCAAGGTCGCCCATGTAGACGAACACGTCCGCCGCGAGCGCGAGGTCGGCGCCGCCCGCAGGCTCGCCATTGAGAAACGCCGTCACGTCGCCCACCTCGGCGCGCGCGTAAAGGCCTGTCCTGCGCGCGGCTTCGACCATGCGGGGCGACAGGTCGACGCCGATGGTCGTCTCGCAGGTTCCCGCCAGCGCCGCCGCCATCAGGCCCGTGCCGCAGCCAAGGTCGAGCGCGCGCGCAAAGCGCAGCGGGGCGCGCACGCGCTCCAGCGCCGCGCGCAGCAGCGCCGGGCCGCGATAGTCCAGCGCGCCCGTCAAATGCGCGTCGAACCTTGGGGCGTATTCGTCGAACAGCGCCCGCACGTACTCGCCCGGCGCGCTGGCGGGGGCGGGCGCGCGGCCAAGGGCGGCGAGCCTGAGCTGCGCGCCCAGCACCCCTGAGGGATCGCGCGCCGCCGCCGCCTCGTAGGCCCGGGCGGCCCCGCTCTCGTCGCCCAGCGCCCGCAGGGAGTCGCCGAGCGCGACGCTGGCCGGCGCCCAGCCGGGCGTCAGCTCCAGCGTCTGCGCCAGCAGGTCGGCCGCGCCCGCGTGGTCGCCCTCGCGCGCCGCCCCCGTGGCCCACGCGTAGCGCCGGTCGGCGAGCAGATCGCCCGAGCTTTCGTGAGAGGGCCCGCGCCTCGGGCAAACGCAACCATTCGGCCGACTCCGGCGTTGAAGACCATGAAACGGCATTGGTCATGTTTTGGAGACGGCCCGCAAGCGGAGAGAGCACGATGAGCAGGCATTTCACAGGCGTCGCCACCGTGTTGTCCCTCGGCCTTGCGTTCGTGCTCGCAGCCCTCGCGGGCGTCGCCGCCTCCGCCCGCGCGCCGGACGCCGACGCCCCTGTCCGCGCCATCCAGGTGCGCACCATCACGATCACCCCGCTGGCGGCGCGCACGCTGAGCCCCGAGGCGGGCTTGCGCTTTTCGAAGTTCGACGCGGACGGCTGCGCCGCCGTCAGCGGCGCCTCGGTGGACGCCGAGCGCTTCTGCCGCCATTGACGCGGAGCGCCCGCAAGCCCTTTGCATCGCCGCTCCAGCGCTTATGTTGACTCCATGGCGCCTCACATCCTCGCCCCCACGCCCGCCGGGCTTTATTGCCCTGCGGGCGATTTTCACATCGACCCCACCCGGGCCGTGCCGCGTGCGCTCATCACGCACGGACATTCCGACCATGCGCGCGCGGGCCATGGCGCCGTGCTGGCCACGCGCGAGACGCTGGCCATCATGGCGCTGCGCTACGGCGAGGCCTTCTGCGCCGAGCGGCAGGTCGCGGCGTATGGCGAGCGCATTCGCGTGGGCGGTGTGGACGTCGCGTTCCATCCGGCGGGGCACGTGCTGGGCTCTGCGCAGATCTGCGTCGCGGACGCGCGCCAGCGAATCGTGGTCAGCGGCGACTACAAGCGCCAGCGCGATCCCACGTGCCCGGCGTTCGAGCCGATTTCCTGCGACGTCTTCATTACCGAGGCGACCTTCGCGTTGCCGGTGTTCCGCCATCCCGACACGAGCCACGAAGTCGAAAAGCTGCTGTCCTCCTGCCGCATCTTTCCCGACCGGGCGCATCTGCTCGGCGCCTATTCGCTCGGCAAGGCGCAGCGCATGATGGCCCTCATCCGCGAGGCGGGCTGGGATCGGCCCATCTACATCCACGGCGCAATGGAGAAGATCACCGATTACTACGCCAGCGAGGGCGTGGACTTCGGCGAGATCGTCAAGGTGTCGGCGTCCGACCGCGCCAGGCTTGCGGGCGAGATCGTCCTGTGTCCCCCCAGCGCCATCCAGGACGTGTGGTCGCGCAAGTTTCCCGATCCGGTTGCGGCGTTCGCGTCCGGCTGGATGCGCGTGCGCGCGCGGGCCCGCCAGCGCGGCGTGGAGCTGCCCCTCATCGTGTCCGACCATGCGGACTGGGACGACCTGTGCGCGACCATTCTTGAAACCCGCTGCGGCGAGGTGTGGGTGACCCACGGCGAGGCGGACGCGCTGGCGCACTGGGCGTCCACCATCGGCCTGCCCGCGCGGCCCCTGCATCTGGTGGGCTACGGCGACGAGGAAGAGGCGGGCGTCGAGGCGCCCTCCGCATGAACCGCTTCGCCGAACTGCTGGACCGCATCGCCTTCGAGCCAGGCCGCAACGGAAAGCTGCGCCTGCTCGCCGACTATTTCCGCCACACCGACGATCCCGACCGCGGCTGGGCGCTGGCGGCGATGACCGGCGCGCTCGTGTTCCGCCACGCCAAGCCGGGCGTCATCCGCGCGCTGATCGCGGAGCGCACGGACCCGGTGCTGTTCGCGATGAGCTACGATTACGTGGGCGACCTGTCGGAGACGGTCGCGCTGCTGTGGCCGCACTCAAGCGCCGCCATCGGCCACAACGCGCCGCCGCCCCCGACGCTGTCGGAGGTCGTGGAAATCCTGCACGAGACGCCCAAGGCCGCTCTCCCGCAGGCGCTTGCGGCGCTGCTTGACCAACTGGACGAGACCGGCCGCTGGGCGCTTCTCAAGCTCATCACGGGCGCGCTGCGCATCGGCGTGTCGGCGCGTCTCGCCAAGACCGCGCTGGCGTCGCTGGGCGACGACATCGCCCCCAACGCCATCGAGGAAATCTGGCCGGGGCTCGAGCCGCCCTATCTCGATCTCTTCGCCTGGGTGGAGGGCCGGGCCGATCGTCCGCGCATCCTCGATCCCGCGCCGTTCCGCGCCGCCATGCTGGCGCACGCCATCGAGGAGACCAATTTCGCCGCGCTCGACCCGCGCGATTTCGCCGCCGAGTGGAAATGGGACGGCATCCGCGTGCAGGCCGTGGTGGGCCGCGACGTGGACGGCCGCCGCGTGGCGCGGCTTTATTCGCGCACCGGCGAAGACATCTCGCCGGCCTTTCCCGATCTCATCGAATCCATCTGCGCCGGATCGTTCGGCGAGGCGGCCATCGACGGCGAATTGCTGATCGTGCGCGAGGGCAGGGTGGAATCCTTCGGGACCTTGCAGCAGAGGCTCAATCGCAAGAAGGTCGACGCGAAGCTCGTCGCCGAGTTTCCCGCCCACGTGCGCGCCTACGACCTTCTGAGCGAGGACGGCGAGGACCTGCGCCCTCTGACCTTCGCGCAACGCCGCCGCAAGCTCGAGCGCTTCATCCAGTCGCGCGCGCCCGACCGGTTCGACCTCTCGCCCATCGTGCCGTTCGACACATGGGACCAGCTTGCAGCCTATCGCCGCGACCCTGCGTCGGCGGGCGCGCTCGACGAGGCCGGCGCCATCGAAGGCCTCATGCTGAAGCGGCTGGATTCCATCTACGTGCCGGGCCGCCCCACGGGGCCGTGGTGGAAGTGGAAGCGCGATCCCTTCACGGTGGACGCCGTGCTGATGTACGCGCAGCGCGGCCACGGCAAGCGCTCGTCGTTCTATTCGGACTACACGTTCGGCGTCTGGCGGGAGGGCGCGGAGGGAGAGGAACTTGTGCCTGTGGGCAAGGCGTATTTCGGATTCACCGACGCCGAGTTGAAGCAGCTCGACAAGTGGGTGCGCGACCACACCACCAACCGCTTCGGCCCCGTGCGCGAGGTGGAGGCCAACCGCAAGACCGGGCTTGTGCTGGAAGTCGCCTTCGAGGGCGTGCAGCGTTCCGCCCGCCACAAGTCCGGCGTCGCCATGCGCTTTCCGCGCGTGTCGCGCATCCGCTGGGACAAGCCCGCGCGGGACGCCGACCGCCTCGAGGCCGTGGAAGCGCTGGTGGGCGAGCGCAAATAGACGCTGCGCAAGTAGGCGCTACGCCCCCTTGTCGGCGTTCATCAGGTCGCTCTCGCCATGCAGCACGCCCTGCAGGAACATGCGCCCCTCGCGGGCCTGCGCCTCGCTGCGGCGCAGGCTGGAGGCGACGCCCGTCGCCAGCGAGGCCGCGAAGCCCGTCAGGCTCGCGGCGGCGACGCTCGCGGGAGTCGCCGGGCTTAAGGCGAGGACGGCGGCCGCGGCCGCAAGGCTCGCCAGCAGAGCCAGCATCGCGTCCCCGCCGGTGGCGCGCGGCCACAGCGACAGCGCCAGCAGCGGGGCGATGGCGCAGGCGCAGACGGCCAGCGCCAGGCCGATCATCTCCTGCGGGTCGATGAAGGTCTCGACCGACAGGATCGACACCAGCCCGCCCAGCACGATCATGAACATGCGCGTGCCCGCCAGCCGGCGGCTGGTCAGCGCGGCGGCGTCCCGCACGCGGAAGATCGCGTCATGCGCGATGGCGGTGGCGAAGGCTTGCACGCTCGCGGCCGCCAGCGCCAGGCTCGCGGCCGCAAAGCCCGCCGCCGCAAGCCCCGTGAACGCGACGCTGAGCCCGTGCACGGCGGGAACGGCGCCCAGCAGGAAGCGCCCGGAGGCCCAGATCTCGCTCGGGCCCAGCGCGCCCGAAAAGCCCGGCAGGGCCCGGCAGGCGGCGAGCGCGGCGGCGGGGCTCTCCACCATGCGCCCGCAAATGGCCAGCAGTCCGTTGCCGCTGGCGAAATAGGCGAACGAGGGCAGTTCGTCCGGCCGCCGGCCCACCAGCACGCCGTTGAGGTCGAGCGCCGAGAAGGCCAGCGAGGCGGCGCCCGCCAGCGCCAGAACCGCGACCCACAGGCACGCGGCGGCGCCCGCCTGCCGGGCGCTGGCGGCGCGCGGACACGCGATGGCGGGCGAAAGGAAGGGCGACAACGCCGCCGCCCCGAGGGCGCAGGCCAACGCGATGGGCGCCGACGCGCCGGCGAACGGCGCGCCTTGCCAATCGGCGATATGCGCCAGCGCGGCGCGCCAATGCTCGCCGTCGCCGATGATCGGCAAGGGGAGGGGCTCGCCGCGGATCATCAGGAGCCCGATGGGCGCCAGCAGCCCGGCGAGCAGCACGCCCGCCGCCCCGCACGCGCCCCACACCGCCCCGCTCAGCCCACCGGGGGCCGCCATCGCCAGCAGCACGAAGCCCGCCAGCAGCGCGCACGCAAAGCGCGGCAAGCCAAGCACGCCCTGCAGGCCCCGCACGGCGGATTCGAAGCTCGCCAGCGCGACGAGCAGCGACACGAGCGCCACGAGCGCGGCCGCGGCCAGCGGCGCGAGCGGATGCGCGAAGCGTCCGCCCAGAAGGTCGGAGAGCGAGAAGGCGCCCGACTTGCGCAGCAAGGGGCCCGTGGCCGCGCCCGCGAGCGCCATGCCGCCGCCAAGGCCCGCCAGCACGCTGACCAGAAGCGCGGGAGAGGAGAGCGCGCCGCGTTCGCCGGGCAGGAACGGCAGGGCGAGCCCCGCCGCAAGCCCCGCCCACGCGAGCGCCGCGTAGGGCGCCGGCGTGGCTCGGCCAGCGGCGTAGAACCGCGAAATCCGCATCGCCTGGAGCAACAGCCCAAGCACCGCCAGGCCCGACAGGGTGACGATGGGCCCCAGCGCCACCACGATGGACTCGGGCGCGCCGACCCGGTCGATCAGCCCCACGAGGCCGCAGGCGATGAGAAAAGCCGCGACGGCGAACGCCACCCGGCCTTCAATGCTGGCGCGCGCGCGCCGGTCGTCTTCGGTGGACGGGTTGCTCATCAGCCTTCTCAAGCCCTCGCGCGCCAAAATCGCGAAGCTTACGCGAGCCTCACGGTAAGCTGCGCTTGCGCGCTTCGCGCAGACGGACAACAATGGAACTTGGCGTCTTTTGCAAGGCCCGGCCGGGGGGCGACGGGTCGCAGAAAGCCGCTTCAGGGGGGATGCACTTGAGCCAGCAGACCAGAATCGTCATAGCGGACGATCATCCGCTCGTGCGCGGCGCCTTGAAGGAGGCGGTGGCGGGCGCGGTGCAGGGCGCGGAAATCATCGAATGCGGAGACCTCGAGCAGCTCGGGGCGGCGCTGAACAAGTTGGGCGACGCCGACCTTGTGCTGCTGGACCTCTCCATGCCCGGCGTGCGGGGCTTCTCGGGCCTCATGTACCTGCGCGCGCAGCATCCCGACGTGCCGGTCGCCATCGTGTCGGGCAACGAGGACCGCACCGTGATGCGCCGCTGCATCGACTTCGGCGCATCGGGGTACATTCCGAAGACCACCGACATCGAGGTGATGCGGCAGGCGATCCGCGCCGTTCTGGAAGGCCGCACGTGGACGCCGCCCGACGTGGACCTCTCCGCCCCCGCCGACCGGGAGACCGCCGATCTCGTGCGCAGGCTCGCGTCCCTGACGCCCCAGCAGGTGCGCGTGTTGATGATGCTGTCCGAGGGGTTGCTGAACAAGCAGATCGCCTACGAGCTCAGCGTCTCGGAGGCGACCGTGAAGGCCCACGTCTCCGCCATCCTGCAGAAGCTGGGCGTGGACAGCCGCACGCAGGCGGTGATCGCCGCCGCCAAGATCGAAGTCGGCCAGTGGCAATCCCCGCCCGGACCCCCGGCGGCCTGACGGGCCGCGTCTCCGGCCCCTGAGGTCCGCCGCCATTTCGCCGTGAGTCCGGCGCAGATTGGCGGTTGGATTTTCCGGAGGCCTGACATGAAACGCGCATCGCCATGGATTACAGCGGCGGCGCTCGCCGTCGCCTCAGCGGGCCTCGCCGCCGCCCAGACCGGTCTGGCGCCGGCGGGCGACCCCGCGACGCTCCCGCGCGACGGGCGGTACACAATGACCCCGACTCCCGACGGCTTCCTGCGGCTCGACACCCGCTCGGGCGCCGTGTCGATCTGCCGGACCGGCGAGAGCGGCGTGCAATGCCGGGCCGCGGCGGACGACCGCGCGGCGCTCGATTCCGAGATCGACCGGCTGACGAAGGAGAACGCCGAACTGCGTCGCAAGCTCGCGGCCGCCACCGACCAGGCGCCCTCCGCGCGGCTGCGCAACGCGTTGCCGAGCGACGAGGAGGTCAACAAGGCCATGGGGTGGATGGAGCAGTTCATGCGGCGCATGATGCGCGTCCTGCGCGAGGACACGCCGCCGGGCGACCGGCTCTGAACGCGCTGGCGCTGGCGTGCGTCCCGGTTACAATAGGCGGCGCCCCCGATGGCGCGACCCAGAGGACACGATGAGCGAACGTCTCGACCCCCCACGCCCCGCCGGATGGGAAGGCGCCCGCTGGAGCGATTCCGCCAGCAAGCAGAACGCCACGCCCGGCGAGCCGGCGCTGGTGCGCTTCCTGGGCGGCAGCCCCGCGGCCGTGATGCTGCGGCTGTTCGTCGTGTCGCTGATCGTCGGCGCGGTGCTGATGTGGCTCGACATCCGCCCGTGGGACATCTTCAGCGCCATCGAGCGCTTCCTCAACCGCGTCTGGATGCTGGGCTTCGACGCCGTGCGCGAAATCTTCCAGTACGTGCTGGCGGGCGCCGTCATCGTCGTGCCGGTGTGGTTCGTCATGCGCCTGCTGAACGCGCGCAAGTGACGCAAGGCTGGCGCGGACGGGCGGGCTTGGCCCCGTCCGTCTATTCGGCGGCCCATTCCTTCGCCTTGCGGCCGATGGCGGGCGCGAGGCTGGGCAATTGCTCCGAGGCGATGCGGTCGAGCAGGCCCTGGTTGAGGTCGGCGACGAGCCCCGGGCCCTTGTAGACGAGGGCCGAGTAGAGTTGCAGCAGCGTGGCGCCCGCCTCGATCTTGGCGAACGCGGAGGCGACGTCGTTGATTCCCCCTGCGCCGATCAGCGGGAACTTGCCCTCAACCCGCAGGTAGGTCTGCGCCAGCACCTTCGTGGACATGGCGAAGATAGGCTTGCCGGACAATCCGCCCGCCTCCCGGCCCTGGTCGGAGGTGAGCATGGGCGGGCGCGAGATCGTCGTGTTGGTGACGATCATGCCGTCGACGCCGCGGTCGAGGCAGACCCGCACCACGTCGTCGAGGTCGGCCAGCGACATGTCGGGGGAAATCTTCAGCAGGATCGGCTTGCGGCCATGGCGCTCCGCCACCCGGTCGCGCGCGTCGAGCACGCGGGCGAGCAGGTCGTCCAGCACGGCGGCCTGCTGCAGGTCGCGCAAGCCCGGCGTGTTGGGTGAGGAGACGTTCACGGCGAAATAGCTCGCCACGTCCGCGAGGGCCGCGACCCCCGAGACGTAGTCGCTGACGCGGTCGAACGCGTCCTTGTTGGCGCCGATGTTGACGCCCACGACGCCTTTGGGGCCCGCGCGCCGGCGCAGGCGGTCATGCACCACCTGCTGGCCTTCGCTGTTGAACCCGAAGCGGTTGATGACCGCCTCGTCCTCCACCAGCCGGAACAGGCGGGGGCGCGAATTGCCCGGCTGCGGCGCCGGCGTCACGGTGCCGACCTCCACGAATCCGAAGCCCAGTTTCAACAGCGCGCCGGGCACCTCGGCGCCCTTGTCGAAGCCCGCCGCCATGCCGATGGGGTTGGGGAAGTTCAGCCCGAAAGCGCTCGTGGCCAGGCGCGGATCGCTCGGCGCCGCCATCGGGATGGGGGTCATGCGCAGCGCCTTGATGGTCGCCGCGTGAGCGTCCTCTGGGTCTAGCGCGAACAGCAGCGGGCGCGACAGCGCGCCGATGAAACGCATCATGGCAGAAGACCCTCGAAATCATGCGACCCGTCGGCCTTCACCGGCAGGGGCTTGGCCCACAGCACCTCGGACGCCGCGAAGGGCCGGTAAAGGTGCGGAAACAATTGTCCCCCGCGCGAGGGCTCCCAGACGAGCTCGTCCCCCAGCGCATCTGCGTCCAGCGCCGCCAGCACGAGGCCTTCGCGCCCGGCGAAATGCTTGGCGGCCGTCTCGCGGGTCTGGTCTGCGGTCGAGAAATGGATGTAGCCGTCCGCGAGGTCCACAGGGGCGCCGTCGAAGCGTCCGGCGGCGAGCGCGCCCTGCCATTCCTCAAGCGAGGCGATCTTGTAAATCAGCGTCACGGAAAGCCCTCGTGGAATCGGCGCGAAGGTACAGAACGCCGCCCCTGTGCGCAACGCACGCTTGCGCTTGCGGGGCGGGAGATAAAGGTATAAATACCCAAAATCAGGAAGTCTTTCTTCTAAAACGATCAAAGGTCGCCATGCTGACGCACCAGAACGTATGGGACGCGGTGGACGCGCTGGCGGCGCGCCACGGCATGACCGCCTCCGGCCTGGCCAAGAAAGCCGGGCTGGACGCGACCACGTTCAACAAGTCCAAGCGCCGCACCGCCGACGGGCGCCTGCGCTGGCCGTCCACCGAATCGATCTCCAAGGTGCTTCAGGCCACGGGCGCCAGCCTCGACGAATTCATGTCGCTCATCGGCGGGCGGCGCGAGGCCGCGCGGCGCATTCCGCTCATCGGCCTGGCGCAGGCGGGGGACGGCGGCTTCTTCGACGACGCGGGTTTTCCCGTTGGCGGCGGCTGGGAGGAGATCGCCTTTCCGGCGGTGGCGGACGAAAACGCCTACGCGCTGGAGATTTCCGGCGATTCCATGCAGCCGCTCTATCGCGAGGGCGACGTGGTGATCGTCTCGCCCGGCAGCCCCGTGCGGCGCGGCGACCGGGTGGTGGTGAAGACCAAGGAGGGGGAGGTGCTGGCCAAGGAGCTCAAGCGCCAGACGGCCCGCACGCTGGAGTTGCGCTCCATCAACCCGGAGCACGCCGACCGCACGCTCGATCTGGACCAGGTGGCGTGGATCGCCCGCATCATGTGGGCGGCCCAATAGGCCGGCGCGCTCGCCTGCGCCGCAAGTCGCTGCGCTTGGGCCCGGGTTCCGCTGCGCGGCCCCGCGGAAGTGGCGCTTCGTCCTGCGCGGCCCCAAGATTGACGCCACGCGCCCCCCTACCTAGTGTGCGCGGCTCGCGCCCGCAGCCTCGCGCCGGGCGGTTTCTGTCCAGGGTTTCATCATGTCCACGTCCGCAGGCCCGGCTTCCGCGCCGACAGCCGCTCCCCTTTCGCTTGTCGAGGCCGCCTCGACGTCCGCCGCCTGGCCCTTCGAGGAAGCCCGCAAGCTCGTCGCCCGCGTGGAGCGCACCGGCCAGACGCAGGTGCTGTTCGAGACCGGCTATGGTCCCTCGGGGTTGCCGCACATCGGCACGTTCGGCGAAGTGGCGCGCACCACCATGGTGCGGCGCGCGTTCGAGACGCTGACGCATGGGCGCATCAAGACGCGTCTCATCGCCTTCTCGGACGACATGGACGGGCTGCGCAAGGTGCCCGACAACGTGCCCAACAAGGAGATGCTGACGCAGCATCTGGGCAAGCCGCTCACGCAGGTGCCCGATCCCTTCAACAAGTTCGAGAGCTTCGCGCACCACAACAACGCGATGCTGCGCGACTTCCTCGACCGCTTCGGCTTCGACTACGAGTTCGCCTCGTCGACCGATTACTACAGCTCCGGCCGTTTCGACGCCGCCCTGCTGCACATGCTGGCGCGCTTTGAGGCGGTGCAGCGGATCATGCTGCCCTCGCTGCGCGAGGAGCGAGCCTCCACCTATTCGCCCTTCCTGCCGATCCATCCGCGCACGGGCGTCGTCATGCAGGTTCCGCTGGAGTCCAGCGACTCGCAGGCGGGCACGATCACGTGGCGCGATCCGGGCACGCAGGAACTGTTCGTGACGCCCGTGACGGGCGGGCGCTGCAAGCTGCAATGGAAGCCCGACTGGGCCATGCGCTGGTATGCCCTCGACGTCGACTATGAGATGGCCGGCAAGGACCTCATCGATTCCGTGAAGCTGTCGGCCAACATCGTGCGCGCGCTCGGCGGCGTGCCGCCGGAAGGCTTCAACTACGAGCTGTTCCTGGACGAGAAGGGCCAGAAGATCTCCAAGTCCAAGGGCAACGGCCTGACGATCGAGGAATGGCTCACCTACGCCAGCCCGGAATCGCTGTCGCTGTTCATGTTCCAGAAGCCCCGCGAGGCCAAGCGCCTGCACTTCGACGTGATCCCGCGCGAGGTGGACGAATACCTGCAATTCCTCGCCGGCTACCAGAAGCAGGACTGGAAGCAGCGCCTCGGCAATCCGGTCTGGCACATCCACGAGGGCGCGCCGCCCGAGCCGGAGACTTTGCAGGACGCGACCGGCGCCGCGCCCGCCACGGCGGTGTCTTTCGCCATGCTGCTGAACCTTGCGGCGGTGGCCAACAGCGAGGATCCGGCTGTCCTGTGGGGCTTTCTGCGCCGCTATGCGCCGTCCGCGTCGCGCGAGACGCATCCGCGCCTCGACAAGCTGGTGGGCTACGCGGTCGCGTATTTCCGCGATTTCGTTCGCCCCGCCAAGACGTATCGCCTGCCGGACGAGGACGAGCGCGCGGCGCTGGAAAAGCTCGACGCGATGCTCGCCGCCCTGCCGCAGGGCGCCAGCGGCGAGGACGTCCAGACCGCGCTCTACGACGTGGCCCGCCCGATCCCGCGCTATCAGGACATGAAGTCGAAAGGCGCCACGCCCGAGCGCCCTGGCGTGTCGAACGACTGGTTCAACATGCTCTACCAGGTGTTGCTGGGCGAGAACCGCGGCCCGCGCTTCGGCTCGTTCGTGGCGCTCTATGGCGTGCCCGAGACGCGCGCCCTCATCGCCAAGGCGCTGTCGGGCGCCCTCGTGGCCGAGCACGCGGCGTTCCTTGAGGGGCGGGCGGCGTGACGGCGCCAGTCGCCGCGGACGCTCCATGATCTCGTTCGCCGCCGGATGCGCGATCGCGGCGGCCACGTTCCTTGGCTCGTTCACGTCCGGCATTTTCGGCATGGTTGGCGGCCAGATCATTCTGGGCGTGCTTTTGTATTACCTGCCCGTCACCGCCGCCATGACGGTGTTTTCCGGGCTGATGTTCACGTCCGGCGCCTGGCGCGGCTTCCTGTGGCGCCAGCACGTCGACTGGGGTCTGACGGTGCGCTACGTGGCTGGGTCGGTCGCCGGCTACGGCGTGATGATGCTCATCATGTTCGTGCCCCCAAAGCCGATGATCTATCTCGGCCTTGGTCTTGCGCCCATCGTCGGAGACCTGCTGCCCAAGCGCTTCGCGCCGGACGTCACGCGGCGCGGCATGGCGGCGCTGGCGGGCTTCATCGTCATGGTGCTGCAGATCGCCGTGGGGGCGGCGGGCAATTTGCTCGACATGTTCTTCCAGGCGAGCGCGCTCGACCGCAAGACCATCGTGGCCACGAAGGCCGTCACGCAGCTTTTCTCGCAGGCCATGCGCTTCCTCTATTTCGGCGCGCTGGCGCTGGAGGCCGGCGATTACGCGCCCTGGTGGCTGTTCGCCTTCTACGTGCTGCTGACCTTCGCGGGCGGTTCCGCGGCGGCGGGCGTGCTCAACCGCATCAGCGACGCGAGCTTCCGCAAGTGGACAAGGACGCTGATCCACCTGCTGAGCGCCGCCTATGTGGCCCGCGGGCTGTGGCTGCTCTGGGCGGGGTAAGTTCCTGGATTTCGTTCAATGATCGACTTCCCGCACGCGAAGCGTTCCGCGCTCAAGAGTCGTCCGCCATGCGTCCTCACCCCACACGCCGGGACGATTTCGCCAGCCCGTGACGGGTCTTCGCCCAGTGGTAGGGATTGCGGAACAGATCGAGCAGCGCCCACCAGGCGGCTGCGGACAGCAGCAGCCAGTAAAACGGCAGCAGCGGCAGCCAGAGCGCCAGACCCAAGAGGCGCTGGCGCTTCAGGCCCAGCAGCGCCGGCCATAGCGCGCTGACGAGTCCGGCGATCCAGATGCTGCACCAAAGCGTGGACGTCGCCAGCTGCGGCGCGGTGCTCGGCGCCAGCAGGTCAGGATCGAGGACGGCTTTCAGCGCCGCCCATGCGAACCCGGGCGCCATCATGGGCGCGAGCAGCGCGCCGCACACCGTCAGCAGCGCGCAGGCGGCGCGCAGCGCGCCCATTTCGTTCACCACGCGGACGGGGTCGCGGCCGTGCACGATAAGCGTCTGCATCCAGCCCTTGAACCAGCGGCGGCGCTGGCCCATCCAGGCGCGAAGGCGCCAGGGGGCTTCTTCGTGGGTCGTCGAATCCAGCGCCTCCACCGTGTAGCCGAAGCGCGCGAGCCGCAGGCCAAGGTCAATGTCCTCGGTGACGTTCCACGCGTCCCAGCCGCCTGCGGCGCGCAGGGCCGTGATGCGGAAATGATTGGACGTGCCGCCCAGCGGCGCCGGGGCGCCCAGCGCGCACAGGCCGGGGTTGGAGACGTCGAAGAGCGCCGCGTATTCCACCGCGAAGAGGCGCGCCAGCCAGCCGTCGTCCACGTTGTCGATGGCGAGGCGAGCCTGCAGGCACGCGGCTGAACCGGGCAGGGCCGCGAAGGCCGCCGCCGCCTTGCGCAACTGGTCGGGTTCGGGTTCGTCCTCCGCGTCGTAAACCACCAGCAGGTCGCCGCGCGCGAGCGCCAGCGCGATATTGAGCGCGCGCGGCTTCGTGCGCGGCTGGCCGGGGGGCGCCACGATCACCTCGTAGCGCGCGGGCAGGTCGAGGGCCGCCAGGGCGGCGCGCGTGCCGGAATCGTCCTCTTCGACCACGAGCTTGATGTCGAGGCGCGCGGGCGGATAGTCGAGGGCGTCGAGCGCCCGCACCAGCTTGGCGGCCACCGCCTCCTCGCGATACATCGCGACCACGATCGTGTAGGCGGGCAGGTCCGCGTCGGGCGCCGGCGGGAACGCGCGCGGCCGTGCGAAGCTCGCCACGGTGGCGAATAGGCGCAGGCCGATGTAGCCGCTCAGCAGGGCGCCGCCGACGAGCGAGGTCGCCAGCCACAACACGCCGCCGAAGGCCAGTCCGAGAAGCCCCGCGAGCGCCATCAGCGCGCCCGCGCCGATCTGGGCGCGGGAGGCTGGCGAACCCGCCGAGAGGTCGCGGTCCGCCTGTCCCAGCGCGCCGCTGGCGCCGTGGGTCACGTCCTGCGCGCGGGCATCGATCATCGTGTCCCGCATGGTGGAGGGCGTCACGATGGCGAACCGGTCTTTCGGAAGCCGGTCCAGGGCGCGCAGCCGGGCGAGATCGGCGATGCGCGCGCCTGAGGGAGCGATGATCCAGCGCGTCGGGGCGTCGTCTCCTGAGGCGGGCGCCAGTCCGGCCAGGATGCTGGCGGGATAGCGCGCCCGGGCGCCGGGCTCGAACGCCTCGAGGTAGGCGAGCCCCAGCCAGCCCGCGAGGGCGCGGTAATAGTCCTCCTCGCGGATCCAGCCGCCCTGGAGCAGCGGGCGCTCGGGCGAGACGCCCAGTTCGGCGCCCGTGCGGGCGGCGGCGAGCAGCAGCTCCGGCGGGAGGGGGCGCCCCATCAGGCACGCGAGGGGCGGGGGCTGGGTCCAGGCGAGAGCCCGCGCGCTTGCCTCGCCCGCCGGAGCATGCAAGCTGCGGGGATCAGGAAGCCCGACCGATGGCGGCTGGAACGGCTTCAGGACAGCACGCTGACGCAGGATAACGCACCCGCGAGAGGCTACACCCGGAGCTATGGCTTGGCTATTGCGATTCGTCCTTTCTGGTTGATCGGCGCCGCGCTGGCGATTCTGGGCGCCCTGGGGGGCGCGTCCGCCCAGGCGCCGGAGGGCGGCGCGCCGAATTTCTGGGACCTGCAACGCAGGACCGACAGGCCCGACCTTGGGGCGATCCGCGTCATCCGCTTCATCACCGACGACGAATATCCGCCCTTCGGTTTCCTTGGGCAGGACGGAAACCTGGCGGGGTTCAACGTCGATCTCGCCCGCGCCGTCTGCGAGGAGCTGAAGGTCGCCTGCACCATCCAGGCGCGCCGGTTCGACTCCATTCTCGACGTCGTCGCGCGCGGGGAGGCGGACGCCGCCATCGCGTCCATCGCCATCACGCCCGCGACCCGCGCGCGGGTGGATTTCACGCGGCCATATTACCGCACGCCCGCACGCTTCGTGTCGCGGCGCGACGCGCGGACCCCGCAGGACGTCCGGCCCGAGACGCTGGCGGGCGCGCGCGTCGGCGTCGTCGCCGGCACCGCGCACGAGGCTTATCTGGCCCGGCATTTCCCCTTGGCGGAGCGTGTGACGTATCCCAATCTCGCAGCCCTTCTGGCCGCGGTGCGCAGCGGCGACGAGCCGCTGGGGTTCGGCGACGGCGTCACTCTGGCGGTGTGGCTCAACGGCGCGGATTCAGCCGATTGCTGCGCGTTTCGCGGCGGCCCGTGGCTGGACGGCGCGTTCTTTGGCGAGGGCGTGGGGGTCGCGGTGCGGCGCGACAACGCCGTATTGCGCCGCGCGATCGACTTCGCGCTCCTGCGCATCGCCCAACAGGGCGGCTATACGGAGCTTTATCTCAAGCACTTCCCGGTGGGGTTCTTCTAGAGATAGGGCTTCAGCGATTGCGCGGCCTGCTGCGGGCTTTGCTGCAGGTTGAAGCCGCTCACGAAGCGCCCCTGCTTGTCCATGAGGTAGACGACGGCGCTGTGGTCCATCGTGTAGGCCTCGGACTCGCCGGGCACGCGGCGCGCGTAGACCCGGAAGCTCTTGAGCGCGGCGTCGACGGACTCGCGCGGACCGGTGGCGCCCATGATCCGCTGGTCGAAGCTGGAAAGATAATCCTTCAGCACCGCCGGCGTGTCCCGCTCGGGATCTACGGTGACGAACAGCGCCGCCACCTTCGCCGCCGGGCCCAGCGATTCAAACACCTGCGAAATCTCCATCAGCGTGGTGGGGCACACGTCAGGGCAATGGGTGTAGCCGAAGAACACAAGGTAGGGCCGGCCCTGCAGCTCGCGCGGCGTCAGCGCCTTGCCGTCCTGGTCGATGAGGGCGTACGCGCCGCCGATGGACACCGTGGGGGTCGCGACCGAATTGTCCCGCAGGGTGAAGAACGCCGTGGCCGCCAGCATGAACACGCCGAGCACGAGGCACACGAGGGGGACGATCATGCGACGGTTCAAGGACAGCGCTTTCGGTTGAGGGCTAGAGGCAGTTGAGGACCGCGGTGGCGAGGTCCACGAACATCGTAGGGCCGAACTTCGCCCACATCAGCACGCCCGCAAGCGACATCAGCGCGACGCCGGCCCACATGACGCGCACGGCCCGCCGCGCGCTTGCCGCGTCGTCGTCGTCCTGCGCCTGCTGGCCGGTGTGGAGGCTGTCGCTCATGCGGGCAATATAGGGGCGTTTGGCGCCGCGCGCCAATCTCCCGTCAGCTCAGCTCCGCCGCCAGCGCGCGCATGAAGCCGATGCAGGCCCGCAACTGCGCGATCTCGATGAACTCGTCGGGCTGGTGCGCCTGGTCGATGGAGCCCGGCCCGCAGACGATGGCCGGCATGCCGGCGGCCTGGAAGCGCCCGGCCTCGGTCGCGTAGGGCACCGCGATGGTCTGGTTGGAGCGCGTGAGCTTCAGCGCCAGCGTCTCGGCGGGCGAGCCGTTCTGCGCGCACAGGCCCGGCACCTCCACCTCCACGATGGTCTCCACGCGCGCGTCCGGCGCGAACCGGCGCAGACGGGGGGCCACCACCTCGTCGGCGAAGGCCGCAAGGCGGCGCAGCGCGAGGTCCTGCGGGGCGCCCGGCAGGCCGCGAAACTCCCAGTGGAAGGCGCATTCCTTCGCCAGGATGTTGCGCGCCGTGCCGCCGTGGATCGTTCCGACGCTCAGCGTCGAGGAGGGCGGGTCGAAGCGCGCGTCCACGCCCCCCGCGCCCGCCGCCAGCTCTTCGGCGAAGCGATACAGGTCATGCACCAGCGCCGCCGCGCCCTCGATGGCGTTGGCGCCCAGGTGCGGCTTGGAGGAATGCGCCTCCAGCCCGTGCACGATTGTCTGGAACGTCGCGATGCTCTTGTGGGCGTCCGCCACCTCCATCAGCGTGGGCTCGCCGACGATCACCGCAGCGGGCCGCGGCAGATCGACGCCAAAGCGCGCGATGGTGTCGAGCGGCCCCGCGCAGGTGGTTTCCTCGTCGTAGCTCAGCAGGATGTGGATGGGCTTCTTCAGCGGCGCGCGCTTGAACTCCTCGATCATCGCCAGGCACACGGCGTCGAAGCCCTTCATGTCCGTCGTGCCGCGTCCATACAGCCGCGCGCCTTCGCGCCGCATCGAGAACGGATCGCCGGTCCACGTCTGGCCCGCCACAGGCACCACGTCCGTGTGGCCCGACAGGATGATCCCGCCGTCGATCATGGGGCCTATGGTGGCGAAGATCGCCGCCTTGTCGCCCGTGGCGTTGGGGGTGACCACGTAAGGCACGTCATGGGCCGCCAACACGCTTTCCACGTAGGCGACGAGCGCGAGGTTGGACTTCGAGCTTTCCGTGTCGAACGCCACGAGCCGCTCCAGCAGGTCTATCGCGGCGGTCAGGCGATGGTCGGCGTCGGGGGCCATGAGGGGCTCGCGGCTTTCAATTGAGGGTGCGCGCGCCCTGCGGGCTGTCGAGCGAAAACGCCGGGATGCGCACGTCGAACTTGGCGCCCAGGTCGTCCACGAAGCGATAGCTTCCCGTCATGATGCCCGACGGCGTGCTCAGCGGGCAGCCGGACGTGTAGGTGAAGAGTTCGCCCGGCGGCAGGATCGGCTGCTCGCCCACGACCCCTGGGCCCTTCACCTCCTCCACGCGCCCGTTGGCGTCCGTGATGATCCAGTGCCGGTGCAGCAATTGCACCGTCCGCGACCCCGCGTTGCGGATGGCGATCGTGTAGGCCCAGAACCAGCGTCCCGCGTCCGGCTGGGAGCGGTCCGCCATGAATTCCGGGTGGACGGTGATCTCGATCTCGTGGGTTGTTTCGGAGTACATGGCGCCAGCATGCCCAATGCCGCTCGCCCCGTCGAGCCCCGGCGTGGCGCAAATGGAGTGCGATATGCTGATTCGTGAAGCTGCACGCGACGACGCCGCCCAGCTCTGCGGGATCGTCCGGCGCTCCATCGTGGAGCTTTGCCACGACGATCACCTTGGCGACGCCGCCACGCTGGAGGGCTGGCTGTCCAACAAGACGGCCGCGAACATGGAGGCGTGGATCGCCGCGCCCGGCTCTTTCGTCTTTCTCGCGCAGGCGCAGGACGGGCTGGCGGGGGTGGCGGGGTTCACCGGCGCGGGCGACCTGACGCTGCTCTATGTGGCGCCCGGGTCGCGCTTTGCGGGGGTCAGCGCCGCGCTGCTGGACCATGTGGAGGCGAAGGCCCGCGCGTTGCGCCTGCCGCGCCTGCGGCTGACCACGACCTTCACGGCGCGGCGGTTCTTTCTGGAACGCGGTTACGCCGTGATGGAGGAAGAGGGCGACATCTTCGCCTCGGGGGACGGCTGCGAACTCTGGAAGGAGCTCGAGCCCTCCGAATTGGCCAGCGTCGCGCGGTAGATGTCGGCCAGCTTGGTCGAATGGGCCCGCAGCGACGACGGGTCGGCCCAGAAGCGCCGGTAGGCCTCGTCGCCCAGCCGCTGGCTTTCGCCGGGCTCGGCCACCTTGCGCAGGGCCTGCGCGATCGCGTCGGCGTTGGGGGCGGCCACGTAGCCGTTGGCGCCGTCCGCCACGCGGCTGCGCGCGCCTGCGCGCTCCGAGACCACCACCGGCACGCCTGCGGCCATCGCCTCCGCCGCCACCAGCGGCCCTGTCTCGGGCCAGCGCGACGGCGCCACGAGCACAAGCGCGTCCTGCGCAATGCGTCGCCGCGCCTGCGATTTGTCAAGCCAGCCGGTGATTTCGGCGCCGGGATCGATCTCCAGAATGCGCTCGCGCATGGGGCCTTCGCCGATGAAGAGGCTCGGCAGGCCCGCCGCCAGCGCGGCGCTGGCGACAAGGTCCGCGCCCTTGTCCTGAGTCAGCCGCCCGCAATACACGACCTTGCGGCCGGGCGCGTTCACGCGCGGCCCCATGTCCACGCAGTCGATGGGGTTCTCCAACACGAAATGGTCGGCGCCGGGCGGCAGCAGACGCCCGATGGTGTCGAGCCCCGTCTGGGAGACGTGCACGGCGGAAAAACGCTGTCCGCGCAGCGCATGGTTGACCGCCAGCGCGCGCAGCGCCCGCAGCGCCTTGTGCGCATGGGTGCGAGGATCGCACGGCGCCGCGAGGCATTTCAGCGACAGCGGCGTCAGCCCGCAGGGCTCGTCCTTGTCTACGCGGTACATGAGGCCGATCGGGCAGGCGAGGAAATAGTCGTGCATCGAAACGGCCATCGGCAAGCCGGACCGGCGCACGCTCGCGAACAGGCTGGGAGAGAAGAACTTCGTCCATTGATGGACGTGCACGACGGTCTGCGGTCCGGCCAGCGAGGCGAGCAGGTCGCCAAGCTGCGCCAGATGCCCGGCGTTCCAAACGCCGTCGCGGGCGGCGCGGAGAAGCGACTTGCTCCACACGTCCTCGCCGCCCAGCGTGACGCGCCGGATCCCCGGATGCGCGTCGAGGCTCGCGTCCCCCTCCTGCCCGACGCCCTGCACGTAGACGACCTCGTGCCCGAGGTCCGCGAGGCCCTGCGCGGACGCGATGGCGACCTGCGGCGCGCCCCCTTGGGCGACGGCGTAATCGGCGACGATGATGACGCGCATAGGGGCCCTCGCGCGCCACATGCGCGGTTTTCGAGGGCCAATATCGCCCGGGCGGGCTGAACGGCGCGTTAAGCTGAGCTCAAGCTAGTCGCGCCGGAACACGAGGCTGGCCAGCCAGCCCACGAGGACCGCGATGAGCGCCGTCGCGATCCCGTACAGGATGCTGTTCTGATGGGCGACGTCCGCCACCCATTGCTCGGCGGCAGTCTTGGTGACGCGGAAGCCGAGGTTCGATTTGGTCACCCGCGCGCCGTCCGAAAACAGCGCCACCTCGACGTCGTAATTGCCCAGCGGGGCCGTGCCCGGCAGGTCGATCTGCGCCTGGAAGACGTTGGGGGAAATGAAGCGCACCTGCTCGGCGCTTTCCGAGAACAGGCCCTGCTTTTCGCGCAGCCGCTGCAACGCCTCGCGGAACCGCGGATCGTTGGCGGCGCGGGCTGCGGTCTGCGAGGGGATGAGCGGCTCGATCCCAAGCCGCAGGTCGTCGCGCACCTCCGCCTGCGCGATGAGGTCGAGCGGGCGGTTGGAGAGCACCGAGATGAACGCCGGAATGGCGATGTAGCGGCGCTGGTCGAGATTGAGCCACAGGGGCCCCCAACTCTCCTTGCGCCGCACCGTGACGGCGCCCCGGGGGCCGCGCACCGTCACCACCACGTCCCAGCCAGCCTTGGGGCGGGGCGCCGCGCCCGGTTCGACGACGCCGAACACCGCGATGCGTTCGCCGGTGAAGTTGGAGAGGATCGGAACGAGGTCCGTCGAAAGGGTCGTGACGAGGCTCTGGGCGCGGGTGCCCGCCGCGCACGCCAGCAGCACGGCCGCCGCTGTCAGGGCGCGCGTCGCGCCGGCGGGGCTCGCCCTCATCGCACCGTCTCCGTGGGGGTGACGGAGAACGGCTCGGGCGGCCGCGTCAGCACGTCGGCGGCGAAGCGCGCCGCCACGACGAGAATGAGGAAGCCCAGCAGCAGGCGGAAATATTCGCCGCGCAGGTTCGCCCCCGCGCGCGCGCCGAACTGCGCGCCGAACACGCCGCCGACCATCAGCAGCAGCGCCAGGAACGCGTCCACCGACTGGTTGGTGGTGGCGTGGATGATCGTCGCGGCGATCATCGTGAAGAGGATCTGGAACAGGCTGGTGCCCACCACCACATGGGCGGGCACGCGGAAGATGTAGATCATCGCCGGAACGAGGATGAAGCCGCCGCCGATGCCCAGCACCGCGCCCGCAAAGCCCACGAGGACCGCGAGCCCCACGATGGGGATGACGCTGACATAGATGCCCGAGCGATGGAACCGCGTCTTGAGCGGCAGCCCTTCATACCAGTGATGACGCCCGCCGAGCCGCTTGCGCTCGACCTTGCCGCGCCGGGTCGCCAGCACCGCCTTGACGCTCTCGATGGAGACGAGAAGCCCCACGCTGCCCAGCAGCACCACGTACGAGATGGTGATGACGGTCTCGAGCTGCCCCAGCTTGCGCATCTGGTTGAAGAACATGACGCCCAGCAGCGTGCCCACGAGGCCGCCCGCCAGCAGCGTCCACCCCAGCTTGAAGTCGATGGACTTGCGCCGCCAGTAGGCGAGCGATCCCGTCATGGACGACGCGGCGATCTGCGGCCCCTGCGTGGCCACCGCGACGGCGGGCGGAATGCCGACGAAGATCAGCAGGGGGGTGAGCAGGAATCCGCCCCCGATGCCGAACATGCCCGAGATGAAGCCGACCGCGACGCCCATCCCGAGGATGAGGAACATGTCGATCGGCAACTCGGCTATGGGCAGGTAGATTTCCACGCGCTTCGCCCTCTGATCCGTCGATCTCAACGCCGACGGCCGCACTCGGAAAAAGCCCCGATAGGCAGGCCCGTCAATCGATTAATCGCGAGTTCGCCGCCCTCTGGCGTTCAAAGCTGCGAAACGCGCGCCCGTGCGGCGGGCGACCTCGCGGGCTTGGGCGTCTCGGCCTGCAGTTCCCAGCCCCCCGGCGGATCGCTGGCTTCGTTGGCGAGCTTTTCCTGCGGCTTCGGCTTGAAGGCCTCGATGATGGCGCGGGCGGCGGCGAGCTGCTTGGCGTCCATGCGGCTGGCGACGTCCGCGCCCTTCTTGGCCGCGTCCTGGTCGCCCTGCGCGGACGCCAGCTCGAACCAGACGTAGGACTGCACCATGCTCTGCGAAGTGCCTAGGCCGCGGGCGTTGAGGATGGCCAGATTGTACTGGCTGTCGCGCACGCCGAACTCCGCCGCCTGCTTGAACCATTCTGCCGCGGCGGAATAATCGGGCTTGCCGTTGGCTCCGTCGGCCAGCAGCACCGCGAGGTTGTGCATGGCCCGCACGTTGCCGCGCTCGGCGGCGCGCTGATACCACTGGCGCGCCTTGTCGAGGTCCTTTGCGGGGCCGACGGCCTTTTCCAGCAGGGCGCCGAAGCGGTATTGCGCGGGCGCGAAATCCTGCTTGGCGGCCTTCTCGAACCACGCGGCGGCCAGCGCCGGGTCGCGGGCCACGCCGCGGCCCTCCGCATAGCGCGAGCCAAGTTCGTACTGCGCCGCAGGATCGCCCGCGTTCGCGGCCGCGCGCAACTCCACGGGACGCGGAGGCGGCGTCACGGGCTGGGCGCGCTGGGGCGTCTTGGATGCGATGGAGCCGACGGTCGCCGGATCGTTCCCCTCGGGGGCGGTCACGGCGCCCGCCCATTCGGGCGGCGTATTGGCCGACAGGGTCGCCTTGGGGGCGGCGGGCGGCGTGTTGGCGTCCAGCTTCTGCGCGGGCTGCTGGCGCGCGACCTTCTGGTCCTGCTTGCGCGAGGATTGCTTGCCGCTTTCCAGCGGCGCGGGATCGGCCGGCGCGTTCATCATCACCTGAACGGCGCCCAGGATGAACGTCACGCCCGCGAGGCTGAACAGAATGGTGCGGCGGCGCTGGGTGATGAGCGCGCGCATGCGGCCGAGCG
>JAQGJX010000029.1 GCA_028290405.1 Hyphomicrobiales bacterium
TGTCGCGGCGGGGGCCCGCCGGGCGGGAACGGCCTTCAGGATCGTCATGTC
Source organism: Hyphomicrobiales bacterium (assembly GCA_028290405.1). Classification (GTDB taxonomy): domain Bacteria; phylum Pseudomonadota; class Alphaproteobacteria; order Rhizobiales; family Beijerinckiaceae; genus Terripilifer. Next base: position 52 of record JAQGJX010000029.1, read on the forward strand.
TCGTTTCCCCTCATCGTTTTTTAAGCGCGCGGGCGCCTCCCGGGCGCCGCGCGGATCGAGTCCGCGCATCATGAGCAGAAATGGCGCGAACGCAACAGGCGCGAGCGTGGCGTGGTCGCTCAGCTCTGCGCTGAAGCGGCGGCGGCGATCTTGAACACCGGCTCAAGAATCGGGGCCGCGCCGGGCATCGTCGCGAAGGGCGCGGGCTTTTCCGCCGCAGGGGTTTGCGCAGCCGCCGGGGCTTGCGCGACCGGGACCGGCTTGTGTTCGGCGGCGGGCGCCGCGGCCACGACCGGCTTGCGGCGCGCGGGGATCAGCGTCACTTCGCGCCCGGCGTACGCGAGAGCTTCCGGCCGGCTGATCTCGCCCAGGTTGGCGCCCTTGTCGCGCAGGGCTGCGAAGATCGCGTTCTGGCCGCCGTCCGAATAGGTTGTGCGGATGGCCGCGCCGCCTTCGGCGATCAGCGTCGCGATGCGTGCGGCCTCCGCCGCCTTGCGCGCGCTCGCCGCCGTCTCCGCCTCCGGCGTGCGGGCCGCGAACGCATAGCGGCCGCCGTTCACGCTGACGCGCGGCTCCTCGCCCGTCGCCTCGAACACGTCCGCGCCTTCCTTCAACTGTCGCCAGAACGCGATGTGCGGGTCCGACCGGTGCTTGGCGATGTTTTCCGCCGTCATGCGGAACGGGTAGGCCTGGAACTGGAACGCCCCTTGCCCGCCCGCCAGCGCGTCGCGCGCGAGAGCGTAGATTTCCGCCACCTGCGCGTCGGTCATCGCATAGCAGCCCGCCGAGGAGCACGAGCCGTGCACCATCAGGTAGGAGCCGGACGCCCCGTGCGCGCGGTCATAGGCGTTGGGAAAGCCGATGTCGAAGGACAGGTAATAGGACGAGTTCGGGTTCAGCTGCTTGGGCGAGATTGCGTAGAACCCCTCCGGCGTCTGCCGGTCGCCCTGCTTGACCTTGGGCCCCAGCTGTCCCGACCAGCGGCAGATCGGGAACGACTTCAGCAGCGCGTAGCGCCCGCCGCGGGTCTGCTTCCACACCTCCAGCATCGCCTCTTTCTTGTAGGTGCGGATGAGGATGGGGGCCGAAGGCGCCATGTTTTTCGCGGCCATCAGCGCCATGGTGGCGGTGGGCGCGGGCTGGTTCGCCTTGTCGCTCGCGCGCGCAGGGGCGGCCGCCAACAGGAAGGCGCCCAGAACCATGAGGGCTGCGTGTCGTTTCATGGTCTCGCTCGATAGGGCGCGTTGTTTGTCAAATAGCACGATTTCGCAACTTTAGTGCACAAAGCGTAAACGACCCCATACCGCAAACATGGCGATATTGGGTCCAAACCCGCCGCCCGGCGCGGCTTGCCGCTCAAGCTCATGCGCCCACGCTACTCCAGTTCCGGCGCCACCTGGCCGTAGTTGAGAGCTGCGACGAGCGTGACGCCGCCGAGCACGTTGCCCAACAACGTCGGGGCGAAGAAGCGCAGCGCGTAGTCCGCCCACGAGGCCTGGCCGGTCTCCACCAGGTAAAGCGCGTCCACCGAGCCTGCGATCAGGTGCGAGAACTCTCCGATGGCGATCACGTAGGTAATGATGACGATCACCAGCACGCGGGCGCTTTCGGCGGGCGGAAGGAGCCAGACCATGAGGGCGATCAGCCACCCGGCGAACACCGCCTTCCCCAGCATGGTCCAGAATGGAAACTCCATCGTGTGCCGGGCGATGGCCGAGAAGGCGCCCTTCACCTCCGGGTTGAACACGCTGGTGTGCGCGATGACGGCCGCAAACAGCCATGTGGCGAAAATGTTGGCGCACAGCACCAGCGCCCAGAGCCGGGCCACCCGCTGGAGGGTCCGCCGGTCCTTGTTGCGCAGCAGCGGCAGGATGGGCGTGAGGGTGTTCTCGGTGAACAATTGCTGGCGCCCGAGCACGACGATCAGAAAGCCGACCGTGTAGCCAAATCCGCTCACCAGCCTGCGCCATTCCTCGTCGGGCAGGTGCGCGTACAGCGCGCCTTGCGCCACGAGCGAGAAGCCGATCGACAGGCCAGACGCCAAGCCTGACAGCAGCAGCGCCGAGACCGTCCGCTCAAGCTCGCTCTCGCCTTCGGCCCGGATCGTCTCATGGATGAGCGTGGCGTTCGGCCGGCTCTGGCGTTCGACGGCCTCTTTCTCCTTGTCCGACAGATCCGGCATCCCGGCGGCGGGATTGAAGGCGTCCCGCCCGGGCGCGGCGGGAGAGTGCGGGTCGTCGCTCATGCATGGCCTTTCCCTGGCGCGCGACGCGCCGGCAGAATGGTCATGAACCGCGTGGGCGCAGGATGGTTGCGGCTCAGGCCACGAGCGGCGGCGGAACGCGCTTCTTCGTCGCCTGCTCGTAGCCATAGGCGAGCTGGATCATGCGCGCGTCCGTATAGGGCAGGCCCAGGAAGGCGATCCCGGCGGGCAGGCCGTCGCTCGTCAACCCCGAGGGCACGACGATGGACGGCACGTAGGTGAGGAACGTGTTGATGTGCGGCGCGCCCCACTGGTCCACGTAAGGCGGGTTCACGCCGTCGCGGATGAGCGTGGGCTGGTGCTCCACGGCCTTGTGGACGATGGCGTCCAGCTTGTGGAAGGCCATCACGTTGTGCAGGTTCAGCATCAGCTGGTCGCGGGCGCGCAGGTAGTCGTAGTGCTGCTCGCGCGTGTTCGTCTGCTTCCAGCGCTGCTGCGCCCCGCGCGAGGTCTCGGCGTAGAGCGGGGACGCCATGGCCTCCTCGCGCGTCGCGAACGGCGCATTGGCGCTGCCCGCCACATAGGCGGCGAAGGAATCGTAATCGTCCTTGTCGGCGCGCGAACGCTGCGCGAGCAGCGCCTTGAGGTCGGGGATCACGATGGGGTCCACCACCACGGCGCCCGCATTCTCGAGGTCCGCCACGGCGCTGTCGAACACCGCCGTCACCTTCGCGAAGTCCTCGCTGGCGGGATCGGAATTGTGGCCCATGCTTTCGCGCAGCACGCCGATGCGCGCGCCCTTCAGCGCGCGACTGTCGAGCCCTGCGCAATAACTCTGCGGCGCGCGGCCGTGTCCCATGGCGGTGACCGGGTCCTGCGCGTCATACCCCACCATGCAGTCGAGCACGCGCGCGAGGTCCTCGACCGTGCGCGCCATGGGGCCGAGCGAGCCGATGATCGACGGCCAGCCGCCATAGACCCCCGTGCGGCTGACGAGCCCGGCCGTGGGCCGCATGCCCGCGACGCCGTTCCACGTGGACGGACGCCGGATGGACGCGTAGCCCTCCTGGCCGATGGCGACAGCGCAGAAATTCGCCGAAACCGCTGCGCCCGAGCCGCCCGACGAACCGCCAGCCGTGCGCTCCAGGTCATAGACGTTGCGCGTCGACCCGAACAGCGATCCATGGGTGTCGCCGGCCCCAAGCTCGCCCAGCGTGGACTTGCCGATGAAGATGGCGCCCGCCTTCTTGAGCAGTCCGACCGCGTAGGCGTCGCGATCGGGATAATGATCCTTGAACAGCACGGAGCCCATGGTGGTGGGCATGTCCTTCACGTCCCCCTGGTCCTTCATGACGAGGGGAATTCCATGCAGCGGGCCGGTGAGCCCGCCCTTCGCGTAGGCTGCGTCCAGCGCGTCCGCCTCCTCGAGCGCCTTCGGGTTCGTGGAGATGATGGCGTTGATCCGCGGCCCCGCCTTGTCGTAGGCGGCGATGCGCGCAAGATACGTCTGCACCAGCTGTCGCGCCGTCAATCGCCCGGACGCGAAGGCCTCGTGCACCTGCGCGATCGTGGTTTCCACGACATCGAACTTCGCGACCGTATCCATCTGCAAGCTCCACGCTCCGGCGCCTGCGTGCGCGCCGCATCCGACAAGGCATGTTCCATGCCATGGCGCTCCATAAGCGTTGGTGATGCAACGCAGACTCCTGCGCGCGCCTTGCCCCAAGGGGTGGCTGTGTTCCCGCGCGGCGAGCGCCTACACACGAGGCGCGTTGCGGCGCGCTTTGACGGCGCGCCCGGCGCGAGCCCCGGGGTGGTGCGTGCGATGGTGTCTGTCCTTTTGTTCACGGCGCTCGCGACGCAGCTCGCGCTGATCGCCTGGGGCGATCTCAAGGGCTGGCGGATTCGCAACGCCGCGAACCTGGGTCTCGCGTGCACGTGGGTCTTCTACGCGGCTTTGTTCAGCAGCGCCCCCGCGGCGCTGGTGCATGGGGCGTTCGCGCTCGCGATGTTCGCCGCGATGATCGTTCCGTTCCGGCGCGGCTGGCTCGGGGGCGGGGACGTGAAGTTTCTCGCCGCCGCTTTTCTCTGGGTAGGGCCCGCGGGCGCGCTCTCCTTCTGCCTCGCCCTGCTGCCCGCGACCCTCGGCTATCTCGCGCTGGCGCGCGCGCGGATCGTGCCCTGCGAGAGGGTTGGGGGCCTGCACCGCGTGCCGTTCGGTCCGCTTGGCGGGGTCGCGCTTGCGGCTGCGTTGATGGGCCCAGCCGATCTGTAGGCGCGCGCCATCGCCAATGTATTTCGACGTTATACAGTATTGTTTTGAATAACGTTGTATAGCATCGTTGATATGTGTGTCTTATCTGCCACTGTGAAAAGTCTATTCAAAACTATACATACGTTCAAGCGCATTCCATTTGAGATGTTTACATTTGTACACAATACTTGGCGCGTGATTCCGGCGCTTAAGCCGGACGAATCAAGAGGTCGCGAAATGGTCAGACTGCAGGGTTGCATCAAGCGTGTTCATGAAGACGAGAGCGGCGCCTCCTTGGCCGAATACGCGGTGCTGCTGATCATCGTGGCCGTGGCGGGCGTCGGCGGCGTCCAGTTGCTGGGCAAGAACCTCGACACCGCCTTCACCAACATGGCGACCTGGATCACCACCAACGTGTCGTCGAAGCTCTAGCGCCGCCGCACGATCGCGGGGCGGGCTCCGGTCCGCCCCGCCAACAGTTCGCCCGCGCTTACGCTCACCTTGGGAAATCATCATGCGTGCAGGTCCCATCCTGACCTTCGCCTTCGCCTTCCTTATCGCCGGGCTGGCGTCGTTCCTCGCGGCTGGCTGGCTCGAGGGCAGGGCCAGCGCAGCTCCGCCAGCCGCCGGCACCGTCGTCGTCGCTGCGCGGCAGCTGGCGTTCGGCACGCCGCTGTCGAGCCAGGATCTTGTCGAAATCCGCTGGGCGGCGGGCGAGTTGCCGCAAGGCGCCTTCGCCCGCAAGGAAGACGTGCTGCGGCCGGGGCGGCGCGCGGTGCTGAGCGCGCTGAGCAAGAACGAGCCGGTGCTCGACTGGAAGATCACCGGCCCGGGCCAGCGCGCGTCCCTCTCCGCCCTCATCGAGTCGGGCATGAAGGCCGTCACCGTGCGGGTGGACGACGTGCGCGGCGTCGCGGGCTTCGTGCTTCCCGGCGAGCGCGTGGACGTGGTGCTGGTGCAAAACAACCGGGGCGCCGATCCCACGTCGGACGTGCTGATGCAGAACATCCGCGTGCTCGCGGTCGACCAGCTGGCGAACGAAAAGCAGGACGCGCCGACGATCGCGCGGGCCGTCACGCTCGAACTCAACACCGAGCAGGCCCAGAAGGTCATCCTCGCCAGCGACATCGGCAAGCTGTCGCTGATCCTGCGCCAGGCGGGCTCTCCTGTGAGCGAGATGAACCGCCGCGTCACGCGCCTTGACCTTGCGCTGCCCGAGACGCCGCCGGAGGCGCAGGAGCCGCGCGCCGCGTCGGTTTCCCCGTCGGCGCCCGCAACGGTCGGCGTCGTGAGGGGCGTCGAGCGCAGCGTCTACACGGTGACCAAAGAGCGTCAATAGCCGCATTTCCGGGGGCTCTGAACGCATGCACGAAGGCTGGGGGCAGATGGCGCAGGTTCACTCGACGAAGGCGCGGCCGGCGCGCGCAACGCGCGTGCTTGCGGCGCTCGCCCTGATGGCCGGCCTTGCGGGCGCGCTGGACTCCGTCAACTCCGCGCAGGCCCAATCGGGCGCGCGCGACGGGCGCCTTGGGCGCTCCACCATCGCGGTCAACCATTCCTCGGTGGTGCGTCTGCCGGACGTGTATGGCGACATTCTCGTCGGGTCCGCTGACGTGGCCGACGTCCTGCCCCTGTCCGACAGGTCGATCTATGTGCTGGGCAAGCGCATCGGCACGACGAACGTTTCGGTCTTCGACGCCGACAAGCGCCTGATGGGCGTGCTCGACGTGGAGGTGACGCCCAATCTGGAGTTCGTGCAATCGCGCATACGCGCCGCCGCGCCGGGCGCCCGCAACGTGCGCGTGACGTACTCGGACGGCAATCTGGTGCTGATCGGCACGGTCCCGGACGCGCCTACGGCCGAGCGCGCCATGGCCATCGCGACGGCGTTTTCGCGCGCGCTCGTGGTGAACGCCCTGCAGGTCGCAAGCCCGCAGCAGGTGCTGCTCGAAGTGCGCGTCATCGAGGCGTCCCGCAACGCCGGCCGGGAGCTGGGCATCCGGTGGGAAGGCTCGGGCGAGGGCTCGTCGGGCTACAATTCCCAGATCGGCCTGCGCCGTCTTCTCAGCGGCTCGACGCCGTTTGGAACCATCTTCACGAACTTCCTGCGCACCAGCGGCGTCAATATCGACGTCGTCATTCAGGCGCTGGAGGACAAGGGCATGGTGCGCCGTCTCGCCAATCCCAACCTCACGGCCCTGTCGGGCAGCACGGCCAATTTTCTCGCAGGCGGCGAATTCCCCGTGCCGGTGTCGAGCGACGGCAACGCGCTGGGCGTCTCGCAGGTGACGGTGGTGTTCAAGCGCTTCGGCATCATGCTCGAGTTCACCCCCACGGTGCTGGAGGGCGGCACGCTGAACCTGCGGATTACCCCGGAGGTGAGCGAGCTCGATTACGCCAACGCGGTGCGCAACCAGTCCATCACCATCCCTTCCATCATCGTGCGCCGCGCGACGACGGAGATCATGCTGAAGACCGGGCAAAGCTTCGCCATCGCGGGCCTGATGGCGTCGACCTCGCGCGACGAGGTGGCGCAGATGCCGTGGATCGGCAGCATACCCGTGCTGGGCGCGCTTTTTCGCAGCCAGTCCTTCCAGAAGAAGGAGACGGAACTGGTCATCATCGTCACCGCGCATCTCGCCCGTCCCGGCGCGCCCGGCGACAAGGTGGCGTCCCCGCTCGATCGCTCGCTGCCCGCCAACGACGTGGATTTCTTCCTCAACGGCAAGTTCGAGATTCGCAAGGACTACCGCCATTACGTGGAGCAGGGCGTCGGCCTCGTGGGCCCCTACGGTCATGTGCTCGACCCTGATCCCGCCAGCGGCGCCGCCCCTGTCGTCTCCCGCTACTAGCGCCCATACGGAGCACGTTGATGACATTCCCGACGACGAGCGCACAGGCCGTGTGGCTGGCGGCCCGCACAGGCCTGCTGGCCGCGATCCTCTGCGGTCTCGTGAGCCTTGCGGGCTGCGCCGAATATCTCGACCGCCGCGAGGCGATCACGGCGCACGTGGGCGACGCCGTGCGGGCCAACGTCGCCGTCAACGTCATCGACCCCTGGCCGCGCGAGGCTTCGGAGAGGAGCATGCGGCTGGGCGCGCGGCGCGCCATCGCGGCGATCGAGCGCTACAACGTCCCGCCGGTTCTTGTCGGCGGGCCCCTGCCGCCGCCGGGCGGCCCAATGGGCCCGCCCCCCGTTCCGCCTGTCGTGCGATGAGCGGGGAGGAGGCGATGCTGCGCCGCAAGCCGGGCCCTGCCGGGATGGAGATGCTCGCCCGTATCGCAGGATGGGCGGAGCCGGCCGGCGCGCCCGCGCAGGCGCGGCTTTGGCCTGCTGACGGCGGGGCTGGCGTGATGCCGGTGCACTTCGTGCATGGCCGCGAATATCAGTCGCTGGTGGATTATCTCGCGCAGGAGCTGGGCGCGTCCGCCAGCGCGGTGAAGTCCTATCACTCGCTCCAGGAGGTGCAGGCCGTCCTGCTGGGCCCCGCGCCCTTCTGCCTCGTGGTGGTGATGCATCCGCTGTCAAGCGGCGAGACGCTGGACGACGTCATCGCCTTCGCCAAGGACAACGGCGCGCGCGCCTACGTGGCCTATGTGGCCGAAGACGTCTCGGCCGTGGACTTTCGCAGGCTGCTGAACACCGGCGCAGGCGAGTGGTTTCCCAAGCAGAGCGCGCCGCTGGACCTCATGGGCCTTCTCGAGCGGCTGCGCCAGCATCCCGCCGCCGCCAGGGCGCAGGGCGAATGCCTGTTCACGTCCTTCATTCCCGGCGGAGGCGGCGCGGGGGCGAGCACTCTGGCGGCCGAGACCGCGGTCTGCTTCGCGCGCCGCAGCCGCGACACGGAGCCGCGCGCCTGCGTGGTCGATCTCAATCTCCAGTACGGCAACGTCTGCGACCTGCTGGACGTGGCTGCGCAGCTGGACCTCAAGGCCATCGCCGCCGACCCCGAGCGCATCGACGATCAATTGCTCGCCGCGTTCCGCAGCCGCACGGGCTACGGGGTCGACGTGTTCGCGCCGCCAAAGAACGCGCAAGGGCTGGAGGCGGTGACGCCGGAGGCGGTCTTCGCGCTCTGCAACGCGCTGAGCCAGCGCTATGACTTCATCAACGCGGACCTGCCGCCCCATGTCTATCCGTGGACGGACGAGATCATCCGCAATTCGGACGCGGGCGTCATCGCCGCAACGTGCTCGGTGCCCTCGGCGCTGCGCGTCGGGGCTCTCCTGCGCCGCCTCGAAGCGCAGCATGTGCGTCCCCAAAGCCTGTTGCTGGCCGTGAACCGCTTCCCGGGCGGCCTGCTGAGCCGGGGCCTGACGCGCGCCGAGTTCGAGCGGGCGCTGCCGGACATGCAGAGCGTGTACATCGCGCAGGACGACGCGCTTGCGGCCGAATGCGCCAACGCCGGTCGCCCCATGGTGGCCAGCGCGCGCAGAAGGCCCGTCGTGCGCGGCATCGAGGCGCTGGCGGACATTCTCGTCGCGCGGCGGGACCGCAAGCGCGGAGCGCCCGGGGCGCCCGTGAAGCGCGCGCGAAGCCGCCTGTGGGGAGGCCCATGATGCGCTTTGGCCCCAGCCCCGGCGCCCTGCGCGCGCATCCCGCCGCATCCGCGCCCGTCCTTGAGCGCGCGCCGCCGCGGGACGCGGCCATGCGCCCCGCGTTCCTCGACGAGCGCGTGAAGCTGCATCAGCAGATCATCAACGAGTTCAATCTCTCGCTGCTGGAGAAGGTGACGCGCGAGGACCTGCGCGCGCGCATCGGCGATTATGTGGCCGGCTACGTGCGCGACGAAAAGCTGCCGCTGAACCAGCGCGATCTCGAGTCCTTCATCGAGGACATCCTGGACGAGATGACCGGTCTCGGGCCGCTGGAGCCGCTGCTGAAAGACCCCACCGTCGCGGACATTCTCATCAACACGCACGAGCATGTGTTCGTCGAACGCTTCGGCCAGCTGGAAAAGACCGCCGTGCAGTTCAAGGACGAGGCGCACCTGCTGCGCATCGTCAACAAGATCGTGGCCGGCGTGGGCCGCCGCATCGACGAATCCTCCCCCATGGTGGACGCTAGGCTTGCGGACGGCTCGCGCGTCAACGTCGCGGTGCGCCCGGTCGCGGTGGACGGCCCGCTCGTGTCCATCCGCAAGTTCTCCAAGCGCCCCTTCTCCCTCGATTCGCTGGTGGCCGCCGGGTCCCTGCGCCAGCCCATGGCGGACGTGCTGAGCGCCGCCGTGCGCGGGCGTTTCTCGCTGGTGGTGTCCGGCGGCACCGGCAGCGGCAAGACGACGATGCTGAACGCGCTCTCCACCAGCATTCCGGCGAGCGAGCGCCTGGTCACCATCGAGGACGCGGCGGAGCTGCAGCTTCAGCAGCAGCACGTGCTGCGGATGGAGACGCGCCCGCCCAACGCGGAAGGACGCGGCGAGATCCGCATGCGCGAACTCGTCAAGAACGCGCTCCGCATGCGCCCGGATCGCATCATCGTGGGCGAATGCCGAGGCGAGGAGGCGTTCGACATGCTGCAGGCCATGAACACCGGTCACGAAGGCTCCATGACCACGATCCACGCCAACACGCCCCGTGACGCGCTGACGCGGCTTGAGCAGATGATCGGCATGGCCAGCGTGCCGATGACGCAGGCCAGCATTCGCGGCCAGATCGCCGCCGCCATCCATCTGTTCGTGCAGCTCGCCCGCATGCCGGACGGCAAGCGCCGCGTCGTCAGCGTCGCGGAGGTCACCGGCATGGAAGGCGAGGTGATCCAGATGCAGGAGATCTTCAAGTTCGTGAAGCAGTCGCGCGACGAGGCTGGCGTGATCCACGGGCAGCATTTCGCAACCGGCATCCGACCGCGCCTCGCGGGCGAGCTCGCCGCCATGGGGGTGACCTTTCCGGCGGCGACGTTCGACCCCGGCCGCCCGCTCTAAAGGAGACGAAACGTGGACGCATTCTGGACGCTGACGTTCGTCTTCGCCGCGACGTTCGCGCTGGTGCAGGCGGCTTACGCGCTGCTGGTGCGCCCGCGGGCGGGGCGGCGCGACGCCAATCGTCGCCTCGGAGCGTTGCGGGGCGGGGGCCGCCCCGACGCTGCGCCCGTGCACGTGCGGCGCGCGCCATGGACCGGCGACGGGCCGGCGGGCGCCCATGGTCATCTCCGCAAGCTCGTCGTCCAATCGGGACTGCATGTGGGGCCTCCGCAAGCCTTGGGCGTCTTCGCCTCCGTCGCGCTGGCCTGCGCGGCCGGGCTTTGGCTCATGGGCGCGAGCGCTGTTGCGGCCCTGATGGGCGGCGCGTTCGCGAGCTTCGGGCTGATCGTCGCGGCGTTCGCCGTCGCGCGCGGACGGCGCATCGCGCGGTTTTCCGCCCAGTTGCCGGACGTGGTGGACGTGATGGTGCGCAGCCTGCGGGCCGGTCATCCCGTGCCGCGTTCGCTCGCGCTGGTCGCCAGCGAAATGTCCGACCCGGCCGGAGCGGAGTTCGCCGTGGCGGCGGACGAGCTGACCTATGGGTCCGACCTGCCCACCGCCATGGAGATGCTGTATGCGCGCGTCGGCGCGCCGGACCTGCGTTTTCTCGTGGTCGCCATCTCGGTGCAGAGCGCAACGGGCGGCAGCCTCGCGGCAGCGCTGGGCAACCTCTCGAGCGTCATGCGCCAGCGCTTCAAGCTGCGCCGCAAGGTGCGCGCGCTCACCGCCGAGGGCCGGTATTCCGCCCTGCTGCTGTCGGCTCTCCCGGTGATCTTCTTTCTGATGCTTAATCTCGTGTCGCGCGACTTCTATGGCGAGGTCTGGAGCGATCCCAACGTGCCCCATGCGCTGATGGCGGGGGGCGCGATGATGCTGGTGGGCAATATCGTCATGTACCGCATGGTCAACTACAAGGTGTGACGCGATGATGCTGGAACGCGTGTTCGTCGCCATGATCTTCGCAGCCGTGTTCGTCGCCGTGATGGCGCTTGCGCTGCTGGGCGCGCGCACGCGCCACCTCCGCCGCAGGCTCGTGCCGGCGTTCCAGCGGGCGCCCGCCGTCCCTGGTCTTCCTGATCGCTCCGGCGCGCGCGCTCTGGTGGCGCGCAACTTCGACCACCGCTACTTCGCGCTCGACCCCGCGGCCAAGGGCGAGTTGCGCAAGACGCTGATACGCGCCGGCTTCTTCAGCGCGGACGCCGCCGCCGTCTATGTGGCGGCGCGCTTCGCGCTCTGCGTTTTCCTGCCTGCGGCCGGGTTCGCTTACGGCGCCTATGCGTTGCCTGGCGGCTCATGGCTTGAGCAGACGTTGCTCTGCGGGCTGCTCTTCTGCCTGGCGCTCTATGCGCCCACCGCCTATCTGGCGCGGCGGACGGGGGCGCTGGAGGAAGAGTACCGCGAGACTTTTCCGGACATGATGGACTGGCTGCTTGTGTGCGCCGAGGGGGGCCTGAGCCTTGAGGCGGCCATCGACCGCGTGGCCCCGGAGCTCGCCGTCATGAGCCCTGCGCTTGGCGTCAATCTGACCCTTGTGACGGCGGAAGTCCGCGCGGGACGCAGCGCCATCGAGGCGCTGCAGACATTCGCCGACCGCGTCGGCATCGAGGAAGCCGCCTCGCTCGCCACGCTCCTGCGCCAGTCCATGGAGCTTGGCGCCAGCGTCGGCCATGCCCTCAGGATCTACAGCGAAGAGATGCGCGACCGGCGCATGTCGCGGGCCGAAGAGCGCGCGCACCAGCTCCCGGTGAAACTGATGCTGCCGCTGGCGCTGTTCATCTTCCCCAACATCATGCTGATCGTTTTCCTCCCCATCGTGTCCCGCTTCATGACCACCGGCGTCATTCCCACGATAGCCAATTGAACGCACGAGGCGCTGCGCACATGAAAGCCCTGTTACGCATTTGTTTCGTTCTGGCGTGCGCGCCCCTTGCGGGCTGCAACAGCCCCGCGCTGGACTTCTACGGGCCGCTGAGCCCCACGTACGTCGAAAAGCCCATTCCGGTTCCAACCTCCCCCCTGCAAACGAAGTACTATGCGTCGGACGAAGATTTCCAGGCTGGCCTGAAGCACTTTGGCGGAGGGGCTTTCGGGCTTGCGCAGGAGAGCTTCCAGCGGTCCGTCGAGCGCTCCCCAAAAGACGTTGCGGCATGGCTGGGCCTCGCGGCGAGCTACGATCGCCTGCGCCGGTTCGATCTGGCCGACAGGGCTTACGGGCACGCCGTCGCGCTGGCGGGGACCAACGTCATCGTGATCAACAACCTTGGATATTCCTACCTTCTGCGCGGGGACGTCGTGCGCGCCCGCACGAAGTTTCTGGAAGCTTTCGCGATCGCCCCGGACCATCCGGCCGTCGTCAACAACTTGCGCCTGCTGGACGGGAGCCGCAGCCACGTGCGCCGTCTCGACGACGCCTATTGAGAGGCTCTATGGCTGAAACCGGGTCTGGAATCGCAAGATGCGAGCGCGGCGGCGGGCTGCTGGAGTTGGCGCTCATCGCGCCCCTGCTCGTCGTATTGGCCGCCGGCGTCTTCGAGTTCAGCCGCATCTACGCGAGCATCGAGATCGCCAACGCGTCTATGCGGGCGGCCACGCGTTATCTGGCGCGAGTTCCCTCGGCTGGCGTGCAAACCTGGGGGCTGGAGCGTGCGCGATGCCTGGCGACGCGCGGCGCGCCCGCGGCGGCGGGAAGCTGCGACGGCGTGGGGGCGTGCATGTTGCGGACATGGTGCGACGCCGGCGCCCGCGCGACCATCCAGGTGGATGCGTCCATGCTCGGCTCCGCCGCTCCGCGGGTTTCCCTGAAGGCGACCATTCCCTTCCAGTTCGGCGTGCTGGCGCTCTTCAAGCGCTCGGCCCAACTCAGCATCTCGGTGGCCCATGAAGAGGCGTACGTTGGCGATTAGCCTAAGAGGCGCGCAGGACGGCGGCGCCATGGCGGAGTTCGCCATAGCCCTGCCGCTGTTCGTCGTCCTGATGATGGGCGTGATCGACATGTCGCTGTACGGATGGCATTGGACGTCCACCGTGAAGGCGACGCAGATCGGCGTTCGCGAAGCCGTCGTGCGCACGCCCATGGCGGCCGGCGTCACGTTCGCATGGCCGGCGCAAAGCGAAGCCGACATGGGCCGTCCCTGCACCACGACCACCGGCGCCTCAAGCGGCCTGTGCCCTGAGTTCACCCGCACCTGCACCGGCGGCGGTTGTCTCGCGGGCTTCGACAGGATGCTCGCCGCCATGCGCCGCGCCCAGCCGCGCCTGCTGCCCGAGCACGTGACCGTGACCTACGCGACCGCGGGCCTCGGCTTTGTGGGCGGCGCGGGCGGCGCGCCGGTGGTGGTGACGGTGGCGGTGCGGTGCTTCACGTTCAACATGTTCTTCCTGGACGCATGGTTTCGCTGGTCGACGGCCTTGCCGGCCTCCTGCCCCGCGGGCGCGTCCCGGGGCGCGTTCATCGAGGCCGCCTCGTCGCTCACCAGCGAGGCGCTGTCGTGGCCGGCGACATCCAACTAGCGGAGGATTGAAGCCATGTTGCGCACGGCCATGACGGATGAACGCGGCTCCGTGCTTGTCTTCTTTGCGCTCGCGCTGCCGTTGCTGGTCGGCGTCGCGGGCTTCTCGATCGATCTTGCGCGCGTGCAGACGCTGGACGGCGAGCAGCAGCGCGTGGCGGACGCCGCTGCGCTGGCCGCCGCGAAATGGCTGGATGGAGCGACGCCGCTGGCGACTGCGCGCGCGGCGGGTCTCGCGGTCAACATGGCGCAAGGCGCCCGCGTGCGGACCGCGAAGGACAACGCCGGCGACCAGGTGACGATCTCCTTCCTGTCCAGCGTCGATCCGCCCATGGCGACCACGTCCGTCGAGGCCGCGCGCTATGCGCTGGCGGTCTCGACCTTGCGGCACGCGACCCCATGGTTCGGCGCGATCCTGCGCGCGGCCGACATGCCCTCGCGCAAGGAGGCGGTGGCGGAGTCCAGGCTGGTGGCCTGCAACGTGACGCCGCTGATGATCTGCAAGCCTGCGAACGGGCCTTTCACGGCGTTTCGCGGCCAGCAATTCCGCCTCACGGCGACCGGGCAGGGCTCGCAATATCTGCCCGGCGCCTTCGGGTATCTCGATCCCCCGAACGCCGGCAACGTGGGAACCAGCGAAGTGGCCGAACACATCGCCGGCGCGCGTCCGCCCGCCTGCTATAACACCAGCGGCCTGTCGCCCAACACGGGCGCCATGCAGAGCCTGCACAACGCCTGGAACACGAGGTTCGACTTCCCCGGCGCAGGCTCTCTCAACGGCGTCGACGCGCCCCCGGCGCCGAACTTCGTCAGCCATTACGTTCGCAGCAAGGGCAAGTGCGACTACGAGGTCAGCGCGGCCGCGCAGTCGCTGCCGCGCGACACGAACCTCGTCGGTAGTGACACGTCGCAGGTGGCGACGCCCGGGACCGGGGAATGGGACGCGGCGCAAAGGGAGCGTTACTTCGCCATCAACCACAAGGGCGAGACGCCCCTTAAGGACGCCTTTCCGGGAAAACCCGGCGGGCCAACGCGCTTCGATCTTTATCTGCGTGAGTTGGGAATCTCCCCGCCGGGAGATGAATACTCAACGCCCAATTATCTCAGCAGCGATCGCCCCAAGGGGCCGGTGCGGCTCGCCGAGGACCCCGCCGGCCCCAAGCCCAAGACCTGCTACGGCTCCGTGGGGGCGGTGACGCGCCGCCTGTTCTACGTCGCGGTGGTGGATTGCTCGCAAGCCGCCTCGGGGTCTAACGGGCTGTTTCAATCGCGTCAGTATGCGCAATTCTTCATGACCGAGCCCATGGCGGCGCCATCCGCCACCGATTCAGGAACGGTGTACGGCGAGTTCGTCAGGATGGTGCGGCCCGGCGATTCCAGCGGCGTGCTGCATCAGATCGTGCAGCTTGTGCGCTGAACGAGAGGTGAAGCTGACGCTGTCTTGGTACATAACTTGCTATTTACGCCCCGGAAGGTGCGGCGTTGACGGATTTTGCCACCAGGATCTTGGGAATGTTGACCGCCCCGCCGGCGCAGCGGGAGGCCTTCGCGCGCCGCGCGTTCGGCGAGTTCGACGTGAACGCGGACGGCAAGGTCGCGGGGTCGGAATTCCAGAAGGTGTTCGCGCAACTTCAGGCCACCGAGGATGCTGGCGGCGGGTCGAACGCGATGGTCTCCCGCACGATATTTCCTGTGCGGCCGACCCTGTTCGACGCCACGCTGTTTCCATCGTTCTCGAACCGCTTCGCGCAAAGCCAGTATCAGGCCATGGCGCTGATGGACGTGTTCGACTCGGGCGGCGACGGCGTGGTGACGCTGGACGAGATGCTGGCCGTCGTTTCGCCTGCGCCCGACACGCCCCCCGCAGCGCCCTTGACGCCGGACGAGCGCGCGACGGAGTTGATGCACCAGTACGACGTCGCCCGGAAGGGCTACATCGACCTGTCCGACGTGGCGACCGCCTGGATCAACGATCCCGCGCTGGGCGACGTGGCGGAGGCCGTGGCCGCCATCGAGGCATGGGACCAGGACGGCGACGGCAAGGTGACGCGCGGCGAACTCGTCGCAGCCTACGAAACGCTCGCGGCCGCCGACGCGCTGATCGCCCTGGGGGGCGGCGACCATGGCTCCGTCGCGCTGGCGGGTCTGACGGACGAAACATTGGCCCCGCTGGGGATCACGAAAGACGCGCTGGCGGCGATGGACCGCGACGCAGACGGCGTGCTGACGCGCGCCGAAATTCTGGACGGACTGCGGGCCCAGAAGACGCAGCCGCAGACGCCTGGCGACGCCAGCGCCTACACGGCGGCGCTGATGGCGAGGTATGACGCCGACCGGGGCGGGCGCATCGAGCTTGGCGAATTTCGCGCAATCTTCGCCAGCCTGGACCTCGATGAGGCTGCGGTGCAGGGGTATTTCAGCGCCTGGGACGAAGACCGCGACGGCTCGATTTCGGCCGACGAACTGACGCGCGGCATCGGCTTCGTCCAGAAGGCTTCGGAGATCATCGCCGCCTATGATGCGGACGCCAAGGGCTGGATCGACGCCGCCGATCTGCAACGCGCGCTTGACGCCGCGCCGGACGCGCAGGAGCAGCCCTCCGCGATGGAGATCATGTCGTACTGGGACCTTGACGGCGACGGCAAGGTCACGCCCGGCGAGGTGATCTCGATGCTGTATGCGGGCGGCTATGTGGACGGCGTGCAGTATTTCACGCCCCCGGCCGACGAGGCTCCGGAAGGCTGAAGGCGCTCACCCGAGCTTGATGGACGCCAGCACAAGGCCCGCGATCCAGGCGGTTTCGGCCACCATGAGGGCGACCGGCTTCCAGCCGACGTGCGCGATCTCGCGCAGGTTCGTCTTCATGCCCAGCGCCGCGATGGCGGTCACGAGGCACCAGTTGGACACGTTCGTGGCGGCGGCGGTCAATGGCGCCGGCAGGGTCAGGAACGTGTTGATCAGCACCAGCGCGCAGAACGCCAGAAGAAACGTCGGCAGGACGGTCCTGAGGCTCCAGCCCTCGCCGGGGCGCCGTGCGCGATGGCGCTGCATGACCACGGCGGAGAGCAGCAGGACGACCGGCACGAGAAGCGCCACGCGCAGAAGCTTCACATAGGTGGAGACGTCGCCCGTCTCCTGCGACATCATGTAGCCTGCGCCCACCACCTGCGCGACGTCATGGATCGTGCCGCCGATGAACAGCCCCGATTGCTGGGGCGTGAGGTGCATCCAGTTGGCGAGCGAGGGATAGAGGATCATCGCCACCGTCGAGAGCGTCGTGACGCCCACGACGGTCAGCACAGTGTCGCGTTCCTTGCGCGGGTCCGGCGGCAGCGCGGAGGATATCGCCAGCGCCGCCGATGCGCCGCAGATGGCCACGGCTCCGCCCGACAGAAAGCCGAACTGCCGGCCAAGCCCCATGCGCTGCGACAGCCAGTAACCGAACGCGATGGTTGTCGCCACGCCGGCCACGACGGTGACGATCGGCGTCGCCCCCAGGTGCATGATCTGCGCGCCGGATATGCGCAAGCCAAGCAGCGCCACCCCAAGCCGCAGGATGGTGCGCGCGCTGAAGTTGATCCCTGCGACGCAGCGTCCTTCCTCGTGCAGGAAGGACAGCGCCATGCCAAGCAGCAGCGCAAACAGCATCACCGGAGCATGATAGTTCTGCGACAGCCACGAGGCCGCGATAGCCACGATGCCGGCGGCGAGCACGCCCGGGTAGATCGCGTAGAGCAGGGCGCCCTTGGGCAGCGCGTTGAACGGGGACGGCGTCGCCTGCGCGGGCGTCTCGCCCATCCCCTCCATGCTTTCCAGCGACTGGTAATACGCGAGGCGCTGCTCCGGCGCAGGCTTCTCCCGAAAGGTCATCTGTGAAACTCCCGGAGAAGGACCGCGCCGACGGGCGCATTGTTACGCGCAACGGCCGGGCCGATACAACCCGCCCGCCAGCTTGAGCGCGTCATTGCCGCCCGCGCGCCCGCGCCACCGCTCCGTCCACGTCGCTCCAGGCCGGCTGCGCGCTGAAGCGCGCGCGCACATAGCGCGTCACGGCGGCGATCTCGGCGTCGGAGAGCTGCTGGCCGAAGGCCGTCATGGAGCGCCCCAGGGAGCCCTGCGGCGGCTTGATCCCTTCCATTGTCGCGCGCACGACGTTGATGGGATCCGGAAGATGCGCTGCGGCGCCCAGCGCCAGCGGGGCGGAGCGTCCGCCGGGCTTGTGGCATTCCGCGCAGCGCGCCGCAAAGACGCGCGCGCCCGCCTGCATCTGCGCGTCCTGCGCAAGGCCCGCAGGTTCGCCGGCCTCAGCCTTGTCGGCGAACGCCTTTGCGTCGCGCTCGCGCGCCTCCTGCTGGGATTGCGGGCGCTGGCCGCCTTGCAGCGACATCACATAGGCGGCGATGGCGAACACGTCGTCTTCGTTCTGGTCGCGCAGCGCGTTGACGACTGCGGTCATGGAGCCGCCCGCGATCCCGTGCTGGGCGTCCCAGCCGTCCATCAGGTAGTTGACCAGCGCTTTCGTCGTCCACGGAACGGGCGCCGGCGAGGCCTTGTTGAGGGCGGGCGCATACCAGCCGTTGACGAGCGCGCCGCCGTAGGCGTCCTGGCCGGTCTTCACGGCGCCCAGCAGGTTGCGGGGCGTGTGGCAGGCGCCGCAATGGCCCAGTCCTTCCGCCAGATAGGCGCCGCGGTTCCACTCGGCGTCTTTCGCCGGGTCGTTCTGCATCGGCTTGGGCAGGTACATCGCCTTCCAGAGCGCGAGGCCCTGGCGGATGTTGAACGGGAAGCCGAGGTTGGTGACGGGCGGGGCGTCCGCCGCAGGGTCCACGCTGCGCATGAAGTAGGCGTAGATGGCCGCCACGTCCTCGTCGGTCACGCGCGCGAAATGGTCGTACGGGAAGGCTGGATAGAGGTGCGTCCCGTCGCGGCTCACGCCCTCGCGCATGGCGCGCGTGAACGCCGCCAGCGTCCAGCCGCCAATTCCTTTGTCCACGTCGGGCGTGATGTTGCTGGAGTAGATGGTTCCGAAGGGCGTGGCCAGCGCGCGCCCGCCCGCATACGGGGCGCCGCCTTCGCGCGTGTGGCAGGACGCGCAGGCGCCCAGCATCGCCAGCGT
Source organism: Hyphomicrobiales bacterium (assembly GCA_028290405.1). Classification (GTDB taxonomy): domain Bacteria; phylum Pseudomonadota; class Alphaproteobacteria; order Rhizobiales; family Beijerinckiaceae; genus Terripilifer. The sequence goes on from JAQGJX010000029.1 coordinate 19,097, forward strand.
CTCGCCGCGCGCCGCGAGCTTGCGGTCGAAGGAAGCGGATTTCGCATCGGGCGCCAAGGGGATTTCGGGCGGAAACACGGGCAGCAGCATGAGTGCCGCGGCGCCCGCCGCGATGAGCGCCGCAAGACAAAGCGCCAACGTCCCGACCACAATCCTCGCGAACATCCGCCCCCCGGTCGTCGGCGGCTTGGCCGCCATTGCAAACAGATGGGCGGACGTTTAGCGTATTCTCAAGCGCGCGCAACAAAGCGCAGCCTGTTTGAAGGGGAGGACAACCTCATGGCGGTGACGCTGACGATCAATGGGACGTCCCATAATGTGGACGTTGAACCCGAGACGCCGTTGCTCTGGGTGATTCGCGACAACATCGGGCTCACGGGCACGAAATACGGCTGCGGCATTTCCCGTTGCGGCGCCTGCACCATTCATATCGACGGCAAGCCCGTGAAGGCCTGCCAGACCGCCGCTTCAGCCGCCGTCGGCAAGCAGGTCACCACCATCGAGGGGCTCTCCAAGGACAGCACCCACCCGGTGCAGGTCGCCTGGGTGGAAGTGGGCGTGCCGCAGTGCGGCTATTGCCAGTCGGGGCAGATCATGTCCGCCGCCGCGCTTCTCGCCACGCGCAAGAAGCCGTCCGACCGCGAGATCGACGCCGCCATGGCGGACAACATCTGCCGCTGCGGCACCTATCCGCGAATCAAGGCCGGCATCCGCCGCGCCTCCGAAATCGCCGGCAGCTGAGGGGGCCACCATGACCAACGTGAATCTCTCGCGCCGCGCCTTCATCCAGACGTCCGTCGCCGCCGGCGGCGGGTTGCTGCTGGGCTTCCACATGCCCTCCGCCAGCGCGGCCAAGATCGAGCCGACCCCGTGGAACACGCCCACGAGCGGCGTCGAGGTCAACGCCTGGCTCACCGTCGATCCCAATGGCGGCTTCACCATCCGCATCCCCCACACGGAAATGGGGCAGGGCGGCATCACCTCCGTCGCCATGATGATCGCCGAAGAACTCGACGTGCCGTGGAACAAGATCCAGACGGTGTTCGCCGATCCGAACCGGCACCTGCGGAACAACAAAGAATACAAGGTGATGAGCACGCACGGCTCGCAGCTTGTGCGCCTGCAGCATCCCCATCTCATGCAGGCCGGCGCCTCGGCCCGCGAGCGCCTGAAGGAGGCCGCCGCGCAGGCGTGGGGCGTGCCCCGCGACCAGGTCGTCGCCAAGCAGGGCGTGCTCACGTCCGGCGCGAAGTCCGCGCCCTATGCCGAGTTCGCCACGGCCGCCGCCAAGATCAAGCTCGACAAGGAGCCCGAGATCAAGAAGGACGGCGAGTGGTGGCTGCTGGGCACGCCCACCCAGCGCCTCGACATCCCCCACAAGGTGAACGGCAGCGCGGAATACGCCATCGACACCAGGGTTCCGGGCATGGTGTACGCCGCCGTGAAGGCCTGCCCGGTGCCGTGGGGCGCCGTGAAGAGCTTCAACTTCGAGGCCATCAAGGGCCGCCCGGGCGTCATCGCCGCGATTGAACTGAAGGCCGTGCCGGGCAAGGAAGACCAGCCCGACATGCAGAACGCAGTCGCGGTGGTGGCCGATAGCTGGTATCGCGCCAAGACGGCGCTGGACCTGCTGCCGATCGAATGGGACTTCGGCCCCAACGCCAACGTCAGCAGCGCCGACATGCTCGCCATCGGCCGCAAGGTCGTGGAGGAGAAGGGCATCGTCAGCAAGGACAGCCCGCAGGCCATTGAACTCGTGGCCAACGGCAAGAAGGTCGTGTCGGCGCAGTACGAGCGCCCGTTCGAGACCCACGCCCGCATGGAGCCGATCAACGCGACCGTGCACGTGCAGGACGACCGCGTCGACGTCTGGTCCCCCACCCAGGACCAGTCCTCGGCGGTCCTTCTGGTGGCCGACCAGTTGAAGCGCGATCCCAAGGACGTCTACGCCCACACCATGTTCCTGGGCGGCGGCTTCGGCGGCAACGGCGCGGGAGGCACGGCGGTGACGCGGCAGGCTGCGGAGATCTCCAGGCAGGTCAAGCGGCCCGTGAAGGTGCTGTGGAGCCGCGAGGAGGACATCGCGCAGGACAAGCAGCGCATGATGTCGGTCGCCAAGCTCAGCGCGTCCATCGGCGCCAACGGGCTGCCGGAGGCCATCGTCACGCGGGCCATGTGGTTCTCGAAGGGCAAGGCCAACCAGATCGGGCCGGCGACGGCGGATTACGGCATCACCACGATGCCCTACATCATCCCGAACCGGCACCATGAGCGGCAGAACGTCGAGACCCATATCCCTAGCTCGACCCATCGCGCGCCCGGCGCCAACCAGACCGGCTTCATCACCGAGTGCTTCATCGACGAACTGGCGCTGGCGGGCGGCTGGAACCCGCTCGACTGGCGCATCGAGATGACCAAGGGGCTGGCGGACCATCAGCTTGTCCTCAACATGCTGAAGGACAAGGCGGGCTATCGCACGGACCTGCGCCGCGGCGAGGGCATGGGCGTGGCCATCGTGGAGTGCCACGAGACCATCGCGGCGGCCTGCGCCACCGTGTCGGTGAGCCGCCGCGGCCAGCTGACGGTGGAAAAGATCGTGGTCGTCGCCGACCCCGGTCATGTCATCAATCCGCACGCGGGCCGCGAGCAGATGGAAGGCTCGGTGATCTACGAACTCGGCCACGCCTGGATGGGCGGTCTCGACATCCAGAAGGGCCGCGTCGCGAACACCAACTTCGACAGCTACAATCTCATGCGCATCGACCAGGCGCCCGAGATCGAGACGCACTTCGCGCTGTCCAAGGGCAAGCGCTGGGGCGGTCTGGGCGAGCCCGCCGGCCCGCCGGTGCCGCCCGCCGTCGCCAACGCGATCTTCGCCGCGACCGGCAAGCGCATCCGCTCGACCCCGTTCCGGCTGCATGACCTGAGCTGGAGCTGACGCCAACCGCCGCCGGGGGCGCTTTCGTACCCCGGCGGCGCTTTTTGCAGTTTGAAGAGCTCTTTTTGAGCCGGTTTCGAGCGCCCGTGGGTCTATCGGTCGCAGGGCTGCGGCCTTCGCCCGCATTTACATGCGCGCCGTCCGGCGTCACGACATTCCCGCGCAGGTTCTGCTCGCGCACGCCTCCAGCGCCCGCAGCCTGCGATTCGACGCTGGCGGCCGCCGCCGGACCGTTCTATTGCAATTCTGAAGGCCCGGCCTGTGCGGACGTGAAGACCAAGGGGAGCCGACCATGAACTACGACGCTTTCTTTCTCGGCCAGCTCGACGGTCTTCGCCGCGAAGGGCGCTACCGCGTGTTCGCCGACCTTGAGCGCGCGCGCGGCGCCTTCCCCAAGGCGGTTTTCCACGGGCCGGACGGCGTCAAGGACGTGACCGTCTGGTGCTCGAACGATTACCTGGGCATGGGCCAGCACCCCAAGGTCCTCTCCGCCATGCACGCCGCGCTGGACAGCGCGGGCGCGGGGGCGGGCGGCACGCGCAACATTTCCGGCACCAGCCATCACCACGTGCTGCTGGAGCGTGAACTCGCCGACCTGCACCACAAGGAATCGGCGCTGCTCTTCACCTCCGGCTACGTGTCCAACTGGGCGACGCTCGGCACGCTGGCGGCCGGCATGCCCAATTGCATCGTGATCTCCGACGAGGGCAACCACGCCTCGATGATCGAGGGCGTGCGCCATTCGCGCGTCGAGAAGCGCATCTTCGCCCACAACGACCCGCGCGATCTGGAGCGCTGCCTGGCCGACCTCGACCCGGACCGCCCGAAGATCGTGATGTTCGAATCCGTGTATTCCATGGACGGCGACATCGCCCCGATAGCGGAACTCTGCGACGTGGCCGACAAGTACGGCGCCATGACCTACCTCGATGAAGTGCATGCGGTGGGCATGTACGGTCCGCGCGGCGGCGGCATCGCCGAGCGCGAGGGGTTGAGCCATCGGCTCACGGTGATCGAGGGAACGCTCGCCAAGGCGTATGGCGTGCTGGGCGGCTACATCGCCGCTTCCGAGGCGCTGTGCGACTATGTGCGCAGCTTCTCGTCCGGCTTCATCTTCACCACCGCGTTGCCGCCCGCGCTCGCCGCAGGCGCGTGCGCCGCCGTCTCGCACCTCAAGTCCTCCAGCGAGGAGCGCGCGCGCCATCAGGACCGCGTGGCGCGGCTGCGCGCCGGGCTCGACCGGCTGCGCATTCCCCACCTCGACAACCCCAGCCACATCGTGCCCGTGATGGTGCGCGATCCCGTGCGCTGCAAGGAAATCAGCGACCGGCTGATGGACGAGTGCGGCGTCTACATCCAGCCCATCAACTACCCCACGGTGCCGCGCGGCGCGGAGCGGCTGCGCATCACGCCCTCGCCGCTGCACAGCGACGACGACATCGATCATCTGCTGGCCTCCCTCGACGCCATCTGGACGGCGCTGGACGCTCCGCGCGAGGCGGCGGTGGATGCGCGCCATCCGCTCGCCCAACTGTGCCCGGTGGCGGGCCCGCTCAGGATGGATCCGGCGGACGTCGGCGTGGACTCCTGCCCGTGGGTGGGCGAACGCGCCAGCGAAGCCGGGCTCCAGCACGCCGCCCCCGCCAGCGACGAGACGGCGAGCGCCTGAGTCGGGCCGCCGCGCACGCGCGCGGCGCCCGGCGGTCTCCACGGCCTGCGCATTGATCTGGTCACGGTTGCGCCGCGCGCCGCCCGTCCCGATACTCCGGCTCACGCAGACAGCACTTTCTATTGAGACGGAAACTTCCCATGTCCGAGCATGAACGCGCCCTCGAGGCGCGCAAGCAGACGGCGCGCGCCTGGTTCGAGGCCCTGCAGGGGCGCATCATCGCAGCCTTCGAGGCTCTCGAGGACGAGTGCGCCGGCCCGTTCGACCCCGAGGCGCCCGCAGGCGCTCCAGGCCGCTTCGTCCGCAAGCCCTGGTCGCGCACGGACCATTCGGGCGCCCCGGGCGGCGGCGGCGCGATGGCCATGCTGGCCGGCCGGGCGTTCGAGAAGGCGGGGGTGCATTGCTCCACCGTCCATGGAACCTTCGCGCCCGAATTCGCCAAGCAGATTCCCGGCGCCGAGGAAGACCCGCGCTTCTGGGCCTCAGGCATTTCGCTCATCGTGCATCCCTGGAACCCCACCGTTCCGGCCGTGCACATGAACACGCGCTTCGTCGTCACCTCGAAAGCCTGGTTCGGCGGCGGCGCGGACCTGACGCCGGTGCTGGACCGGCGCCGCGTGCAGGAGGACCCCGACAGCATGGCGTTCCACGCCGCCTTCCGGGGCGCCTGCGAACGCCATCCCGTGGCCGACTACGACAAGTACAAGACCTGGTGCGACGAGTACTTCCATCTCAAGCACCGCAACGAGCCGCGCGGCGTCGGCGGCATCTTTTATGACTGGCTGAACAGCGCCGGGGATGCGCGCAACAGCGGCTGGGACGCCGACTTCGCCTTCACGCGCGACGTGGGCGAGACGTTCCTTGGCGTCTACCCCGAACTCGTGCGGCGCAACCTCGCGACGCCATGGACGCCGGCCGACCGCGAGGAGCAATTGATCCGGCGCGGACGCTACGTGGAGTTCAACCTGCTCTATGACCGCGGCACGATCTTCGGGCTGAAGACCGGCGGCAACGTCGAGTCGATCCTCTCCTCCATGCCGCCCCGCGTGCGCTGGCCCTGAGGGGGCCTCACGCCACGCGGGCCGCTCCGCTCTGCGCGACCGCCGCACGGTCCGTCGCGCGCCCGCGCCCCCGCTTAACGTCGGATCATACCAATAGCCAAGATTAAGATGCTGCTGGAAGCATGGCCTTAGCCTGCTCGCCCGGTGAACGCCGAATTTTGAGATAACACTTATAAAACAATGCTTTGGCTTATTTTCGGCCGCTTCCCGCCAAGGGACGCCACTGCGCTCCCCTGCGCTGTCCACAGGCGTGCTTAATATTTTTAAGTGTTTTGTGAATCAGAAGCTTACACGTGACTTGACGGCTTTCCGGCGCAGCTTTCGCCGGAATCTTTGATCTAGATTGTTCGCATTACGATCAATTTGCGCTAATAACGCATTATGACGCTTTTGCCATACATCGTAAACGATTTGCGCGTCCCTCTCGCCCGGCTTCTCGCCGGGGCCCTCGTGGTCGCCCTGGCGTCGTCGGCTTGCGCCGCCGGGGAGCAGGGCGCGGGCGGAGCGTCCGGCAAGCATCTTCTGGTGCTCTTCAGCAACAACAGGCTCCTCCCGGCCAACGTCGAGGCGGACCGGGGCATCCGGTCGAAGCTCCAGGGGCTGCAACCGGACGCGGAGATCAGCGCCGAATTCCTCGATTATCCGCGCTTCACCGGCGAAGACTATATCCGGACCCTCTCGGCGTATCTGCGCGAGAAGTACAGAGAGCGGCCGCCGCAGGTCGTGGTGGTCGCAGGGCAGGACGCGTTCGCCTTCCTGATGGATAACCGCCGCCATCTCTTCCCCGCCGCGCCCGTCGTGCACATCGCCGCCTCCGCTGCGCAGATCGAGGCGGCGGCGCCGTTGCCCGCAGATGTGGTGGGCGAGCCCCTGAACATCGATTTCAGGGGCACAGTGGAACTGGCGTTGCGCCATCATGCGCAGGCGCGCCACGTGGTCGTGGTCACGGGCGCGTCGGCGTTCGACCGCGCTTACGAGGCGCAGTTCCGGCGCGATGCCGCCCGCATGGGCGAACGCGCCAGCTTCGAGTTCCTGGCCGGTCTTTCGACGCAAGACGTGCTGGCGCGCCTGGCGGCGCTGGACCGCGGCAGCGTGGTCTTCACGCCCGGGTTCTTCCAGGACCGCGAGGGCCGCAGCTATTTCCCCCGCGAAGCCGTGTCCATCATGACGAAGGCCTCCGGCGCGCCCGTCTATGGGCCGTTCGAAACTTTGATCGGCGCGGGCGTGGTCGGCGGCAGCATGGTGAACTTCTTCGACATGGGCCAGGAGGCCGCGGAGGCGGCGAGCGCCATCATGGTCGGCGCCGAGCCTGCGAGCCTGACGCCGCCGCCCCGCGCGCCGGCGCAGGCGCAACTGGATTGGCGCGAGGCGCGACGGTGGCAGGTCCCGCCGCATCTGGTGTCGCGCGACACGCTGGTGCGTTTCAAGGAGCCGACGTTCTGGGAGGCGCATCGGCGCGAAGCGCTGGCGGCGACGGGCGTGTTCGCCCTGCAGGCGCTGCTGATCTCGGGCCTGCTGGTGGAGCGCCAGCGCCGCAGGCGCACGGAGATCGCCCTGAAGAACAACCTGTTCCAGCTCGCCCACGCGTCCCGGCGGGCCATCGCGGGCGAGTTGACCGGCTCCATCGCGCACGAAATCAACCAGCCCCTGGGGGCCATTCTCAGCAACGCCGTGGCGGCCGATCTCATGCTGGAGTCAGGGTCCTGCACGCGCGAGGAATTGCGCGAGATCCTGCAGGACATCCGCCGCGACAACATGCGGGCCAGCGAGGTGATCCGCCGCCTGCGCGCGCTGCTCCAGAACAAGGAGCTGGAGCACGCGCCTTTCGACGTGAACGAGGCGATCAGCGACGCAGCCCACGTGCTTCGCGCGGAAGTGCAACGCCGGCAGGCGCAACTTGTCGTCCTGCCTGCCCCCGCGCCGCTGGTCGTCGCCGGCGACCACATCCAGATCCAGCAGGTCGTCATCAACCTGGTGCTCAACGCCATGGACGCGACGGCGACGCTGCCCCCCGAGCGCCGCGCGGTGGTCGTGCAGGCCGCGAGCGTCCAGGGGGGCGTCGACGTCAGCGTCGCCGACAGGGGCGCAGGCGTTCCGCCCGCCAAGCTGGAGCAGATCTTCGATTCGTTCTTCACCACCAAGTCGGCGGGAATCGGCCTTGGCCTGTCCATCGCGCGCACGCTGGTGGAGAGCCACCACGGGCGCATCTGGGTCGAGAACGGACCCCAAGAGGGCGCCATCTTTCACGTCTTCCTGCCGTGGCCCGCAGGGGCAGGCGATTCAGCGAGAGGGACATGATGTCAGTTGCACCGGTTATCCATGTCGTCGACGACGATCATTCGCTTCGTACCTCTCTCCTGCGGCTTCTGGGAGCATCGGGCTTCGAGACCCGGGAGTACGTCTCCACCGGAGACTTCCTGTTGAACCCTGCGCCGGACCGGCATGGCTGCGTGCTGCTGGACGTTTGCATGCCGGGCCCCTCGGGCCTTGAGCTGCAAAGCGCGCTGGCTCGCCAGCAGGCGCCGCTGCCGATCATCTTCCTCACGGGCCACGCCGACGTCTCTTCAAGCGTCAGCGCCATGAAGGCCGGGGCGGTGGACTTTCTCACCAAGCCGGTGGAGCCCGAAGTGCTGATGGACGCGATCTCGCGGGCGCTCGAACGCGACCGGCTGGCGCGCGCGGCCCGCGCCGAGACGCAGCAACTGCACGCGCGCTTCTCGGCCCTGTCCGACAGGGAGCGCGAAGTGTTCAACCAGATCGTCGCGGGCAAGCTCAACAAGCAGATCGCCCATGAACTCGGCATCGCCGAGCGCACGCTGAAAGCCAAGCGCGCGCACGTGATGTTGAAGCTGAAGGCGGGCTCCGTCGCCGACCTTGGCAAGTTCGCCGAGCAGCTCCGGCGCGACCAGTTCACGCAGACCATGCGCGAGCCGTCGCAGATGCACGCCAGGCCGCAGGCGTCTGCCCCCTGAGGCCGTGCGAAACCCCTTCGTGGCGTGGGTCCGGTTCCGCCGCTCACGCTATGATGTCGCCTCGGTTGCGGAAGCATTAACTCCCCTTACGCAACCGGGCGGACTTGGCGGCCCTGGTCACACAGGGCCGCCAATGCCAGCCGCCCCGCGAGCCTGAGGCTTGGCGACGCCCCTTGGGGCGCGCACGACAGCCCTCATGCGATCCCGCGCCGCGCCGCATGAGTGTCATTATGCGACGTTCGATTGTCCCCGCCGCCAAAGGGCGCGGGGTCGGCAACCGGAGGGTGTCGCGTATGAGACCTTGGTGCATAACCCTTGCGGCGCTAGCGCTCGCTTCATCTGCGACGATTGAGGGCGCGCAGGCGCAACCCGCCGCGCAGCGGCCCAACATCGTGATCATCTGGGGCGACGACGTGGGGCAATCCAACGTCAGCGCCTATTCGCGCGGACTGATGGGCTACAAGACCCCCAGCATCGACCGCATCGCCAACGAAGGCGTGATGTTCACCGACTATTACGCCGAGCAATCCTGCACGGCGGGCCGCAGCTCCTTCATCACGGGCCAGTCGGGCCTGCGCACGGGGCTGACCAAGGTGGGACTGCCCGGCGCCAGCATCGGGCTGCGCAAGGAGGACCCGACGATTGCGCAATTGCTGAAGCCGCTGGGCTACGCGACGGGCCAGTTCGGCAAGAACCATCTGGGCGACCGCAACGAGTTTCTGCCCACCGTGCATGGCTTCGACGAGTTCTACGGCAATCTCTACCACCTCAACGCCGAGGAGGAGCCGGAGCTGCCGGACTATCCCAAAGACCCCGCGTTCCGCGCCGCCTATGGACCGCGCGGCGTACTCGATTGCAAGGCCTCCGACAGGGACGACCCAAGCGAGGATCCGCGCTTCGGCCGCATGGGCAAACAAGTGTGCGTCGACACCGGCCCGCTCACCCGGGCGCGCATGGTCGGCATAGACGACGACATCGCGAGCCGCGCGGTGGACTTCATCAAGCGGCAGGCTGAGGCCCGCAAACCATTCATGACGTGGGTCAACTTCACCCACATGCATTTCCGCACGCACACCAAGCCCGAGAGCGTCGGGCAGGCGGGCGTCTGGCAGAGCCCCTATCACGACACCATGATCGACCATGACCGGAACGTCGGAACCGTGCTCAAGGCGCTCGACGACCTGGGCCTGGCGGACAACACCATCGTGATGTACGCGACCGACAACGGCCCGCACATGAACTCATGGCCCGACGGCGCGATGACGCCCTTCCGCAACGAGAAGAACTCCAACTGGGAAGGCGCCTTTCGCGTGCCCGCCATGGTGCGCTGGCCCGGCCGGATCAAGCCCGGGCAGGTGTCCAACGAGATGGTGGGACACCACGACTGGCTCCCGACCCTGCTCGCCGCCGCCGGAGAGCCCGACATCGTCGCCAAGCTGGCGGCGGGCCACAAGGTCGGCGACATGACCTACAAGGTCCATATCGACGGGTTCAACCTTGCGCCGTACCTCACCGGCGAAGCATCAAAGAGCCCTCGGGTATCGTTCTTCTACGTCAACGACGACCAGCAGTTGACGGCGGTTCGCTACGACAACTGGAAGCTCGTGTTCATGGAGCAGCGCGCCCCCGGCACGCTGCGCGTCTGGAGCGAGCCGTTCACGACGCTGCGCGTGCCCAAGATATTCAACCTGCGCACGGACCCCTACGAGCGCGCCGACATCACGTCCAACACCTATTACGACTGGCTGCTGGACCACGCCTTCCTGCTCGTTCCCGCGCAGGATTACGTCGGCAAATTCCTGATGACGTTTCGCGAATATCCGCAACGCCAGAAGGCGGCGAGCTTCAACCTCGACGAGATATTCCAGAAACTGGGCGAGGGCGCGTCCCGCTAGGGAGCGCTCTCCTTCAGCGAAGGCGGCCGGCCTTGCCCCCAACGCCGGCCGCCTTCAATACTCCAGCGGAGGACACGATGACGCCCCCTGCCTTCAGCCGACGCGGCGCCCTCCTGCTTGCGCTATCGATAGGGGCGAGCGTCTCGGGCGCCGCGGCGCAGACGCCCGATCCCCTTCCGTCCTGGAACGAAAGCCACGCCAAGCGCGCCATCCTGAGCTTCGTGGACGCAGTGACCCGCGAGGGCTCGGGCGACTTCGTACCCCCGGCGGAGCGCATCGCGACGTTCGACAACGACGGCACGCTGTGGACCGAGCAGCCCGCCTACGCGCAGGCCGCTTTTCTCGTGGATCGCATGAAGGCGCTGGCGCCGCTGCATCCGCAATGGAAGAAGGAAGAGCCCTACAGGTCCGTGCTCGAAAAGGGTCTCGGGGGGCTCGCGGGCGCCAACGAAGCGACGCTCGCCAGGCTTGTCGCCGCCACCCACGACGGCACGACCCCGGCCGCGTTCCGCGCCATCGTCGCAGGCTGGCTGGCGGACGCGCGCCACCCGCGCTTCGGGCGGCCTTACACCGATCTCGTGTACAAGCCCATGCGCGAAGTGATCGAACTTTTGCACGCAAAGGGCTTCAAGACCTACGTGGTCTCGGGCGGCGGCGCCGAGTTCATGCGCGCTTTCATGGAGACGACGTATGGCGTGCCGCCCGAGCGGGTGATCGGCTCGCGCGTGAAGACCGTCTACGTCACGCGCAGCGGCCGCGCCGAGCTGTTTCGCGAGGGCGAGGTCGAGTTCGTCAACGACGGCAAGGGCAAGCCGGTGGCCATCGAACAGGCGATCGGCCGGCGCCCCATAGCGGCCTTCGGCAATTCGGACGGCGACCTTGAAATGCTGCAATGGACCACGCAGGCGGGCGGCCGCCGGCTCGCCGTCGTGGTGCACCACACGGACGCCGAGCGCGAGTACGCCTACGATCGCAAGTCGAACGTCGGCAAGCTCGATCTGGCGCTCGACGCAGCCCGCATGAACGGCTGGGCGGTGGTGGACATGAAGACGGACTGGAAGGTGATCTTCCCCTTCCAGCAGCCGTGAACGGACCTCATGCGGCGAGCGGATATTCTGCCCTGGATGCATAAAGCCGCTGGAGGCGAACGGCTTCGCGCGCTCGCCCTGTCGGCCCTGTGCGGCGCCTTCGTGCTGGTCGGCGGCGTGGTGCAGGGCGGCTCGCTCCTGCGCCCCGCCGGATCGGGCGCGCTCGCGCCCGGCTATGTCGGCTCATCGGCCTGCGCCGGCTGCCATGGGGCGCAGAGCGCCGCCTGGTCCTCCTCGCAGCACGCACGCGCGATGCAGGCGGCGAGCGACGCCTCGGTGCTGGGCGACTTCAACGACCTTGAGGCGACGCACTTCGACTCGCGCGCGACCTTTGCGCGCAAGTCCGGCGGGTTCGTGATCGAGACGGAAGGGCGCGACGGCGCGCGGGCGCCGTTCCGCGTCGACTACACGTTCGGCGTCGCGCCCTTGCAGCAATATCTCACGAGGCTGGCGGACGGGCGGCTGCAGGCCTTGCCCTACGCCTGGGATGCGCGGGCGCGCGCCGACGGCGGCCAGCGCTGGTTCCATGTCTATCCCGCCGAGCCCGTGCCGCCGGGAGACGCCCTGCACTGGACAGGCGCGCAGCAGAACTGGAACTTCATGTGCGCGGATTGCCATTCCACCGGGGTGCGCAAGAACTACGACGCCGCCGCCGACACGTTCGCCACCAGCGTGGCGGAACTCAGCGTCGGCTGCGAAAGCTGCCACGGCCCTGGCGCCTCGCATGTCCTCTGGGCGCAGCAGGGCGCGGCGACGAGCGTTCCCCACAAGGGGTTTGCGAGCGTGGCCGCAAAGCGGAAAGCGCCTGACTGGACGATCGATCCCGCCACCGGCAGCCCCGCCGCCGGCGTCGGGAGGCCCATCGGCGACGAGGTGGAGACCTGCGGCGTCTGCCACGCGCGCAGGGCGCAATTCGCCGAAGGCTGGCGGCCCGGCAGGCCGCTGGCGGATTTCTACCGCCCCTCGTTGCTCACACCGGACTTGTTCGAGGTCGATGGGCAGATGAAGGACGAGGTGTTCAACTACGCGTCGTTCCAGCAAAGCCGCATGCACGCGAAAGGCGTGGCGTGCGGGGATTGCCACGATCCGCATGGCGGCAAGTTGCGGGCCGAGGGCGCGGGCGTTTGCCGGCAGTGCCACCTTGCCGAGAAGTTCGCCGCGACGGCGCACACCGGGCATCCGCAGGGCGAAGGCCAGCCCGATTGCATCGGGTGCCACATGCCGGCGCGCGTCTACATGGGTATCGACAAGCGCCACGACCACAGCTTCCGCGCGCCGCGTCCCGATCTCAGCGCAAGGCTTGGCGCGCCGAACGCCTGCAACGATTGCCACCGCGATCGCCCGCCCGAGTGGGCGGCGGACGCCGTCGTGCGCTGGCATGGCGGGACGCGCAAGAGCCAGCAGACCTACGCGGCCGCCTTCCACGCCGCCCGTGCGGACCAGCCCCAGGCGCGCGCGCTGTTGATGCAGGCGGCGCGCGATCCCGCGACGCCCGCCCTGGCGCGCGCGACGGCGCTGACGATGCTGCACGGCAGGCTGTCCGTGCAGGTGACGGCGTTGATGATCGCCGGGCTGGCGGACCCCGACCCGATGGTGCGCGCGGCGGCGTTGGGGGGCCTTGCCGGCCTGCCGCCTGCGGAGCGCTGGCGGCGCGCCAGCCCGCTGTTGAACGATCCCGTCCGGCTGGTGCGCATGGAGGCAGCGAACGCCCTCGCGCAAGGCCCGCCCGACGGCACGTCCGTCGTCGAGCGCCAGGCCTTTCTGGCTGCCGCCGCCGAATACGTCGACGCGGAGCGCTTCAATGCGGACCGGGCGGAAAGCCGCGCCAACCTGGCGCGATTCTTCCTGCGGCAGGGCCGCGCGGCGGAGGCCGAGGCGGAATATCTTGCGGCCCTGCGGCTGTCGTCCTCGGTCGCGCCGCGCGTCGATCTCGCCGATCTTTATCGCGCGACCGGCCGCGACGCGCAGGCGCAGAAGCTGTTGCGGGAGGCCGTCGCGCTGGATCCGCGCGCCGCCGCGCCGCGCCATGCGCTGGGCCTCTGGTTCATCCGCGCGAAGCAATACCACGAGGGGCTGGCGGCGCTGCGGCAGGCGTTCGAGCTGGAGCCAGGACAGGCGCGCTACGCCTATGTGTACGCCGTCGCGCTCGAGTCCATGGACCGCGCCGGGCAGGCGCGCAGCGTGCTGGAGCAGGCGCTCCAGGCGAGCCCGTCGGACACGCAGGCGCTCTCGTGGCTGTTGCAGGACGCCTTGCGGGCGCGTGATCCCGCGCGCGCGCTGCCGCTCGCGGAGCGCCTGCGCACGCTGCTGCCGGACGATCACGCCGCAGCGGCGACGCTCGCGCAGGTGAGGGCCGCGGCGGAAGCGGCTGCTCGCAAATGACGCCTGCGCTCGGCGGACGAGAACCGCCCTTCGCGCCGCCGCTTGTTCCCGCTGCGCCGTTGCACTAGCCTTGTCGCAACTCTGGCGCGCGCCGCCAGGCTCGGGAGGGCGCCTTATGCTGCGATCATCGTTGAAGTCCGTCGCCGTTGCGTTGGCGCTTGTGCTTGGCGCGCAGGGCGCTGCGCTGGCCGAGTATCCGGACCGGCCCGTGCGCGTGCAACTGGGCTTTGCGGCGGGCGGCGGCGCGGACATTCTCGCGCGCTGGTACGTGGACCGGCTCGCCAAGCTGTCCGGTGGCGTGTTCATCGTCGAGAACAAGGTGGGCGCGTCGGGCAACCTCGCGCTGGAAGCCGCCGCGCGCGCGCGGCCGGACGGGCTCACGCTGCTCAAGGCCTCCACGGTGACGACCGCCGGCAACGCGGCCGTGTTCAAGAACCTGCCGTTCGACATCCGCACCGACCTTGTTCCCATCGTGGGCTTCGCCGAAACGCCGTTCGTGCTCGCGGTCGCGCCGGACTCGCCGCTCAACACGGTTGCGGACCTCACCGCCTACATCAAGTCGAAGGACGGCAAAGCCACTTACGGCAGCGCCACCACGAGCGCGCTGGCGACCTCCGCGCTCTATCTGAAGGCCGTTGGCGCGCAGGCGGTTTATGTGGGCTACAAGGCCACCGCGAACGCCGTGCAGGACGTCACCAGCAAGCAGATCGACTTCGCGTTCGCCGACGTCGTCTACGCCGTCGGGCAGGCGAAGGCGGGCCGCATCAAGCTTCTGGCCATCGCGTCCGACGAGCGCTCGCCGGGCCTGCCGGACGTGCCGACCCTGCGGGAAACCACCGGCGCGCCCACAGGCGACATCGTGGCGCACTGGGGTCTGTGGGCGCCGGCGAAGACGCCCCAGGCGATTCTGGACAAGCTCGAGCAGTGGACCG
>JAQGJX010000065.1 GCA_028290405.1 Hyphomicrobiales bacterium
CGTCGGTGATCTTGCGGGAGATGCCGCCGCCGCGCGCGGTGTTGGGCATCAGCACCGAATAGCGGCCGGCGAGCGAGAGATAGGTGGTGAGGGCCGCGCCCTTGTTGCCGCGCTCTTCCTTCACGACCTGCACGAGCAGGACCTGACGGCGGCGGATGACTTCCTGGATCTTGTACTGCTTGCGCTGGCGCGTGGAGCGGACGGGCATTTCCTCGGTGTCGTCGCCGCCGAGCTGCTCGACGTGCTCCTCCTCCTCGTCCTCGTCTTCTTCCTCGTCGTCCTCGGACTCGTCTTCGTTGGGCGAGCGCGCTTCCACCGCATGCTCATCGTCGTGATGGGGCTGCTCGTGCTCCATGGCGTCGCGCGGACGGTCGCCGTCGAGCGCCTCCACGGCGGCGGACTCGTGCGTCTGCGCGCCTTCGGCTTCGGCGCGAACGTCAGAGGCGGGCGCCTCGTGAGCTTGCTCGTCGTGAGCGGCGGGTTCGGGGGCAGGGGCGTCGAGCGGGGTCCACTCGCCGGGGCGCGCCTCGCCTTCGCCTTCCGGCGCGGCGGCGGTCTCGACAAAAGCCTGCGGCTCGTCGCCGTTGCGCTCCACGCGGGGTTCGTCGTGAATCGAATGCGGAGCGTCGCCGTCCTCCGGGGAGGCGACTTCGCCCGTCATGGTCTCGTCGTTGGAGGCGCGCTTTTCCGAACGCCCGCCCTTGCTACGGCGGTTGCGACGGCTGCGGCGCTGGTTGTTGCCGCCGCCGCGATGCTCTTCTTCTTCCTCGTCGCGCTGCTGGCGCTGCTCTTCCTCAAGCAGGGCCTGACGGTCCGCCACGGGGATCTGGTAATAGTCCGGATGGATTTCCGAGAAGGCGAGAAATCCGTGGCGGTTGCCGCCGTACTCGATGAAGGCCGCCTGAAGCGACGGCTCCACGCGCGTCACCTTGGCGAGGTAGATGTTGCCGCGGAGCGGCTTCTTGCTTGCGGATTCGAAATCGAATTCTTCGATCCGGTTACCGCGTAGCACCACCACCCGGGTCTCTTCCGGGTGCGATGCATCGATCAGCATCTTGTTGGCCATTTGAATCTCGTGAAACTCTGCTGGTCGAAGTCCAGTTCGTCGCCGCGCGCCTGTCGCGCGCGATCGGTTGTGCCCGGCCTGCCTGAACGGCGCGGCGGAACGACATGGAAGCTTCGAGAATGTGGAGGGGATTTGATGCAGCGGCGTCAAAGCCGCTGGTGGGTCCGGCCGGCGCGCGTCCGGCCGAGAAGGCGGTCATCTTACTCAGACGTCCCCCCGTCTGGGACACATGAGCGCCCGGGCCGACCGCATTTCCGAAGGCCGCCGTGGGGCAGGCTTTCTGGAAGGCGTCGCCGTACTGGGCGGACATGTGGCCGGGACTGCGGCGCTTCAGCGCCAGCCCCGGGACGGGAGAATTCATTTGTTACTCACCTGCGCGGTTTCGCTGCGCGCCGTGAGAGACGCGCCGCCGGATTCCGCGGAAGCCGACGATCCGCTCCGGAACCTTGAGCTAGGGTCTTCCCGGAAGCCGCATGGGCCGGACGCGAAACCCAGTGCGGGAGGCGTCTGGTTTGCAAGGCTTCAGCCGCACGTCGCGGACGAAAACTGTCTCTGGTCCCGGATGGGACGATCCATTCTTAGTGGGAGCGTCGCCCACTTGCAAGTTTTCTCATCAGGTGTTGCGCGCGGGCCACGCTCGCCTGTGGAGATCGGCTTTCCGGTCACTGCTCGTTAACCAACGAGCCTCTATGTCTTAAGAGTTGCCGCCGACGCCCGAGCGCGCGGCCCAAAACTGCGCCAGGTGCGCTCCTTCGCCGGGATTTCTGAGTCACATGCTGAAGCCTCAGCTGGCCGCAAGTCGCGAATCGCACGCAACCGGGTCTCCGGCGCGCCTGTCCGTGCGCGCGCTGCCGCTGGCGGCCGGCGTTGCGCTGTACGCTCTGGCGTGCTCCGGCGCCATGGCCGCGCAGGCGGTGCGCCACGCCCAGTTCGACTCCCAAAAGGCCGCGCCTGCGGCCCAGCAGGGCGCTCCGGCGAACGCGCCCGTGGCGTCCGCCGCCCGCATCATCCAGTCCGGCGACGTGACGCGCCTGTCGTTCACGCTGTCGGCGAGCGTGTCCGTGCGCGCCTTCGTGCTCGCCTCGCCCGCGCGGGTCATCGTGGACCTGCCCGAAACCGTGTTCGCGTTCGATCCGCCCGAGGCGCAAAAGCCCGCGCCGCCGCCCGCCCGCCGTCATGGGCGGAAGGGCGTCGCCGGCAAGGCCGCCCCGTCGAGCGCAAGCCTCATCGCGTCCTACAGGTTCGGCCGCCTCGCGCCGGGCAAGTCGCGCGTGGTGATCGATCTCACGCAAGCCGCCCGCATCGTGCAGGCCGTTACGGAGACGGACGCCGACGGGGTGCGGCTCGTGGTCGATCTGGTGCGGACGGACGCGGCCTCGTTCGCCGCCGCCGTGGCGTCGGCCCGCTCCCTTGCGTCGCCCGCTCCCGAGGCCGCCAAAGCCGGGCCCGCTCCGCACCCCGCGCCGGCGAGGTCCGCCAAGCCCGTCATCATCATCGACCCGGGCCACGGGGGCGTGGACGCTGGCGCGCAGGTCGCCGGCAAGCCGGCCGAGAAGGACATCGTGTTCGAGTTCGCCCGCGCGCTGGGCCGCCGCCTGGAGGGCGAGGGGCGCTTCGCGGTGCACATGACCCGCAACGAGGACGTGTTCGTGCCGCTCGCCGAGCGGGTGCGCATCGCGCGCGCGGCCGACGCGCAGCTCTTCATCTCCATTCACGCCGACACGCTGAACGGCGGCAACGTCTCGGGCGCCACGGTCTATACGGTCTCGGACCGGGCCTCGGACGCGGAAGCGGCCCGGCTCGCCGAGAAGGAAAACCTCTCCGATTCCGCCGCGGGATTTGAGACCGGCGAAGAATCCGCGGAGGTCTCCGACATCCTGTTCGACCTGACGCGGCGCGAAACGCGCGCCTACAGCCATGTTTTCGCCCGCACGCTCGTGTCGGTGTGGAAGCAGGCGGCGGGATTGAACAAGAATCCCCAGCGGTCGGCCGGCTTCAAGGTGCTGAAGGCGCCGGACGTTCCCTCGGTGCTGCTGGAGCTGGGCTACCTCTCCAGCCAGAAGGACGCGGCTCTCCTGACGGCGCCCGAATGGCGCGAAAAGACCGCCGCGGCGGTGGCGAAATCCATCAACGCCTTCTTTGACATGCGGGCCGGGGCGCGGGGGACCGCCGCCGGCGCGGGCCCCGAATCCGGGCTCGAAGGCTTTGCGGCGACGCTCGGCAAGGCGCCCGGCGAGGCGGCGCGCTCCGGCGGAAATTGACGGGCGTAACTGCATAAAGCGGGCCTTGCGCCGCCAAAACAACACAAAGCGCCTTCAGGCGTTTGTAAGCGGCCCAACGTACCGGGCTGACGTGACCGCAGCGTTCATGGTATCGGCGTTGACGCGCGTGGGTGGGGGAGAGATTCTCCGCGTCCAGCGAAAGGCAGAGGCTCGATGGGTCGTATCGGCAGATTTTTCGGATTGTTGTTCGCCACCGGCGCGATAGTTTTCATCGTGGCGGCCGCTGGCGTGGGCATCGTGCTGTGGCATTACGAGCAGGACCTGCCCGACTACACCCAGTTGCGCAATTACGAGCCCCCGGTGATGACCCGCGTCCACGCGGCTGACGGCAGCCTGCTGGCGGAATACGCCCGCGAGCGGCGCCTCTTCCTGCCCGCGAACGCCATTCCGCCGCTGGTGAAGCAGGCGTTTCTCTCGGCCGAAGACAAGAATTTCTACACCCACTCGGGCATCGATCCCGAAGGCCTCGCGCGCGCCGTCATGATCCTCATCCGCGGCGACAAGCGCGTGCAGGGCGCATCCACCATCACCCAGCAGGTCGCCAAGAACTTCCTGCTCACCAACGAGCAGACCTTCGAGCGCAAGATTCGCGAGGCGCTGCTGTCGTTCCGCATCGAGGCCGCGTACTCGAAGGACAAGATCCTCGAATTGTACCTGAACCAGATCTTCCTCGGGCTCAACAGCTACGGGGTCGCGGCGGCGGCGTTGAACTATTACGGCAAGTCGCTGCACGAACTCACGATCTCGGAGGCGGCCTACCTGGCGGCCCTGCCCAAGGCGCCCAGCACGCTCAACCCCTACCGCAACCGCGACGCGGCGACCGCGCGCCGCAACTACGTCATCGGCCGCATGCAGGACGACGGGCACATCACGGCCGCGCAGGCCGACGCCGCGCGTCGCGAGCCGCTGGCCATCAACCCGCGCAGCCTGTCGCCCAACGCTTACGTGGCGGGCTATTTCGCCGAGGAAGTGCGCCGCGAACTGCTGGACCGCTACGGCGAGAAGAAGGTCTACGAGGGCGGCCTCTCGGTCCGCACGACGCTCGATCCGCAATTACAGGTGCTCGCCCGCAAGGCGCTGGTGGATGGGCTGGTGCGCTATGACGAAGCCAGCGGCTTCCGTGGCCCGATGCGCTCCATCAACATCAGCGACGACTGGGGCGTGCCCCTGGCGGACATTCCCTCGCTGGGCGACGTGAAGCCGTGGCGTCTGGCGGTGGTGCTCGATTCCAACGAGACCTCGGCGCGCATCGGCCTGCAGCCCGCCCGGGAAGCGGGCGGCGAGGTGAGCCGCGAGCGCGCAACGGGCACGCTGACCGCCGAGGGCGTGCGCTGGACGGGCCGGCGTTCCGTCCGCCAGACCGTGGCGCCGGGCGACGTGATCTACGTGGAGCCCTACGAGGACAAGCCGGGCCAGTTCCGCCTGCGCCAGATTCCGGACGTGTCCGGCGCGCTGGTCGCCATGGACCCCTACACGGGCCGCGTCCACGCCATGGTCGGCGGGTTCTCGTTCGACCAGTCGGAGTTCAACCGCGCCACCCAGGCCATGCGCCAGCCGGGATCGTCCTTCAAGCCGTTCGTCTATGCGACGGCGCTCGACAACGGCTACACGCCGTCTTCCATCGTGCTGGACGAACCGATCGAGGTCGACCAGGGCAACGGCGAAATCTGGCGGCCGGAAAATTACGACGGCAAGCCGACCGGCGCGCACACGCTGCGCTACGGCATCGAGCAGTCCAAGAACCTGATGACCGTGCGGCTGGCGCGGGACGTTGGCATGCCGCTCATCGCGGAATACTCGAAGCGCTTCGGCGTCTACGACGACATGATGCCGGTGCTGGCCATGTCGCTGGGCGCGGGCGAGACGACCGTGCTGCGCATGACGACCGCCTATTCCATGATGGCCAACGGGGGGCGGCGCATCCGCTCCACGCTGGTGGACCGCATTCAGGACCGCTGGGGCCGCACCATCTACAAGCACGACCAGCGCGTCTGCCAGGGCTGCGACGTGGAGAAGTGGGACAACCAGAACGAGCCGCGCCTGATCGACAAGCGCGAGCAGGTGCTGGATCCGCTGACCGCCTACCAGATCACCTCCATGATGGAAGGCGTGGTCCAGCGCGGCACCGCCACGGTGGTCAAGGAAGTCGGCAAGCGCATGGCGGGCAAGACTGGCACGACCAACGAGGCCAAGGACGTGTGGTTCGTCGGCTTCTCGCCCGACATGGCGATCGGCGTCTTCATGGGCTACGATCGTCCGCGCTCGCTGGGCAACTCGGCCACGGCGGGCAAGTACGCCGCGCCAATCGCGCGCGACTTCATGAAGGTCGCGCTGAAGAACAAGCCCGACGTGCCGTTCCGCGTGCCTCCGGGGATCAAGCTGATCTCCATCGATCCGCGCAGCGGCATGCGCGCCACCGGGGCGGGCTCGATTCTCGAGGGCTTCAAGCCCGGGACGGCGCCGCCTGATTCCTACTTCAGCGACCAGCCGCGCGCGGGCGTGAACACGCCGGTCTCCGACCGGGCGATCGGCACGGGCACGGGCGGGCTTTACTAGCGGCTGCGTGTTTACAGCGATTGCGCGCGGCCTTATGGATCGCGCGCACACTTTTCATAGACCCTGTCAGGACCCCCATGCGCGCGGAAGCCGAGTCGCTCGTCGAACAGATCAAGCAGTCCGTGGGACTGCTGAGGAGGCATCTTTGACGTCGATGCAGCAACACGCCGCCTCGCGGAACTGAACGCAAAGGTCGAAGACCCGAACCTCTGGAACGACGCCGACGCCGCGCAGAAAATCATGCGCGAGCGCACCGACCTTGAGGAACGGCTCGGCTCCCTGTCGCGCTTCGAGCGCGAACTCGACGACGCGGTGACGCTGGTCGAGCTTGGCGAGATGGAGGAGGACGCCGCCACCGAGCAGGAGGGCGTGCAGCTTCTCAAGAAACTCGAGACCGAGGCCAAGCGCCGCGAGATCGAATCGCTGCTGTCGGGCGAGGCCGACGGTTTCGACACCTATGTGGAAGTGCACTCGGGCGCCGGCGGCACGGAGAGCTGCGACTGGGCGCGCATGCTCGAGCGCATGTACACGCGCTGGGCGGAACGCCGGAAGTTCTCCGTCGAGCTGATCGAAGAAACGCCGGGCGACGAAGCGGGCATCAAGTCCGCGACGCTGATGATCAAGGGCCACAACGCCCATGGCTGGATGAAGACGGAATCGGGCGTGCACCGCCTCGTGCGCATCTCGCCCTTCGACTCCAACGCGCGCCGCCACACGAGCTTCGCGTCCGTCTGGGTCTACCCGGTGGTTGACGACCGCATTCAGGTCGACATCAACGAAAGCGATTGCCGCATCGACACGTATCGCGCCTCGGGCGCGGGCGGCCAGCACGTCAACAAGACCGATTCGGCGGTGCGCATCACGCACATCCCGACCGGCATCGTGGTGGCGAGCCAGCAGGAGCGTTCCCAGCACAAGAACCGCGCGCAGGCGTGGGACATGCTGCGCGCACGCCTGTACGAGCGCGAACTGGAGCGCCGCGAGGCGGAGAAGAACGCCGCCGCCGCGTCCAAGACGGACATCGGCTGGGGCCACCAGATCCGCTCCTACGTGCTGCAGCCCTACCAGATGGTGAAGGACCTGCGCACCGGCTACACGTCCGGCACGCCGGACGACGTGCTGGACGGGGACATCGACGAGTTCATGCAGGCTTCGCTGGCCCAGCGCATCAGCGGCATCGGGCCGGGCAACGTCGAGGACGTGGAGTAGGGCGCCGGGGGCGCCCCGCTCAGTAGTACTTCTCCATGATGACGTGCTTGATTTCCTTGCGGCGCTCGGCGGGCAGCTTGTCGCCCAGGATGTTCTGGATCAGCGTCGCGATCATCTCCGGTTCGCCATAGACCGCGGGCTGCTGCTTGGCTTCGAAATCCGCCAGCGCGGCCGGGTCGGTCAGCACCTCGCGGGTCGCCTTGCGCAGGAAGTCCAGCTTGTCCTGCGCCATGCCCGGCGGGGCTATCAGGATGCGGCCGATCTTGCGCACGTCCTCGCGGAAGTCGAGCCACCACGCCGCCTCGTCGTCCAGCTTCGCGGCCTCATAGACCGTCGGGACGTCGGGCATCAGCCGGGACCGCTCGCGCGCCGTCACGACGACGCCGCGCAATTGCCCGCCCTGCGCGTAACGGGCCGAGGAATCCTCCACGAGGATCGTGCCGTCCACCTCGCCCTTGATGGCCGCGAGGGCGAAATCGTTCGACGACTTGTAGCCGATGGTGATCTTGCACCTGATCTTCAGCGCATGACAGAAGATCGCCGACGTGTCCGACGCCGCGTCTGTCTTGCCGTTGGCGCCGATCTGGAGCGGCTTTTCCTGCTTCAGCAGGTCGTCAACGGTGCGGTAGGGCCCCGGCGGGTAGACGATGAGCACGCGCGGCGCCGTGTTGACGCGCCCCAGCAGGCTATACTTGGCGAGATCCTGCCGCAGGGCGGGATCGTCCACCAGCTTGGCCAGAACCGCGCCTTCGCCCGGCGCCAGCATCAGCGTGAGTCCGTCGGGCGGCTGAATCCACACGTGGTTCATGGCCGTCATCATCCCCGCGCCGGGGCGCGATTCGACGATGACCGTGGCGCCGAGCTTCTTTTCCAGCCAGGGCGCCAGCATGCGCGAATAAAGATCGTAGCCTGAACCGGCCGCGCCGCCGTTGACCAGCCGGACCGTCTTGCCCTTGTAGAAGTCGAGCATGGGGTCTGCGTGCGCCGGCGCGCCAAAGGCGGCAACGCAGGCCAGGCCCGCTGAAAACGCCGCTGGTCCGATTCCCGCCCTCATGCCGCGCTCCACCCGTTAGCCGCGCTCGCCGGCGCGTTGAAGGCTGAGGCTAGTCCCTGTGCGGCGCGCCTGCAAGACGGGCCCATTGCACCTTCTTGCGCACTGGACACAGGGGGAACGCATCGCCATAGTGCGCCAACTTTCGACCCCCCCAGCGGGTCGCCGATCCTGATGGAATGCGCTCCCGATGAAGTGGCTCCTGCAAGTCCTGACCTGGTGGAACGGCCAGACCCTGAACACCCGTTTCCACACGTGGCGCAACGGCGAGCTGGTCGGCCGCGACGAGTTCGGCAACGTTTATTACCGCACGGCGGGCGGCAAGCTCGACCCGGCGCTGGGCTATGAGCGCCGCTGGGTGATCTACGCGGGCGAAAGCGACGGCTCCATGACCCCACCGGGCTGGTACGGCTGGCTGCACCACACCAGCGACGTGCCCCCCACGGCGGAAACCTACGCCGCGCGGGAGTGGGAGATGCCGCACCTGCCGAACATGACCGGCACGGCGCTGGCCTATCGGCCGGCTGGCTCCATGTACAAGGGCGGCGTTCGCCCTGCTGCGACCGGCGACTACAACGCGTGGACGCCGGGCGCCTGAGTTCAAGCGCCAGGTTCATTGCTCGACCAGGGATTTTCATCATGGGTTTTTCGGTGCGCGCGTGCGCGCTCGCCTTCGCGTTGGCGTTGTCCGGCGCGCCTGCGCTTGCGGCGGCTGACGAGTTCGCCGCCGCCTGCGTGGCCCGCGGCGCCCGTGAGAGCGCCTGCGCCTGCCAGGCGAAGCTCGCCCGCGCGGGGCTGAACGCCAGCGAACGAGGGGCCGCGGTCAGCGCCATGCGGGGCGACCAGGACGCCGCCCGCCGGCAGCTCGCCGCAATGGGCGACGCGAAGGCGAAGGCGTTCGCAGGCAAGATGCGCAAGCTCGGCCAGCGCGCCAAGGCGGAGTGCCGCTGAGCGCGCCGGGCGGAGTCATGATGTCGCCGGGATTGGCGTGGTAGACTGAGCAGGTTGATCTTTACCGAACCAATCTGTTTTATCGAC
Organism: Hyphomicrobiales bacterium; assembly: GCA_028290405.1. Taxonomy (GTDB): domain Bacteria; phylum Pseudomonadota; class Alphaproteobacteria; order Rhizobiales; family Beijerinckiaceae; genus Terripilifer. The sequence continues at coordinate 9,203 of JAQGJX010000065.1, forward strand.
AAAGGTGAGCGGCGCAGCCGACTCACGGAGACTGACAGCGACATGCTTTCGCGCGCTCTGACGATGTCCACCGGCCTTGCGGCGTGCTTTTGCGCGGCGCTGGCGACGCCTGCGTTGGCGGACCGCATCAAGCACCCCACGGCCGTCTTCGCCGGGCTGGACAAGATTACGGGCCGAATCATCGCCTTCGACGTCGCCATCGACGAGACGGTGCAGTTCGGGTCGCTGCAAATCACGCCGCGCGTCTGCTACACGCGCCCCGCCACCGAGGCGCCGCTCACCACGGGCTTCGTGGAGGTGGAGGAGATCGGCGAGGACTCCAAGTTCAAGCGCATCTTCAGCGGCTGGATGTTCGCCGCCAGCCCCGGCCTGCACGGGGTGGAGCATCCCGTGTATGACGCGTGGCTGACCGACTGCAAGGGCGGCAAGGACGTGATCCCGGACGCCGTCGCGCGGGTGGAGCCCGAGTCGGCGCCGCCGCCCGC
>JAQGJX010000087.1 GCA_028290405.1 Hyphomicrobiales bacterium
GGGCGACCACGTCGTAGCGAATGCGGCCCCAAACGAAGAGAGCCATCAACACGATGATGACGGCCAGCTAAAGCCAGGCAGGCGAGAGGATCAAGGGATCACCGGAATGCGAGAAGCGGGCGCGTTACGCCCTCAACGCGCGTGGCGGCTTTGGGTCCCTGTAGCGCCTGCGCCGCAAGTCGTCATCCCGGCGAAGGCCGGGACCCGCGGTTGGGTTCGGGCTGCTTTCCTGCCGCCCAGCCCCCAAACGCAAAAAGCCCCGGAGTCTCCTCCGGGGCTTTCCGCATTCCGTCGGCCTGAAAAATCAGACCGAGTAGTACATGTCGAATTCGACCGGATGCGGCGTCATTTCGAAGCGCATCACGTCCTGCATCTTCAGCTCGATGTAGCTGTCGATGAAGTCGTCGTTGAACACGCCGCCGGACTTCAGGAAGGCGCGGTCCTTGTCGAGGTTCTGGAGGGCTTCGCGCAGCGAGCCGCACACCGTCGGGATCTTCTTGAGCTCCTTCGGGGGCAGGTCGTAGAGGTCCTTGTCCATGGCCGCGCCCGGATCGATCTTGTTCACGATCCCGTCGAGACCGGCCATCAGCATCGCCGCGAAGGCGAGGTAGGGATTGGCGGTCGGGTCGGGGAAGCGAACTTCCACGCGCTTGGCCTTGGGGTTGTTCGTCCACGGAATACGGCACGAGGCGGAGCGGTTGCGGGCCGAATAGGCCAGCAGCACGGGCGCTTCATAGCCGGGAACCAGGCGCTTGTAGGAGTTCGTCGACGGGTTCGTGAACGCGTTGAGCGCCTTCGCGTGCTTGATGATGCCGCCGATGTACCACAGGCATTCCTGCGACAGGTCCGCGTACTTGTTGCCGGCCATGATCGGCTTGCCGGCCTTCCAGATGGACTGGTGGACGTGCATGCCCGAGCCGTTGTCGCCGAAGATGGGCTTCGGCATGAACGTGGCGGACTTGCCGTAGCTCTGCGCGACCTGATGGATGCAGTACTTGTAGACCTGCATGTGGTCGGCCATCGTGGTGAGCGTGCCGAACTTCAGACCGAGTTCGTGCTGCGCGGACGCCACTTCGTGATGGTGCTTCTCGACCACGGCGCCCATGGACTGCATGGCGGCGAGCATTTCGCCGCGCATGTCCTGGGCCGAGTCGATCGGCGGAACCGGGAAATAGCCGCCCTTGGTGCGGACGCGGTGGCCGAGGTTGCCGCCCTCGTATTCCGTATCCATGTTCTCGGGCAGTTCGATGGAGTCGAGGCGGAAGCCCGTGTTGTAGGGGTCGGCCTTGAAGCGCACGTCGTCGAACACGAAGAACTCGGCCTCGGGGCCGACGAACACGGTGTCGCCGATGCCGGTCGACTTCAGGTAGGCCTCGGCCTTCTTGGCGATGCCGCGCGGATCGCGGTTGTAGGGCTCGCCCGTGGACGGCTCCAGAATGTCGCAGTTGATGACCATGGTGGACGCCGCGAAGAAGGGGTCCATGCAGGCGGTCTCGGGGTCCGGCATCAGGATCATGTCGGATTCGTTGATCGCCTTCCAGCCGGCGATCGAGGAACCATCGAACATGGTGCCTTCGGAGAAGATCTCTTCGTCGACGAGCGAGACGTCGAACGTGACGTGCTGCCACTTGCCGCGCGGGTCGGTGAAGCGGAAGTCCACATACTTGACGTCATTATCCTTGATCGCCTTGAGGACGTCCTTGGCGGTCTTCATGTCGATGCCTTTCTGGTCTGCTGCGTGCGGTTGAGAATGCTTGAGCGCGTCAAATCGCGTCCGGGCCTGTTTCGCCCGTCCGGATGCGGATAGCGCCTTCTATGTTGGATACAAAAATCTTGCCATCGCCGATGCGGCCCGTCTGGGCCGCCTTGCGGATGGCCTCCACGGCGCGATCGAGCATGTCGTCGTTGAGGACGACCTCGATCTTCACCTTGGGCAGGAAGTCCACCACGTACTCCGCGCCCCGGTAGAGCTCGGTGTGACCCTTCTGGCGTCCAAAACCTTTCGCTTCAGTGACGGTTATGCCCTGCAATCCGGCCTCCTGCAGAGCTTCCTTCACTTCGTCGAGCTTGAACGGCTTGATGATGGCCTCGATCTTTTTCATTCGGCTTACGCTCCCGATCCGGATCGCGACCGTTCAGTTCGAGCTGCCCGATCGTGGTGTCTGCGCCTTCTGCGCAGGCCAAGCCCCTCGCGGCGCCGGCCAAGCGCTCCTTAGCACCTGCTATGCCAAGATTCTATCCACATTTGGAAGGGAAGCATGACGGAGCGCGAGGTTCGCCGCGAGGCGGGCTAATCATGATTGGGCAATCAGCTTATTAAATAGGCAGACCTGCATATTTTCGAGGCAGGCCGAGCCTGTCCCGTGAACTGGGTTCAATGGCGCCAAGGCGCGCCGCCGCTTCCGGACGGGTCGGCCCTCACGGGCCCCACGCCGTCCGGAACGACGAGTTCTGAAGCGCCGCTGACGCGACCGCCGTGCGTCGTCCGCTCAGACCAGTTCAGGCGCCTTGGCGAGCGAATGCGCGAGCGCGGCGACCGGCTCCGCCTCGGCGGGAGCGGGAACCATGCTGGCGCGCACGCCGGGGCCCAATTGCTGCAGGGTGGCTTCCTTGCCGTTGGCGAAGCGCACGCCGTCGCGATAGGCGCCGGCCTCCAGGCGCACGAACGAGACGGTCTCGCGGGCGCTCACGCCCAACGCGTCGCGCAGGGACGCCGGCAGCCCGTCGAGCTCCAGCCTCGTGTCGTACTGCACGCAGACCGCGGTTCCGCAGTCGCCGGGCGCGGCCAGCCCGAGGCTGCCCGACGGGAAGCGCGTGGTCTGATACAGCTCCCCCTCGCGCGCGGGACGCGAGGCGTACATTTCCAGCGAGTAGTCGCACATGGCGGACGCTCCTTTAAGCGCCCTCCCAGCCACTCATGAAATTAGAGCCTGAAGCATCCATGAGAAGGGCCGCGCCCAAAAAAACGTGTCCTTGTCAGGACTGAAGCGCTCATGCCGGCTTGGGCTCGATGGACGCGCCGGGACGCGACGCCCATTCGGTCCATGACCCGTCGTAAAGGCGCGGCGCAGGCTTGCCGGCGGCCGCCAGCGCGATGTTGATGATGGCTGCGGAGACGCCGGACCCGCAGGAGGTGATCAGCGGCCGGTCGGGGTCCACCCCCGCCTGCGCGAACGCCTCGAGTATCTGCGCGGGCGGCTTGAGGCGCCCGTCCGCCACGAGGGCGGTGACGGGCAGGTTGCGGGCGCCCGGCATGTGGCCGGATGGAAGGCCCGGGCGCGGCTCGGGCGCCGTGCCGTCGAATCGGCCGGGCGCGCGGGCGTCCGCCACCTGCGCGCCTGAGTCGAGCGCCGCGCGCACGTCCGCCATCCCCGCCACGGCGCCGGCCTCGAAGGCGGGCTTGAAGGCTGCAGCAGCGGAGGCGGCCTCGCCGCTCTGGGTCGGATGGCCTTCGGCGAGCCACTTGGGCATGCCGCCGTCGAGGACGAACACGTTGCGCGCCCCGAAGGTGCGGAACATCCACCAGACCCGGGGCGCCGAGAACAGGCCCGCGCCGTCGTAGACCACGATGGTCTTGTCGTCGCTGATTCCCATCGCGCCCACCGCGGCCGCGAACGCCTCGGGCGCCGGCATCATGTGCGGCAGGTCGGTGGAATGGTCGGAGATCGCGTCGATGTCGAAGAACACGGCGCCGGGAACGTGGGCCGCCAGAAAATCGGCCTTTCCGTCCCGGTTCATGGCCGGCAGGTACCAGGAGGCGTCCACGATCGCCAGTCCCGGGTCGCCAAGGCGCTCGGCGAGCCATTGCGTCGAGACGAGGGGGCCGTGGGTCTGCGCTGCTGCGGTCATGTCGTCGTGCTCCTTAAGGTTGCGCGCATCCAAGCACATCCATGGCCCCCGCGCCAAGAAAGGGCTTCACCCATTTGGCGCTTCGTGTGAAAACCGGCGCATAGCCAAGCGGAGCAGCGAACGTGACGAACCGGGACCGGACGGCGATCATCGTGGGCGGGGGCATCGGCGGATTGTGCACGGCCATCGCGCTGGCGCGCACGGGCTGGCGGGTGCGCGTGCTGGAGCAGGCGCCCCAGTTCGGCGCCATCGGGTACGGCATCCAGCTCGGGCCCAACGTGTTTCCCATGTTCGACCGGCTGGGCCTCAGCGAGGCGGTGCTGGCCAAAAGCGTCCTCCCGGAAAACGTCTGGATGTTCGACGCTTTCGACGGCGCCCCGGTCACGCGGGTGCGCACCGACGCGGGATTCGTGGCGCGCTACGGCCATCCGTATGTGGTGATCCACCGGGTGGACCTGCACAACCTGCTGGTGGAGGCGTGCCGGGGCTATCCGTCCATTCATCTGGACGAGAACGCCGCCGTCACGGACTTCGAGGACCATGGCGACCATGTGGTGGCGTTGACGCAGGACGGGCGGCGCATGGAGGGCGCGTTCGTGGTGGGCGCCGACGGCATCCGCTCGCGCCTGCGCGCGCTGCTGGTGGACGACTCCGATCCCTCGCTCATCGGCTATGTGGCGCACCGCACCATCGTGCCGATCGACAAGGCGCCCGCCGGGGCGCCGCGCGGCGACGTGGCGCTGTGGGGCGGGCCGGGGTTTCACATCGTGCATTACCCATTGCGCGACCATACGCTGTTCAACATCGTGGCGGTGTTCCGCACGGACACGTTCTCCCAGAAGGGCGATGTGGAGAGCTATCGGGCGGAGCTGCAACGCACCTATCGCGACGCGCACCCCACCATGCGCGAGATGATCGCCATGCTCGATCTCGAGCGCCGCTGGCCGATTGGCG
>JAQGJX010000107.1 GCA_028290405.1 Hyphomicrobiales bacterium
CCGCGGCGGCGGGGGCCGCCGGAGCCGGGGTTATGAACGCGGACGGCGGCGCGCCCAAGGGCGCGGGCGACAACATGCCGTCCTGCGGAGCAGGCGCCGGACCCAATTGGGCCTGCGCGCCGCCCGCGGCCCAGACGCTCAGGGCGAACAGGCCCGAGATGGCGCAGGCGCGTGAACGAAACATCATGATGCAAACTCACTCGACGCAAACTCTGAGGCGAAGCCAAAGCTCCGCTCAATTTGCTAACCATGAGCGAAAATCCGCACCAAATTATGAATCGCTCACGCGCACGCCTTATTTGCGCTGATCGCCCTGCTGGTCGGCCTGCTTCTTGGTCTGGTCGGCCATCTTCTTTTCCGTCCCGGAGCCGACGCTTTCATGCTTGGGCGGAGCGCCCGCCTTGGCCTTCGGCTGCGTCATGGACGGCGGATCGCTGGCGGGAAACGAATCCTCAAGCTGACGGGTGAGGTCGTCTTCGTCCTCGTCGCCGGAAATCCTCGGTTCCTTGCCCTGAATGCTCGTCATCGCGTTCTCCTCTGGTCGCAGGGAGAACGGCCACGCCGGGGGGCTGGTTCCGATCAAGCGTCGCGATAGCGCTCAGCCGCGCACGAGCACGATGTGCAATCGGCGCGGGCCATGGGCGCCCAGCAGCAGCTTCTGCTCGATGTCCGCGGAGCGGGACGGTCCCGTGACAAGGTTCACCGTGCGCGGCATAAGCCCCTTGCCGAAGCGCGCGCGCAGGCGCGACCACACAGCCTCATAATCGGGTTCGACGTCCCCAGCCCGCAGCACGACGATGTGATTGTCCGGCAGGAAGTTCAGCGTGGTGGGATTGTGCGGTCCCGACACCAGCGCCAGCGTGCCCGTTTCGGCGACGCCCGCTTCCGCGAAGCTGACGGAGTTCAGATCGTCGCCCGCGGAGGGACCCGTGGACAGCGAAAGCTGCGTCTCCCCCCAGGGCAGGTTCGCGAGCCGCTCGTCGGCCCCCATGCGCAGCGTGGCGGGCAGGTTCTGGGCGCGCAGGTAGCGGGCGATCTCGGCGGGAACGGCGTCCAGCCCCGGGACCTGCGCCACGCTGGCGGACACCAGCAGCGCCTGCTCGATGAAGATGGCGACGCGGGCGCCCTCGTCGCCCTGCCCCCGGAGAGGGCGAACGCCGGGCGCGGCGCGCTGCACGCGACCTTCCACGTTGGCGCGCCGCGCGGCGTCGGTGGCGGAGACCCCGAGGGACCGGCGGACGTTGGCGAGAATTTCGTCGCGGGCGCTCATGACCTGCGCCCCCGGGCTTTCCATTGCGCCTGGAAGGTCCGGCCTTCCGGAGCCGGAAAATCGCGCGTTTGCGTCCAGCCGCTTGCGAACGGCAGGCTGGCGAAGCGGCCCTTGCGGCGCCCGGCGAGCGACAGCGCCCCCATGGCGAGCGAGGTCGCCAAACGGTAAAGCGCCGGACGGCGGGCGAAGAAGGCCCACAGCCCCAAGCCGCTCCGGGCGACGGCGGGCGACAGATGGCGCTCGAACTCGCGCTCGCGCCAGTGGCGCATGAGCTTTGGCAGCGGAATGCGCACGGGGCACACGCTCTCGCAGCGCCCGCAGAACGTGGAGGCGTTCGGCAGATGCCCGGCCTTGTCGACGCCGATGAGCGAGGGCGTGAGCACAGCCCCCATGGGTCCGGGATAAACCCAGCCGTACGCGTGGCCGCCGACCGCGTGATAGACCGGGCAATGGTTCATGCAGGCGCCGCACCGGATGCAGCGCAGCATCTCCTCGAACTCCGAACCGAGCATGTTCGAGCGCCCGTTGTCGATGAGCACCACGTGGTATTCGCCCGGCCCGTCGGAATCCTCGGCGCGGCGCGGGCCGGTCGAGAGCGTCGTGTAGACGGACATGTCCTGCCCGGTGGCCGAGCGCGCCAGCACGCGCAGCAGGCCTGACGCGTCCTCCAGCGTCGGCACGATCTTCTCGATGGACGCCACGACCACGTGGACGCGCGGCAGGACCTGCGAGAGGTCGCCGTTGCCCTCGTTGGTCACGATGATGGACGTGCCGGTCTCGGCCACCAGAAAGTTCGCGCCCGTCACGCCGATGTCGGCGGCGAGGAACTTGGCGCGCAATTCCGCGCGCGCCTCCGCCAGAAGGGCTTCCGGCTCATGCAGGTCGCGGTCCTTCGGCAGCCAGGTGTGGACGCGGCGGAACTCGGCCTCCACGTCCTCCTGGTTCAGATGCACCGCCGGGGCGATGATGTGCGAGGGCGCCTCGCCGCGCAACTGGATGATGTATTCGCCAAGGTCCGTCTCGACCGCCCTGATTCCGGCGCGCTCCAGCGCGGCGTTGAGGCCGATCTCCTCGGACACCATGGACTTGCCCTTGGCGACCGATTTCGCTCCGCGGTCCTTCGCCAGGTCCACCACGATGCGGCAGGCTTCCTCCGCCGTGCGCGCCCAGTGCACATGGCCGCCTGATGCCAGCACTTTGGCCTCGTAGGCTTCCAGATAGATGTCCAGATGCGCCAGCACGTGATCGCGCAGGTCGCGCGCCTGGTCGCGCAGCGCCTCGAACTCGGGCAGCTTGCCGGCCGCGCTGGCGCGCTTCTCGATGAAATTGTGGCGCACGTTGCCGAGCGCCTTCTGCAATTGCGTATCGGCCAGCGCGCGATGCGCATTGTCCTTAAACTGCGGGGATGTGGGATGCGCCGTCATCGCGTCACTTGCCCCAGTTCAGGATGCTCATGAGATTGCTGCTCTTGTCGGTCCAGACCAGCTCCGAGCCGTCCTTGTCGCGCCATTCGGAGATTTCCTCGGCCACCTCGGGCGTCTCGAAGAAGGCCTTGTCGCGCGAATAGAGCGCCCACGAAATCGGCTGCTGGCAATCGTCCGTCTCGGGCGTCTCGAACCAGCGCACGTCGAACCCGAACGCCTTCGCCATGCCCCGATGCAGCGGCGCCATCTCGAACGTGTCCAGCTCGAAATTGATGGCCAGCACCCCGTCCTTGGCCAGATGCGCGGAGTAAAGCTCGAAGGCCTCCCGGGTCATGAGGTGCATGGGGGGCGAGGCGCCACGGAACGCGTTCATGATGAGGATGTCGAACTCCTGCTTCTCGCCCGCCGCCAGCTGGCGCTCCAGCACGAGACGTCCGTCGCCCAGCAGCACGTCGGTCTTCGCCTTGCCTTCCTTGACGAAGGTGAAATGGCGGTTGACCACGTCCAGCACCGCCGGGTTCAGCTCATAATACCGCATGACGTCGCCGGGCCGGCCGAGGCCAGCGACCATGCCCGCCCCAAGCCCCACGACGCCGATGCGCAGCGGCGCGTTCGGGTCCTGCCGGCGCTTGGCGTGATGCTCGAGGATGAGGCCGAGCGCGCTTTCCTCGTCGAAGCCGCAAGAGGGTTGCAGGCGCTTTTCGGGCTTCTGGAACTGGGAGCCCTGGTCCACGCCCGCCTGCTGCATGGTGAGGCTGTAATGCTCGGGGTCGTCCTGGTCTTCCTTCACGACGCGCAGCACGCCGTAGAAATTGCGCACGCGCTCGACCAGCACATGCTCGGTGCTGACTTCGTCGTAGACGGCCGTGCCGAGGCCGAAGAGGAAGAACGCCCCCACGGCCGCCCCCACGGGCCGCTTCCAGCCCACGGGATTGGCGCGCGCGTCGCGCAGCAGCAGCATGCAGGCCGCGCCCGCGATGGCCAGCAGCACGAGCTGATGCTCGAAATAATCGCGGAACACGAGCGGCGCGACCAGCGCCACCGCCACGCCCCCCAGGGCGCCGCCGGCGGAGATCGCCAGATAAAACTTCGGCAACCGCGCGGGCTCGGGCTGCAGGGCCACCATCTCGGCGTGGCAGATCATGCAGCCCACGAACAGCGTGGCCGATTGCAGCACCAGCTGCACCAGAAGATCGGACGAGGATTCCGGCCGCGCCAGAATGAGCGTCACGCCCGCCAGCAGCAGGAACGCGATGGCGAACGGCGTGCGGCGATAGAGCGTCTGGCGGCCGAAGGCGATCACAAAGGTGAGCAGGTAGAGGCTCAGCGGCACGATCCACAGGAACGGCACCACGGCCGACCATTGCGTGATGGCGTTGGTGGTCGCCAGCAGCAGGACCGAGCCCAGCGCGGAATACGCCACCCACGACGTCAGCGGATCGCCCTTGCCGACGGCCGCCCGCAGCAGGGCGCGCGGATCGGCGCGCTCGTCGTTGCGGGCGCGGCGGATGACGAGGAAGCCGCAGAAAGCGAACAGCGCCGCATAGAGCACGAAGGCCCACGACCACATGATGGTCTGCGCCTCGCTGGTCATGGTGCGCTCGAAGATGAACGGATAGGACAGCAGGCCGAAGAACGAACCAAGGTTGGACGCGGCGAAGAAGCTTGCGGGATTGAGCGTGTCGTCCAGCCGCGCCAGCCAGCGCGACAGCAGCGGGGATGTTGTGGCCAGGATGAGGTACGGCACGCCCACGCTGGCGGCCAGCAGCGCGATGATGCGCCATGTCGGGTTGTCGGTCGCCGAGGGCTTCCACACCTCCGAGGGCGTGATGGGCAACAGCGCGAGGCCGATCAGCAGGATGGCGATCTGGATTTTCGCCTGCACGCCCACCGGGAACGGCAGCGTCACCGCATAGGCGTGCGCATAGCCCGCCAGCAGCGCCACCTGGAAGAACAGCATGCAGACGATCCACGTGGTGGCGCTGCCGCCGAACCACGGCAGGATGAATTTCGCCAGCATCGGCTGCACCTGGAAGAGCAGGAAGCCGGCGAGCGCCATTGTGGTCGCGAAGGCGAAGATGACCGTCTTGCGGGAGTTCATGAGCGTAAAAATCCTCAACGCATGGCGAGCAGCTTGACGCCGAACAGGATCATGGTCGCGCCCGCCAGCCGGTCGATCCAGAAGCCCGCGCGGCTGAGCCCGCGCTGCGCCATGCCGCTGGAGACGACGAACGTCAGGAACACGTACCACACGAAGCCGATGCCCGGCATGGCGACGATCACGAAGGCGCGCCACGGCTGCGTCAGCTCATAGGCGCCGGTGGCGGCGAACACGCTGGTGTAATAGGCGATGGCCTTGGGGTTCAGGAAGTTGGTCAGGAACCCCTGGGCGAAGAGGCCGAGGGCCGACTCGGGCGCGGGCCTCGCGCCCGCCGCCGCGCGGGGGCGCAGGGAGGCCGAGATCATCCGCCAGCCCAGCCAGCACAGGTAGACGCCGCCGCCGATGCGCAGCGCCATCGCGAGGGCGGGCGCCTGCTCGATCAGCGCGCCCACGCCCGCAAGCCCGAGGAACGCCCAGATGGCCCCTGCGGGCCAGATGCCCGCCGCGGCGATGACGCCCGCGCGGCGGCTGCGCAAGGCGGTCTGCAACATGAACGCGTTGTTGGGACCGGGCGTGACCACGGCGAACACGTGCGCCAGCGCCAGCAGGCCCAGGATGGTCCAGGGTATGGTCACGCCCCCACGTCCCGCGCGGCCGCGATCGGCGGCGCTTCGGTGAGCCCCGCCAGCACTTCGGCCACGTGGCGCACCTCGACCCCGGAGCCTTCGCGCGACAGCTTCCCGGCCATGTTCATGAGGCAGCCAAGATCGCCCGCCAGCAGCGTGTGGGGCGCGGCCTCCTCCACGTTGGCGGTCTTCACGCTCACGATGGCGTCGGAAATCTCGCCGTACTTCACCGCGAACGCGCCGCCGAAACCGCAGCACACGTCCGAGTCCTTCATCTCCACGAGGCTAAGGCCCTCCACGCTGCCAAGCAGGCGGCGCGGCTGCGCGCTGACGCCCAGCTCCCGCAGGCCCGAGCAGGAATCGTGGTAGGCCACCTTGTGCGGGAACGAGGCCTGAACGCCCTGCACGCCCAGCACGTCCACCAGGAAGCTCACGAGTTCGTGCGTCTTGTCCGCGAAGGCGCGGGCGCGGGCCGAGAGCCCCGGGTCCTCGTTGAACAGTTCGGGATAGTGCCGGGCGATCATGCCGCCGCAGGAGCCCGAGGGGGCGACGATGAAATCCACGTTGGCGAACGCGTCCATCACCTGGACGGCGATCTCGCGCGCGGTGCGCCGGTCGCCGGAGTTGAAGGCGGGCTGGCCGCAGCACGTCTGCGGCGGCACGCTCACCACGCAGCCGGCGTCCTCCAGCAGCTTGACGGCCGCAAAGCCGACGCTGGGGCGGAACAGATCGACGAGGCACGTGACGAAGAGGCCAACGCGAATGGGCGTGCGGACTTGCGGCAAAAGAGGCGCCTCCCGGAGGACGTAAACGGCGCGGCGACATTGCCCCGGTCTCAGGCCGCTGGCAAGACGGGCGCGCCTTGGGCTAAGTATGCGCCGCCGTGGCGAGGATGTATCATGCCCGGCGAGGACGGCGCACCGGCGCGCGGGAGGACCGACGGCATGAGCGAGATTCTGTTTCCCGAGCCCGACGCCGGCATCCTCGCGCGCCGCGACGAGATCGTCGCCGGGCTGGCGGGCCTGCTGCCGCCCGATTGCGTCATCGTGAGCGAGGACGAGCGGCGGGCGTTCGAGACCGACGCGCTCACCGCCTACCGCCGCATGCCGATGGCGGTCGTGCTGCCGCGCACCACGCAGGAAGTGTCCGCCGTGCTGCGCTATTGCAGCGAGGCGGGAGTGAACGTGGTGCCCCGCGGGGCGGGCACGTCGCTGGCGGGCGGCGCCATTCCGCAGGAGGACGCCATCGTGCTCGGCGTCTCCAAGATGAACCGGATCCTCGACGTGAACTACGACGACCGCACCATGCGGGTGCAGGCGGGCGTCACGAACCTCTCGATCTCCGAAGCCGTAATGCCGGACGGCTTCTTCTACGCGCCCGATCCCTCCTCGCAGCTCGCCTGCACCATCGCGGGCAACATCGCCATGAACTCCGGCGGCGCTCATTGCCTCAAGTACGGGGTCACCACGAACAACGTGCTGGGCGCGCGCATCGTGCTCATGAGCGGCGAAATCCTCGACGTCGGCGGGGAGGCGAGCGACGCGCCGGGGCTCGACCTGCTGGGGGTGATCGTGGGCTCCGAGGGCCAGCTTGGCGTCGTCACCGAGGCGACCGTGCGCATCGTGCGCGCCGCGGAGGGCGCGCGGCCCGTTCTGTTCGGGTTCGATTCCAGCGAAGAGGCGGGCGCGTGCGTCGCGGCCATCATCGGCGCGGGCGTCGTGCCGGTCGCCATGGAGTTCATGGACAAGCCCGCCATCCATATCTGCGAGGCGTTCGCCAAGGCGGGCTACCCGCTGGACGTGGAAGCCATGCTCATCATCGAGGTCGAGGGATCGGCCAGCGAGATGGAGGCGGAGCTGGCGCGCATCGTGGAGATCGCGCAACAGCACGGCGTGCGGGTGGTGAAGGAGTCGCGGTCCGCTCTCGAGACGGCGCTCATCTGGAAGGGCCGCAAGTCCGCCTTCGGGGCCACGGGCCGCGTGGCGGACTACATCTGCATGGACGGCACGGTGCCCACGACCCAATTGCCCTACGTGCTCAAGCGCACCGGCGAAATCGTGGAAAGCTACGGCCTGCGCGTCGCCAACGTGTTCCACGCGGGCGACGGCAACATGCATCCGCTGATCCTCTACAACGTCAACGATCCCGCCGAGCAGGCGAAGGCGGAAGCCGCCGGCATGGACATCCTGCGACTGTGCGTGGACGCGGGCGGCTGCCTGACGGGCGAGCATGGCGTGGGCATCGAGAAGCGCGACCTGATGCGACATCAGTTCAACGACGTGGACCTCGCCCAGCAGATGCGCGTGCGCGCGGCCTTCGACCCCCATTGGCGGCTCAACCCCGCCAAGGTGTTTCCGCTGGACGGACGGGTGAGCGCGTGACGGCCCGGGACCAGAACGCACTTTCCCGGGGGCCCCGCAGTCCTGCCCACCAAGGCGGCGAGCAAATTGAGACGATGACCCGCCTCACCCCCGCCACCGAGCAGGAAGCCGCGGAACTCGTGCGCGAAGGCCGCACGCTCAGCGTCGAAGGCGGCGGCACGCGCGCGGGCCTTGGCCGGCCGATCCAGACCGACGCGACGCTCTCCACGCGCGGGCTCACGGGCATCACCATCTACGAGCCGGCCGAACTGGTGATCGCCGCCCGGGCCGGCACGCCGCTTCGCGAGATCGAGGCGGCGCTCGCCGCAAGGGGGCAGATGCTGCCCTTCGAGCCCATGGACCACCGGGCGCTCTATGGCTCGCAGGGGGAGCCGACCATCGGCGCCGTCGCGGCGTGCAACGTCTCGGGGCCGCGCCGGGTGCGAGCGGGCGCGGCGCGGGATTCGCTGATCGGCCTACGGCTGGTGAACGGGCGCGGCGAGATCGTCAAGACGGGCGGGCGCGTGATGAAGAACGTCACCGGCCTCGACCTCGTGAAGCTGAATTGCGGCGCGCACGGCACGCTGGGCCTGCTGAGCGAAGTGACCTTCAAGCTGCTGCCAAAGCCCCAGCGCACGGGCACGCTCGTCATCGAAGGGCTGGACGACGCGAGCGCGGTCGCCGCCATGTCGGTGGCGCTGGGCTCGCCGTTCGAGGTGAGCGGCGCAGCGCATCTGCCGGGGCGGAACGGCGAGCCTGCGCGCACGCTGGCGCGCGTGGAGCATTTCGAGAACTCGGTGGCGTATCGCCTCGGCGAACTGCAAAAAGCGCTGGGGCGCTTCGGCCCCCTGCGCACGCTGGAGGAGCACGAGGCGCTGGCGCTCTGGCGCGAGGTGCGCGAAGCGGCGCCGCTCGCGGACGCGCCCGGCGACGCGCTATGGCGCATCCACGCGGCGCCCAGCCGCGCGGCGTCGCTGGTGGCGGAGCTGCGCGCGCAAGGGCTGGCGCGCGAGTGGTTCTACGACTGGGGCGGCGGGCTCGTGTGGCTCGCGGGCGATCTCGAC
>JAQGJX010000136.1 GCA_028290405.1 Hyphomicrobiales bacterium
CACCAAGTCGGGCGAAGGTGTCAGCACCCGTCGTGATCGTCAGACAGCCCGCCGGCGCTCGCCGCAACGGGCGCGCGGGCGTGGCGAAAAGCGCCGCGCGGACACCCTTTCGGGGCGCCCGCGCGGCTTTCAGGCTCAGGCCTTCTTCTTCTCGTCGCCGTCGACTTCCTTGAAGTCGGCGTCGATGACGTCGTCCTTGGCGTCGGCCTGCGCGCCCGGGGCGGATTGCTCGCCCGCGCCCGCTTCGCCCTGCGCCTTGTACATCGCCTCGCCCAGCTTCATGGACGCCTGCGCGACGTCGTTGCTGCGCGCCTTGATGGCCTCGACGTCGTCGCCTTCAGCGGCGCTCTTGAGGGCCGCGATGGCGGCCTCGATGGCGCTCTTGTCGGCTTCGCTCACCTTGTCGCCGAACTCGGCGAGGGACTTTTCGGCCGAGTGGACCAGCGCTTCGCCCTGGTTCCTGGCGTCGACGAGTTCGCGGCGCTTCTTGTCCTCGGCGGCGTGCGCCTCAGCGTCCTTCACCATCTTCTCGACTTCCGCGTCGCTCAAGCCGCCGGAGGCCTGAATGCGGATCTGCTGCTCCTTGTTGGTGGCCTTGTCCTTCGCGGTGACGCTGACGATGCCGTTGGCGTCGATGTCGAAGGTCACTTCCACCTGCGGCATGCCGCGCGGGGCGGGCGGAATGCCCACGAGGTCGAACTGGCCGAGGTTCTTGTTGTCGGCCGCCATCTCGCGCTCGCCCTGGAAGACCCGGATCGTCACCGCCGTCTGGTTGTCCTCGGCGGTGGAGAAGACCTGGCTCTTCTTGGTCGGGATCGTGGTGTTGCGGTCGATCAGGCGCGTGAACACGCCGCCCAGCGTCTCGATGCCCAGCGACAGCGGGGTGACGTCGAGCAGCAGCACGTCCTTCACGTCGCCCTGCAGCACGCCCGCCTGGACGGCGGCGCCGATGGCCACCACTTCGTCCGGGTTGACGCCCTTGTGGGGCTCCTTGCCGAAGAACTGCTTCACGATCTCCTGCACCTTCGGCATGCGCGTCATGCCGCCGACCAGCACCACTTCGTCGATCTCCGCGCCCGTCAGGCCGGCGTCCTTGAGGGCCTTCTTGCAAGGCTCGATGGTGCGCTGGATCAGGTCGTCCACGAGAGCTTCGAACTTCGAGCGCGTCAGCTTGAGCGCAAGGTGCTTGGGCCCGGAAGCGTCAGCGGTGATGTAGGGCAGGTTGATGTCCGTCTGGGTGGCGGAGGACAGTTCGATCTTCGCCTTTTCGGCGGCTTCCTTCAGCCGCTGCAGGGCGAGCTTGTCCTTCGTCAGGTCGATGCCCTGCTCCTTCTTGAACTCCGCCGCGAGGTATTCCACGAGGCGCATGTCGAAGTCTTCGCCGCCCAGGAACGTGTCGCCGTTGGTCGACTTCACCTCGAACACGCCGTCGCCGATCTCGAGGATCGACACGTCGAACGTGCCGCCGCCAAGGTCATAGACCGCGATGGTGCCGGCGCCCTTCTTGTCGAGCCCGTAGGCGAGCGCGGCCGCCGTCGGCTCGTTGATGATGCGCAGCACTTCAAGCCCGGCGATCTTGCCGGCGTCCTTGGTGGCCTGGCGCTGGGCGTCGTTGAAGTACGCCGGAACCGTGATGACGGCCTGCGTCACGCTCTGGCCCAGATACGCCTCGGCGGTCTCCTTCATCTTCTGCAGCGTGAAGGCGGAAATCTGCGAGGGGGAATACTGCTTGCCATCGGCGCTCACCCACGCGTCGCCGTTGCCGCCCTTGACGATCTTGTAGGGGACGAGGCCCATGTCCTTCTGGGTCATCGGGTCGTTGAACGTGCGGCCGATGAGGCGCTTGATGGCGAAGAAGGTGCGCTCGGGATTGGTGACCGCCTGGCGCTTGGCGGGCTGGCCCACAAGGCGCTCGCCGTCGTCCGTGAAGGCGACGATCGAGGGCGTGGTGCGGGCGCCTTCCGCGTTTTCGATGACCTTGGGGGTGGAGCCTTCCATCACCGCGACGCAGCTATTGGTGGTTCCAAGATCGATGCCGATGACTTTTGCCATGTTCGCTTCCTTATTCCAGCAGGACCTCCGGACCCCGAAGCGGTCCAGTCGTGGGCTCAGGGTCGCGCCTCCTGCGAGGCGGAGCCCGCCCGGTCCCCGATGCTTCCCGAGATTGTGATCGCCGCGGCGAACCGCAAGGCTGACGGGTATATAAGAGGGGGTTTTTTCACCCGCAAGGCGCGCAAATCCTCATCAGCAATCGCCGCTTGAGCCAAATGGCCCTTACGCTGGCCCCGCGCCGGAGCTCCGCCCGGCCGGCGAGCCCGCCGCGGGGGGTGGAGTACCGCTCAACGTTCGTTTACCATTTACGTTGTTTATGCTTGGCCAGTAACCCGACAGATTGTCCTTCACCATGCGCACGCTCGTCTACGCAGCCACACTCGCGGCGCTCGCCGCGGCGCCGATCGCGATTTGCGGTCCGGCGCTGGCGCAATTGCAATTGCCGGGGGCGGCGGGGCCCTCGTCGGCGGTGGGAACCGTCTCGGGCGCGCCCGGCGGCTCGCACGGGGGCCCGGCGGCGCCCTCCACCGCAGGCGTCGCTGTGCGCGCGCCCGGCGAAGCGTCCCTGGCGGGGCGCGAACTGCGGCTGAACGGCGCGCGGGGCGCCATGACGTTCGAGATGCGCGACAAGCAATTGGTCCTGACGGCCTTCAACGCGCCGGGCGAGAAAATCTCCAAGCGGGGCGATCTGTGCCAGGTGGACGTGCCGGGCGCGCCGTTCACCACCCGCCCCCTGCCCCGCGCGGACGGCTTGCGCCGGTACGCGGTGGACGTGCCCGGCTGCGCCTTCACCCTCGAGGTGCTGGAGGGAGCGGCGCAGGTATTTGTGGCCGACGCCAGCTCCAGCGCGGCGCTGGGCGGCACCTGCGACTTCACGGCGAGCGATTGCCGCGCCGCGGTGGCGGGCATCTGGGGCCCGAACGCCGGGGCCCTCAACGCCGAGGTCAAGAACATCGAGCGCGTACGCTCCGACGCGGAGAAACACGCGCGCGCCAATTTCCGGGCGCTGCTGGCCGCCGCCGGCCGCGACAAGCAGAAGGTGCGGCTCGTCGCCGCCGAGCAGGCCGGGTTCTCTTCCCGCAGGGCGGAGCGCTGCGAAGATTACGCGGGCGAATCCGTGCACGGCTTTTGCGCGTCCCGCATCACGGAAGCCTGGGCGGTGGCGTTGCGCGCCCGGCTGAACCCGGCCGCCTTCGAGGCTGACGAAAAAGCGCCCGTGAAAAAGCCCGCGCCCCGCAAGCCCAACCCGGCCCCGCCGGCAAACCCGCAGGCGGGCGTCGCGCCCGCCGGAGCGCCGGGGATGCAGCCGCCGATGCAGGCGCAACAGTTCCGGTAGATCAGGAGCCCCGCTGGCCGGCCTCCCAGCCAAGGATGGCGCGCTTGCGCGACAGGCCCCAATGGTAGCCGGTGAGCGCGCCCGTCGCGCCGATGACGCGATGGCACGGCACCACGAAGGAGATGGGGTTGCGGCCCACCGCCGCCCCGACGGCGCGCGCCGCCTTGGGCTTTCCGACGCGCTCGGCCACCGCCGAATAAGTCGCGGCGCGGCCCAGCGGGATGCGCAGTAGCGTCCGCCAGACGCGCACCTCGAAGTCCGTGCCGATGAGCACCACCCTCAAAGGGCGGTCCGGGCTCCATTCGGCAGGGTCGAACGCGCGCTGCACGTAGGGAGCGGCGGCGGCAGGATTTTCCACCAGCCGGGCGCGGGGCCAGCGGCGCGCCATGTCGGCCAGCGCCGCCGCGCGCCCGCCCTCGTCCACGAACCCGAGCCCCGCCAGCCCGCGCGGCGCCACGACCGCCAGCGCCTCGCCGAAGGGCGACGGGTGGAACCCGTAGGCCAGCTCCAGCCCCGCGCCGCCGGTCTTGAACTCGCCCGGGCTCATGGCCTCGTGCGTCACGAACAAGTCGTGCAAGCGCCCGGGGCCGGACATTCCCACCTCGTAGGCGGTGTCGAGCACGGACGCCGAATCGCGCAGCAGCGCGCGGGCGTGGTCGATGGTCAGGGCCTGCAGGAACGCTTTCGGGGTGAGCCCCGCAAAGCGCCGGAACAGCGCCGTGAGATGGGCGGGGGAGAGGCCGACGTGCTCGGCTATGGCCTCCACGGAGGGCTGTTCGCGCCATTGGGCCGAGCAGAACTCGATCGCGCCGCGCACCCGGGCGTAATCGGCCAGCGGGTCCGGCTTTGCGACTGGGGCGGCGTCGAGCGGGGTCATGTCGAGCAGGGTCATGGGCGGCCTTCCGGCGTGATCTGGCGCGACAATGAGCGCCGGCCGCACGCCGCGCCACCCGAAAACGGCGCGGCCCTCAGGAGAAGCGCGGCCCGCGCCGGGCCTCCGCCAGCGCCCAGGACAGGCGGTCGGCGAAGCGCGCCTTGGCGTCCGGCCCCAGGAAGCTCGCCACCTCAAGGCGGCTCCCGCGCGAGACGAGCGACACGCGCTCGACGCCGTATTCCTCGTGCTCCTGCTTCTCCAGCCGCACCCAGGCGGGATGGGCGCGGTATTCGCGCCTCTCGCCCTTGGCCGACACCTTGGCGACGGACAGCTCCAGCGGGGTCACCAGCACGTCCTCATAGGCGCGCGCGGCGCGGTAATTGGCCCGGAAGGCGAGATAGAACGCCAGCACGTCCAGCCCCATGAAGCCCACCACGGGCCATGCGCCGAGGAACAGGAAGGGCAGCGTCGTGAAGAAGGCCGCGCCGCAGAACACCATCAGCAGCAGCCGGAAGTTGCGCTCGCCGAGCGAGCGGTGGGGCGCCAGCCGGACTGCGAATATCTGTGCGTTGCAAGGATCGACGTGGGCCAAGGCGCTGACGCTCCGCTGGGTCCCCATAGTATAGAACACGGATGACCGTGAAAAAGCCCTCCGGCGCCAAAATCGCCGCGCCGCGACGCCGCAGCCCGACCTCCGCCGACCTCGCGGCCGTGGCCGCCCCGAAGTCGCGCCCGCTCCCGAAGGCCGTGCAGGCCGCGCGGGCCAGAAAGCGCACGCCGCGAGCGGTCGACAAGGCCACCATCGACGAGATCTTCACGCGCTTCCACCGGGTGGAGCCCGAGCCGAAGGGCGAGCTCGAATACGTGAACCCGTTCACCCTGCTGGTGGCCGTGGTGCTGTCCGCGCAGGCGACGGACGCGGGCGTCAACAAGGCGACTCGGGCGCTGTTCGCCGCCGCCGACACGCCCCGGAAGATGGTTGCGCTGGGGGAGGAGAAGGTCCGCGACTACGTGAAGACCATCGGGCTTTTCCGCACCAAGGCGAAGAACGTCGTCGAGCTGTCGCGCCTGCTCATCGAGCGCCATGGAGGCGAGGTCCCGCAGAACCGCGACGATCTCGTGAAGCTGCCGGGGGTGGGCCGCAAGACCGCCAACGTGGTGCTCAACATGGCGTTCGGGCATGAGACCATGGCGGTGGACACGCACATCTTCCGCGTGTCGAACCGCCTGCGCATCGCGCCCGGCAAGACGCCCGAGGAGGTGGAGGCGGGATTGGAGAAGAACGTGCCGACGCGCTTCCGACTGCACGCGCATCATTGGCTCATCCTGCACGGCCGCTACACCTGCAAGGCGCTGCGCCCCGAGTGCGAGCGCTGCGTGGTGAACGACCTGTGCGCGGCTCCCGACAAGCGCATCTAGCGGGTGAGATAGAGCCCCACGAAGCCCGCCGTGCCCACCACGATGCGCCACCAGGCGAAGGGCGTGAAGCCGCGCCGCGACACGAAGGCCAGGAAGCCGCGCACCACGTAGAGCGCGGCGAAGAAGGCCGCCACGAAGCCCGCGCCGATGATGATCACGTCGTTGAATTCGAGGATCTTGTAGTTCTTGTAGAGATCATACCCGAAGGCGCCCGCCATGGTGGGCATGGCGAGAAAAAACGAGAACTCCGCCGCCGAGCGCTTGTCGGCGCCCAGCGCCATGGCCCCCACGATGGTCGCGCCCGAGCGCGACACGCCCGGCACCATGGCGAGGCACTGGCACAGGCCGATCTTCAGGCACATGGACAGCGGATAGTCCATCACGTCGGTGTGCTTCTTCTCGAACTCCATCGTGTCCACCGCCAGCAGCACGAGGCCGCCCGCCACCAGCGTGGTGCAGACGATCATGGGGTTGAACAGCACGGTCTTGATGAAGGTATGGGCGAAGACGCCGACGACGACCGCCGGAAGGAACGCCAGCAGCACGCCGACGACGAATCGCCGCGCGCGCGGATCGCGCGGGAGCGCCAAGGCGATGTTCAGCAGGCGGCGGAAATAGACGATCAGGATCGCCAGGATCGCGCCAAGCTGCACCAGAACTTCGAAGGTCTTGCCCTTCGATTCGAATCCCAGGAAATGCCCCACCAGCAGCAGGTGGCCGGTGGAGGACACGGGCAGGAACTCCGTGAAGCCCTCAACCGTCCCAAGAACAAGCGCCTTCAAAATATCCAGGACCATGGGGACCTCGCGCGCGCGCCGGCGGCCGACGCCAGCGGAGCCAAATGGACGAATCAATCAGGACAGGTCTAGGGGTTTTTACCCCGGGACCAAAGCGGGAAACGCTCGGCCGCCATGGCCCCGCGGGGCGCCGCTCGGGAAGGAACCTCAAAGGCCCTCGGGGCGAGCTTGGGGATCGCGCGCGAGCGCGTCGCCCTTCATGTTTCATTCACCACCAAACCAATTGAGAGGTTTGCGAAGCGTGCCTATAAACCTCGCAATTTGAACGAGTTCCGTAACGTCCGCAGCGTCCCGGCGCCCTGTTGGCGCTTGTTGCGGGGCGCGCGCGCCGGTATACCGCTGGCGCCGCTCTGGCGAAGCTCGCAGTTTCGCCGCAGATCGCCGGTATGCCTGCACCACGTGACGCGCGTCGCCGGATTTTCGGCGCACGCGCACGCGTTTCACGCAGACCCAAAGGTACAGGTCCCGCTTTTCGCATGGCGACGCTTTTTCACCATCCGCTTTGCCCCCGCTCCCGCTTCGTCCGGGTGCTGCTCGGCGAATACGGCATCGAGCCGGACCTCATCGAAGAGCGCCCCTATGAGCGCCGCCGCGACTTCCTGATCGCCAACCCGGCGGGCGAACTGCCGGTCCTGGTGGAGCAGAACGATTTCGTGGTTCCGGGCGCCGCCGTCATCGCCGAATACCTGGACGAGACGCGCGGGCTGGCGTTCGGCGAGCACCGCCTTCTGCCCGAGCGCCCCGCGGGCCGGGTGGAGGTGCGGCGGCTGACGGAATGGTTCAACCTCAAGTTCTACGAGGAGGTCTCCGGGCCGCTCGTCAGCGAGAAGGTCTACAAGCGATTCATGACCTCAGCAGAGGGCGGCGGCGCGCCGGACATGAACGTGGTGCGGGCGGCGCGGGCCAACATCCGCTATCATCTGCGCTACATCGGCTACCTGACCTCCACGCGCAAATGGCTGGCGGGCGACCAGTTGAGCCATGCAGACCTGGCGGCGGCCGCGCACCTGTCCTGCGCGGATTTCGTGGGTGACGTGCCATGGGGCGAGGACGAGGCGGCGAAGGACTGGTACACGCGGATGAAGTCGCGGCCGTCCTTCCGGGCGATCCTGAACGACCGGCTGCCGGGCATGACGCCGGCGGCGGTCTACGCAGACCTCGACTTCTGACGGGCGCCTTCAAAAGCAGGCTGGCGCAGCGCGCGGCCGAACTCGGCTTCGAGGCCTGCAGGGTCGTGGCGCCGGACGCCATTCCGCAGGCCCCCGCGCATCTCGCTCAATGGCTCGCCGCCGGCGCCCACGGCGACATGGACTGGATGGCCGAGACGGCCGACCGGCGATCCGATCCGCGCACGCTGTGGAGCCAGACTCGCTCCATCGTCGTTCTGGGCATGAACTACGGTCCCGAGACGAACCCGCTCGACGAGCGCGGCGATGCCTCGCGGGCGATCCTGTCCGTCTACGCGCGCAACCGCGACTACCACGACGTCATCAAGGGCCGGCTGAAGACGCTGGCGCAATGGCTGGTGAAGGAAGGCCGCGCGCTCGCGGCCGCCGACGCATCGGGCGACGCGCAAGTGAAAGTGTTCGTCGACACCGCTCCCGTCATGGAAAAGCCGCTCGCCGCCGCAGCAGGCCTTGGCTGGCAGGGCAAGCACACCAACCTTGTGTCGCGCGAGTATGGATCGTGGTTGTTCCTCGGCTCCATCTTCACGACGCTCGACATCGCCCCCGATGCGCCGGAGCCCGACCATTGCGGCTCCTGCCGGGCGTGCCTGGACGCCTGCCCCACGGGGGCTTTCCCGGCGCCCTACAAGCTCGACGCGCGGCGCTGCGTCTCGTACCTGACCATCGAGCACAAGGGCCAGATTCCCCACGAGTTCCGCGAGGCCATCGGGACGCGCGTCTACGGCTGCGACGATTGCCTCGCCGCCTGCCCGTGGAACAAGTTCGCGCAAAGCGCCCGCGAGGCGAAGCTGCAGGCGCGCGAGGAGTTGAAATCTCCGCGCCTCGCCGATCTCGCCGCGCTGGATGACGCGGGCTTCCGGGCGCTCTTTTCCGGCGGCCCGGTCAAGCGCATCGGGCACGCGCGTTTCATCCGCAACGTGCTGCTCGCCATCGGCAATTCGGGCGACTCCGAATTGGCGCCCCTCGCGCTCGCGCGGCTGGAGGATCCCTCGCCGCTGGTGCGCGGCATGGCCGTCTGGGCGGCGTCCCGGCTGCTTGACGCGGAGCGCTTCGCGGCCTTGCGCAGCGCGCATCTGGCCCGCGAGACCGACGCGCTGGTCCGCGAGGAATGGGGCGCGCTCGACCACGGGCCGGAGGCCATCGCGTCATGAACCTGTTCGTGCTGGGCCTCGGTTATTCCTCCCTGCACT
Organism: Hyphomicrobiales bacterium; assembly: GCA_028290405.1. Taxonomy (GTDB): domain Bacteria; phylum Pseudomonadota; class Alphaproteobacteria; order Rhizobiales; family Beijerinckiaceae; genus Terripilifer. The sequence goes on from JAQGJX010000136.1 coordinate 8,856, forward strand.
ACGTGCGCACGCGCGGCGCAACGTATGCGCGCGTCGTCGGCACGGTGCGCAGCGCCGCCAAGCGCGACGCGCTGCGCGCCAGCGGCGTGGAGGCCTTTGTGTTTTCTCAAGCCGAGACGCAGGACGGGCTCGCGGAGGCGCTGGCGGGCGCCGACCGCCTGCTGGTGTCCATCCCGCCCGGGACGGACGGCGATCCCGTTCTGGCGTCCGCCCTGCGGGACGTCATTCTCGCCGCCCCGGACCTGCGCCGCATCGTCTATCTCTCCACCATCGGGGTCTATGGCGACCACGGCGGCGCGTGGATCGACGAAGAGGCGACGCCCGCGCCGTCCAACGCGCGCAGCGTGCGGCGGCTGGAAGCCGAGCAGGCGTGGCGGGACCTCGCGCGCGAGAAGCGGACCGCCGTCCATGTGCTGCGGCTGGCGGGCATCTACGGCCCCGGCCAGAACGCGCTTGTGAACCTGGCGGCGGGAACCGCCAAGCGCATCGTGAAGCCCGGGCAGGTGTTCAACCGCATCCACGTGGAGGACATCGGGCGGGCGATCGACGCCGCCTTTGCGCACGCCGATCCAGAAGCCAGCGCCGTTTGGAACGTGAGCGACGACGAGCCCGCGCCGCCGCAGGACGTGGTGGCCTACGCGGCGCGGCTGATGAACGTCGCGCCCCCGCCGGAGCTGGATTTCGACTCCGCGCCCCTTTCGCCCATGGCGCGCAGCTTTTACGGCGAGTGCAAGCGCGTGAGGAACGCGGCCATGAAGGCGCAACTTGGCGTGAGCCTCGCCTACCCCACCTATCGCGAAGCCCTGCAGGCGCTGTGGCGCGCCCGCGAGGGACGCGCGAGCTGACCGCAGGACTGTATTCATGGGCATGATGATCGACGGCCGCTGGACCAGCGACGACGGCGAACGCACGCAGGACGGGCGCTTCGTGCGCCGCGACAGCGCCTTCCGCAACTGGATCACGCCCGATGGCGCGCCCGGCCCCAGCGGTTCAGGCGGCTTTCGGGCCGAGCCTGGCCGCTACCATCTCTATGTCGCTTATGCGTGCCCATGGGCCCACCGCACGCTCGTCATGCGCGCCCTCGAAGGGCTGGAGAGCATGATCTCCATATCGGTCGTGCACTGGCGCATGGGCGAGAACGGCTGGACCTTCGAGGACGCGCCCGGCGTCGCGCCCGATCCCGTCTTCAACGCGGACGCGATGTGGCAGGTGTATGCGGGCGCGGACCCGGGCTACACGGGCCGCGTCACCGTGCCAGTCCTGCTGGACCTGCGCACGCGGTCCATCGTGAACAACGAATCCTCCGAGATCATCCGCATGCTCGACAGCGCGTTCGACCGCTGCGGCGCAAGCGGCGGAGACCATTATCCGCCAGCGCTGCGCGAGGAGATCGACGCAGTGAACGCGCGCGTCTACGCCACGCTCAACAACGGCGTCTACCGGTGCGGCTTCGCGCGCACGCAGGCGGCCTATGAAGAGGCCGTGCATCCGCTGTTCGACACGCTCGACTGGCTTGAGGAGCGCCTGTCGCGCAGCCGGTACCTGATGGGCGCCAGGCTGACCGAAGCCGACGTGCGGCTACTTCCCACGCTGCTGCGCTTCGATGCGGTCTATGTGGGCCACTTCAAGTGCAACCTGCGCCGCATCGTCGATTACCCGAACCTTTGGGCGTACACGCGCGACCTGCTGCAACGGCCCGGCGTCCGCCAGACGTTCGATCTTGTGCATTGCAAGCGGCATTATTACGAGAGCCACCTGCACATCAACCCCGCGGGGGTCGTGCCGGCCGGGCCGATCCTCGACTTTGACGCTCCCCATGGCCGCGAGGCGCTGGGGGGCTGACGCGTCAGGCCGCCAGCGAGCCGACGGCGCCGCTGAAATGCTCGACGTAGCGCACGTCGATGTCGGCGACCGGCATGACGACGAAGACGTCCGTGACGCCGAACTGCGCGTCCGCCACCGCGCCGTCGCCGAAGCCCGCGCCGAGGCGCAGATAGCCTTTCACCAGAGGCGGCAGGGCTGCCAGCGCGCGGCGGGCGTCGATCGTCACAGGCTCGGCGGCGCGCATGGCGATGCGCCGGTGCGGCAAGGCGCGCACGCTCCACGCCTCCGGGGCGCTCGCGTGCTGCGCCAGAAAGGCCAGCGCGTCCGCGTGGCGCGCCGCGTCGGCGCCCGGCAGGGACGCGCAGCCGATCATGGCGTCGATCCGGTGGTGGCGCACATAGGCCCAGACGCCGCGCCACAGCAGCTCAAGCGTCCGCTTGGAGCGGTATTGGGGCAGCACGCAGGAGCGGCCCAATTCCAGAAACCGCTTGCCGGAATGGCGCGCCAGCAGCGGGGCCACGTCGAACTCCTGCGCGCTGTAGAACCCGCCGTGGCGCTCGGCCACGTCCTGGCGCAGCAGCCGGTAGGCGCCGACCACCGCAGGCTTGCGGCGGCCCAGCCGGTCCAGATGGGCATGGTCTATGACCAGCAGATGGTCGCAGAGACGGTCGAAGGGACAGATGTCGCGGCGCCGCAGGGCCGACATGGCGTCAGGAACGGCCTCGCCGTGCTCAAAGAACACCCGGTAGCGCATTTTCTGCGCGCGCCGGACGTCCTTCTTGGTCACCGCAAGCTTCAGCTCCAGGGAGCCGACGCGCATGAGCGTCTCGGGCATGCCGAGCAGGTCGCGCACTGGACGCCGCACGGGCCAGAAGCCCTGCTGGACGGGCGGCCGCACGCCTGTGATCGCATCGGTTGAAGTGTCGCGCATCGCCCCGCCTGTGTCGCCGCCCCGGACGTTGTGATGGAAAGCACGATCAGGGGAAAGATTTATGACACGCCGCTCAGGCGATCTCCTGGGGGCGCACGGCGCGGGCGAGACGCGCGGCCTCGAAAGGCTTGGTGAGAAAGTCGTCCACCCCGGCGGCGAAGCAGGCCAGCCGGTCGTCCTCGAACGCGTTGGCGGTGAGAGCGACGATGCGCACCGGCTCGACGCCCGCCGCGCGCTCGAGGCGGCGAATCGTGCGCGTCGCCTCAAGCCCGTCGAGGCCCGGCATGCGCACGTCCATGAGGATGACGTCGAAGGGCGCCCGCGCGCCGCTGTGCACGCTGCGCACGAAGTCCACCGCCTCAAGCCCGTCGACGGCGCGCACCACGCTGGCGCCGATGTGCTCGAGGTGCTTGCGGGCCACCAGGGCGTTGATGTCGTTGTCCTCCGCCAGCAGGATGTGGAGGCCGCCGGGCGGGTGCTCGCGCGCCTCGTCCTCCGCGGGCAGGCGATCCTGCGCCCCGGGAGGCAGGCCCACGCGGGCGATGAGCGACGCCGACCGGACGGGCTTCACGAGCCAGCCGTCGAAAGCGTCCAGAACGAGCGGGCTGATGGCGCGGCGCTCGAAGGGCGAAAACAGCACGAGGCTGCGGGGGACGCCCGCCGCCCGCGCGGCGCCGGCGATCTCCTGCGCGGCCTGCGCCCCGAGGGCGCAATCCACCACGATCACGTCCGGCGGGGGCTGTTCGCGCAAGGCGTCCATCGCCTCGGCGGGTTCGCCCGCGCAGCGCGCGCGCGCGCCCGCAGCCGCCAGCCATTGCGCAAGATAAGGCGCCTCGAAAGGCGCGCGCCCAACGATGAGGACGCTTTTGCCCGACAACTCGGCTGAGCCTTCCGGAAGGGTGGGGCGCGCAATGTCGGGCGCCGCGGGACGCAGCGGAACCTCCAGCGCGAAAACGGAGCCGTCCGGACCGGACCGCGCCAGCGTGACCGAGCCGCCCATGCGCGTGGCGATGCCGCGCGAAATCGCCAGTCCCAGCCCGGAGCCCTCGTGGCGGCGGGTGAGCGAGCCGTCCACCTGCTCGAAATCCTCGAAGATCGCCGCGCGATGCTCCTCGGCGATGCCCGGCCCGGTGTCCTCCACCTCGAAAATGAGACGGCCATCCCGCCGGATGCGAATGCCCACCCCGCCCCGGTCGGTGAACTTGATGGAATTGCCGGCGAGGTTGAGCAGCACCTGCCGGATGCGCGCCGAATCCCCCACAAGGCGGCGCGGCACGTCGGACGCCACATGGGCGGCGATCGACAGGCCCTTGTCCTGCGCGCGCGGCGCGAGCAGTTCCGCGACCCCCTCCACCAGCGCCACCACGTCGTAGGGCGCCTCGACGAGATCGAGCCGGCCCGCCTCAATGCGCGAGAGATCGAGGATTTCGCCGATGAGCGACGCGAGGGCGCCCCCGGACGTGCGGATCGCCTCCACGTAGCTGCGTTGTTCGGCGGCGAGCCCGGAGTTGGCGAGCAGGTCGGCCATGCCCAGGATGCCGTTGAGGGGCGTGCGGATTTCGTGGCTGACCGTGGCGAGGAAGCGGGTCTTGGCCTCGTTGGCGGCCTCGGCGCGCTCGGCCGCCGCCAGGCTCTCCTTCAGGCGGGCCACTTCGGCGCGCAGGCCCGATACATCAGGATGCGCGGAGCCCCTCGCGGGCGAGCGCACATAAGCGGCCCAGAGCGCGGCCAGCGCCCCGAACGCTCCCAGCAGCGCGCCCGTCGATCCATCCACCTCCATCAAACAGCTCCAGCGGCGCGGCGGAGATTGGCGCCCGAAAGGCTTGGGCGCGCCGCGCGCCGGGCGATCTTGCGGGCGGGCGCCTTGCGAAAGTCTTGCGGGGGCGACGTGCGCGCCCGCTTGCGCGTCGGCGGCCTATGCGGCCTGCGATTGCTTCTGGCCGCGCGGGCGATAGCTGAGCGCCTCCGCCAGATGCACGCGCCCGACGCACTCGGCTCCCTCAAGGTCAGCCAGCGTGCGCGCGAGCTTGAGGCTGCGGTGGAAGCCGCGGGCGGTGAGATGCATCCGCTCGGCGGCCTCGCGCAGGAGAGCGGAACCCGCATCGTCCATGCGCGCCGCCGCCTCGATGACGTTGGGCGGCGCGGCGGCGTTCGACGCGACGTGCGGAAGCCCCATCGCCGCATAGCGCCGGGCCTGGATGTCGCGCGCCGCCATGACGCGCCGCAGCGCCTCGGCGGAGCCTTCCGTCGGGGGCGGCAGGATGAGGTCGGCGGCCGTCACGGCGGGCACGTCGATGGCGAGATCGAAACGATCCAGCAGCGGGCCCGAGATGCGGCCCTGATAATTGGCCACGCAGCGCTCGTTCGGCATGCGGCGGCAGGCGTAGCCGGGGTCGTTCGCGTGGCCGCAGCGGCAGGGGTTCATGGCGGCGATGAGCTGGAAGCGCGCGGGGTAGACGACGCGATGATGCACGCGCGCGATCGCGACCTCGCCCGTCTCGATCGGCTGGCGCAGCGAATCGAGGACCTGCGCCTGAAACTCCGGCAGTTCGTCGAGGAACAGCACGCCGTGATGGGCGAGCGAAACCTCCCCGGGCCGCGCGCTGGCGCCCCCGCCCACCAGCGCCGCCATGGAGGCGGAATGGTGGGGGGCGCGGAAGGGCCGCCGGTCCGTCAACTCGCCGCCCGCCAGCGCGCCCGCGACCGAGTGGATCATGGAGACTTCGAGCAATTCGCGCGGGCTGAGCGGCGGCAGGATGGACGGCAGGCGCGCAGCCAGCATGGACTTGCCGGAGCCCGGCGGACCGCTCATCACGAGGTTGTGCCCGCCAGCGGCGGCGATCTCCAGCGCGCGCTTGGCGCTCTCCTGCCCCTTTATGTCGCGCAGGTCCGGATAGGCGGCGCCCTGCGCGCGGATGGCGGGCTGCGGCCGGCTCATCACCTGCGAGCCGCGAAAATGGTTGGCGAGTTGCACCAGCGAGCGCGGCGCCAGGATCTCGATGCTGGAAGAGGCCCACGCCGCCTCCGGCCCGCACGCGAAGGGGCATATCAGTCCGTGGCCGCGCGCGTTCGCCGCGACCGCCGCAGGCAGCGCCCCCGCCACGGACGTGATGGAGCCGTCCAGCGCGAGCTCGCCCAGCACCGTGAAGCCCGCCAGCGCGTCCGCCGGGATGGCCCCGATGGCCGCCATGACGGCGAGCGCGATGGGCAGGTCGTAATGGCTGCCCTCCTTGGGCACGTCCGCCGGCGCGAGGTTGACGGTGACGCGCCGCGCCGGCATGGCGAGGCCCGACGCGTTCAACGCCGCCCGGACCCGCTCGCGCGATTCCGCCACCGCCTTGTCGGCGAGGCCCACCACGGCGAACGCGACGGCGCCGCTGGAGAGCTGCACCTGCACGTCGATGGGACGCGCCTCAATCCCCTCGAAGGCAACCGTTGCGACGCGCACGACCATGGCGAGATCCCCTGAAGAGCTCCAAGCCTAGCTCATGCTGCATCCGCAGGCAAGAACGTTACAGGAACGAATATCAGAGGGCCCGCTGCATCAGCACCACGTCCAGCGTGCGGCCGAACTTGACGCCGACGCCCTCGAAGACGCCCACATGGCGAAAGCCCAGCGCGGCGTGCAGGCCAATGGACCCCGCGTTCCGCGAGTCCCCGATGACGGCGATCATCTGCGCGTAGCCGGCCGCCGAGCAGCGCTCGATCAGGGCGCCCAGCAGCGCCCGCCCTGCGCCCCGCCGGGCGCAATCGTGCGCGACGTAGACCGAATCTTCGAGCGTCGGCCGCCACGCGGAACGGTCGCGGTAGGGGTGCGCGTAGGCGTAGCCCACGATGGCGCCCTTGTGCTCCGCCGCCAGCCACGGCAGGCCACGGGCGAGGACCCCGCGCCAGCGCGCCGTGATCTCCGCAAGGTCCGGCGCCGCCTCTTCGAACGAGGCCGCGCCGTGCAGCACGTGATGGGCGTAGAGGGCCTGCACGGCGGGCATGTCTTCAAGGCGGGCGTCGCGAACCAGCATGCGGGGTCTCCTCACGTGCCGCGCGGCTTGGCGCGCGCGGTGGGCGCGGCGGAAGCCGGATCGTCCGGCCAGAGGTGGCGGGGGTAGCGCCCCTTCATGTCCGATTTCACCGAGGCCCACGAGCCGCGCCAGAATCCCGGCAGGTCGCGGGTGATCTGGATGGGGCGGTGCGCGGGCGACAGCAGGTGGAGCGTGAGCGGCGCGCGGCCCCGCGCGAGCGCGGGGTGCGTCGCAAGCCCATAGAGTTCCTGCACGCGCACCGCCAGGACAGGGGCGCCGTCCGCCTCGTAGTCGATGGCGATGCGCGAGCCGGTGGGGACTTCGAAATGCGTCGGCGCCTCCGCGTCCAGCCTGCGCATCAGGTCCCACGGCACAAGCGCGTCCAGCGCCTGCTGAAGGTCGTCGTGGGCGACGGCGGCCAGCGACGCGCGGCCCTCGATGAACGGCGCAAGCCAGTCTGCGGCGGCCGCCCCGAGGGCGTCGTCCGACAGGTCGGGCCATTCGTCGTCGCCCTGCTGGCGTCGCAGGAAGAGCACGCGGTCGCGGAACTGCTTCTGCGCCTTGCTCCACGGCAGTCGCGCGACGCCCAGGCTCGCCAGCCCCTGGGCGAGGACGCGCGCGGCCTCCGGCCCGGCGACCGGCAGGGGTTGCTCGGAGAGCGCAAGGGCCCCAAGGCGCTTCACGCGGCGCGCCCTGAGGGACGCGCTGGCGCGGTCGAACGTGATCTCGTCGCGCGTTTCAAGCGCGGAGCCGGCGGCCTCCGCGAGATCGTCGGGCGTGATGGCGGCGGCGGCCAGCACGCGCGCGGCGGCGGCGCGGCCGGCGATTTCGGCGATGACAAGATACCGCTCCCGGGCGAGTGCGCTGTGCGCCTCGCAGGCGGCCGCGCGCCCGTTCGCCATGAGGAACTCGCCCGTGGCGCCGCGCGCCTTGGCGATCCTGTCCGGCCAGGCGAGGGCCAGCAACCGGCCGCACGCGTCCAGATCGACCTCGCGCTGCGCCGCCCCCGCGGCGCGCCCCGCCTGG
>JAQGJX010000151.1 GCA_028290405.1 Hyphomicrobiales bacterium
GGCGCAGCAGGCGCGGGCCGAACAGGCGCCGGTTCGCCGCCTCAGGCGGGCTCTCGACCGGCCGCTCGCGCGCCGCGCCGCCATGACGGCCGGCGGCGGACTCTGGCTCTGGGTGTCGTGGTTCCTGTGGACCGCAGGCCCGACCGCCCCCGGCGCAGGCGCGCCGCTCGAGCCCACGAGCGCCTGGAGCGACGTGAGCCGGCCGTTCGAACTCTACATGATCGCCAGTCCGGACCTCGCCGATCCCACCTCCTACGCCGCCCAGCGCCACAAAGGCGGCGGGCGGCGGGACACGATGACTTTCGGGGAGGCGGCCGGGGAGGGGCCCCATTCGCGCATGACGCTGTATCGCGTGGGCGCCGAGCAGGCTCCCGTGCCGAGCTTCTGGGTGGAAATGGCGCGCCGAGCCGCCGACGGCGGCCTGTCGGTGGAGCGCACGGCGTTGCCCGACCACCTGAAGACGCGGTTCGGGAACTTCGAGACCGCCGACGTGGTCGTGTCGGGCGGCGGGGCCGCGCGAGCCTGCATGGGATTTCGCCTCGCGGTGCCCGATCCCGATTTCCGCGTTTCGGGATTCGCCTGCGGCCCCCGCGAGCGCCCCATAGACCGGCGGGCGCTGTCGTGCCTGATCGACCGCCTGGACCTCGTGTCGGCGGGCGACGACAAGGCGTTGAGCCTGTTCTTCGCGCGCTCGGAGGCCGACAGGCAGCCCGAATGTTTCGGCGCCCGGGGGGCCAGGACGTCCAACTGGCTGGCGCCCCAGGCGGGCGCCCCGGCGCTGCGCGCGGCGGCCGCACGGGTCCGGTGAACTTTTGGCGGGGTTGCGCGCTTGTCCCCCCGCAAGCGGCGCCGTTTCCGGCTCGCGCTTAATCGTGTAGGTTACGTTTGAAAGCGGCGCGCCGGACAAACTGCCGGGCGCTTCGATGTTTCAACCGCGCTTCAGGCGCTTTCAACCACGCTTCAGGCACATGGAGACGTAGATCATGCACATCCATCGCACGCTGATTCTCTCCCTCGCCGGCGCCCTGTCGCTCTGCTGGGCCGCCGCGGACGCTCAGGCCCAGACCCGCAGGCTGCGCGGCGAGGCCCCGCCGATCACCATCACCAAGCGCAGCTTCCTGGACAGCGGCAAGGTCGTTCCTGTCGACAGCATGCGCAATTACGTGACGATGGACACCCGCTTCGGGCTGCCGGTCTACGACAACAACCGCTCGTGGTTCGGCCGCGAAACCCTGCCGCGCCGCTTCGACATCCCAGGCGCGGGGCCGCTGTTCAACTTCTGAACGCTTCGGGCCGGACAAGGATCAAGGCGCCTCGGCGTCGTCGGGCCCCGGGGCGCGACGGTCGCCGGCGTCCGATCAGGGTCGAGCTGAGCGACCAGGCGATGCGCTCCGACGATCAGGAGCCTGCCCGCGTCGAACCGCCCGCGCCCCGCGTCCGCTTGATCCCGCCGAACTGAACGGCCTACTCGGCCGCCGCCGCGCGCCGTGACCGCATGAGGCGCCACAGGGCCTGCGGGGTCGCGGGCATCGGCGCGTCGCGCACGCCAAGGTGCTTGAGGGCGTCCACCAGGGCGTTCGCCACAGCGGGCAGGGCGCCCACGCAGCCCGCCTCGCCCGCGCCCTTGACGCCCAGCGGATTGGTCTTCGTGGGTTGCGGGTTGCTCTTCACCTCGATGGCGCTGAGATCGTCCGCGTGCGGCATCGCGTAATCCATGAACGACGCGGTCATCAACTCGCCGCTGGCGTCGTAGCGCAGGTCCTCCAGCAGCATCTGCCCGACCCCCATGGCGACGCCGCCATGAATCTGGCCCTTCAGCAGCAAGGGGTTCATGACGTTGCCGACGTCGTCCACCACGCTGTAGCGCACGATGTCGACGCGGCCCGTCTCCTCGTCGATCTCCAGCTCGCAGACATGGCAGCCGTTGGGATAGTTGGGCGTGCGGTGGTTGTAGACGGCGGTCGCGCTCAGTCCCGGCTCGATGTCGTCCGGCAGGTCGTCGGGCCTGGACGCCGCAAGGGCGACCTCCCGCATCGTCATGCTGGAATTGCTGTTGCGGCTTGAGAACACGCCGTCGGCGAACTCCACGTCGTCCACTTTCAGCACGTGCGCCGCGATGCGCCGCGCCTTCTCGACGATCTTCTCGGCGGCCATGAACATGGCGCCGCCGCCGATCGCGGAGGTGCGCGAGCCGCCCGTGCCCTCGCCGTAGAACACCACGTCGGTATCGCCCTGTTCGTAGTGCACGTCCCGCGGGTCGATGCCGAGCCGGTCGCAGACGAGTTGCTTGAACACGGTCTCGTGGCCCTGGCCCTGCGTGATCGCGCCCGAGAGGATGGTCGCCGTTCCGGTGCGGTCGAAGCGGATCTCCGCGCCTTCTATGCCGGGCGCGCCGGCTTTCTCGATGGAGTTGGAGATCCCGATTCCCCGCAGCTTGCCGCGCCCGGCCGCCTCCGTGCGACGGGCCTCGAAGCCGTCCCAGTCGGACATGGCCAGCGCCATGTCCATGTTCTTGGCGAAGTCGCCGCTGTCGTAGACGAACGACAGGCCGGTCTTGAACGGGAAGGCGTCCGTGGGGATGAGGTTGCGGCGGCGGATGTCGATCTTGTCGAAGCCCAGCTGGTCCGCCGCGACGTCGATGATGCGCTCGATCACGTACGCGGCCTCGGGGCGCCCGTTGCCCCGGTAGGGGCGCATCCAGTGGGTGTGGGAAAAGGCGGCCGTCACGTCCACGTGGATCGCGGGCGTGGTGTAGACGCCCGCCAGCGTGCCCAGATTGCTCACCGGCCCGCCCTCGGAGCCGGGCTGCACGTAGGCGCCGAGGTTCGCCAGCGTCCTGATGCGCAGCGCGAGGAACTTGCCGGTTTCGTCCAGCGCCAGTTCGGCCTCCGTCACGTTGTCGCGGGCGGCGGCGTCGGACAGGAAGGATTCGGTGCGCGTGGCGTTCCACTTCACCGGGCGCCCGACGATCCTGGAGGCGAGCAGGCATAGGCCGACCTCGTTGTAGACCCCCGACTTCATGCCGAAACTGCCGCCGATGTCGCCCGCCACCACGCGCAGCTTGCTCTCGGGAATGCGCAGGGTCTGCGACAGGCGCTCGCGGTAATCGAGCGCGCGCTGGAGAGTGGTCCAGATGGTGTAGCGGTCCGAGGCGGGGTCGTAATGGCCGAGGCAGCCGCGCGGCTCCATGGTGGCGGCGGTGATGCGGTTGATGACGAAGCGATGCTTCACCACGTGCTTTGCGCCCGCGATCGCCGCGTCGGTGGCGGCCTTGTCGCCCTCCAGATGGACGAAGCAGACATTGTCGGGGTTCTCGTCGTGCACCGCCGGGGCGCCGGGCGCGAGCGCCTCCTCGGCGGTGAGCACCGCCGGCAGCGGCTCGTACTCCACCTCGATCAGTTCCAGCGCGTCGAGAGCCTGGAAGCGCGTTTCGGCCACCACGAACGCCACGTAGTCGCCCACCCAGCGCACGCGGTCGCGGGTCATGCCCGGCAGGGGCGGGCGGAACATCGGGGAGCCGTCGCGCTTCTTCTTGCCCGCCGGGCGCGGCATGTCGGCGAAGCCCGACGCCGCCCAGTCCGCATGGGTCAGCACGGCCAGCACGCCGGGGGCCGCCTGCGCCTTGCCGACGTCGAGCCGCAGGATGCGCGCATGGGCGTGGCTCGAGCGCAGGACCACGCCTTCGGCCATGCCGGGCAGGACCATGTCGTCAACGAACCGGCCGCCGCCCTGGATGAGGCGCGGGTCCTCGAAACGGGACACCGACTGGCCCAGCGCGTATTCTCCCATGGCGTGCCCTCGTTCCTCTGGCCCAATCCGTGCAACGATGTTTCAAGGTCCGTTGCAACGACGCTGGCGCCGCGCGCGTTCTAGCGCCATATCAAACGAGAGACGACGTTCTGACAAGCTGGCGTTCTACGCTCAGCTCCGCCCGCAGAGAGGCAAGCGCCCATGTTTCCGCCGATGTTCGATGGCATTCGCAGCTTCATCGCTGAACTTATAGGCAGCGACGGCGAGCGGCCGTTCGACGAGAACGACTACCGCATGGCGGCCGCCGCAGTGCTCGTGCATGTGGCGGACGCGGACGGGGCCATCGACGCCCTCGAGCGCGCGCGCCTGCAGGCCATGCTGTCGGACAAGTTCGATCTGTCGCCCGGCGACGCCTCGCGGATGATCGCCCAGGCGGAACTGAGCGAGGCGGAGGCCGTGGACCTCGACCATTTCGTTGCCGTGCTGCGCCGTGCGCTGGACGACGGCGGGCGGTTGAAACTGGTCGAAATGGCGTGGGACATCGTCTACGCCGACGGCGCGCCGCTGGAGGTGGAGGATTCCGTCGTGGCGCGCGTCGCGCAGATGCTGGGCGTGTCGGACGGGGATCTTGCGACGCTGCGCAGCGTCGGGCAGCCGGGGCTGGCGTCGTCCGTGCGCCGCTCATGAGCGCGAGCTTGCGGGACGTGGTCCTCGTCACCGGCGCCTCGATGGGGATCGGGGCGGACCTGGCGCGCATTTTCGCCCGCGACGGCTTCGAGCTGGCGCTCACCGCGCGCAGCGCGGGCCTGCTCGAAGCGCTGGCGGACGAGATCGCCGCCACCGGCCGCGCGCGCCCGCTGGTGATCGAGCTTGACTTGGCGCGGCGCGACGCCGCGCAGGAGCTGGCGGCGCGCATCGGGCGGGACGGCGGCCGCGTCCATACCCTGGTCAACAACGCGGGCTTCGGCCTCATCGGCGCGGCGGGCGATCTCGACCGGGCCGAGCAGACCTCGATGATCGACCTCAACGTGCGCGCGCTCAGCGATCTCACCCTCGCGTTCCTGCCTTCGATCCGCGCCGCCCGGGGCCGCATCCTGAACGTGGCGTCCATCGCGGGTTTCCTGCCCGGCCCCGGCATGGCGGTGTACTACGCCACGAAGGCCTACGTGCTGTCGTTCAGCCAGGCGCTGGCGCAGGAGCTGAAGGATGAAGGCGTCACCGTCACGGCGCTGTGCCCGGGACCGACCCCCACGGCGTTCTTCCAGCGGGCCGGCGCGAGCGGAGACCCTTTCGGGCCGTTCCCCAAGCTCACGTCGGCGCAGGTGGCGGCGGCCGGCTATGCGGGGCTGATGGCGGGGCGGCGCGTCGTCGTGCCGGGCCGGTTCAACCGTCTTCTGGCGACGCTCTCAGGCCTGTCGCCGCGCGCCATCACTTTGCCCATCGTGGCGCGCATGCAGATGGCGCGATTCAAGGGAGCCCCGCCATGACCCTTCCAGATCCTCGCCAGCCGCAACGCGGCGCCGTCCTGATGATCCTGCACCAGGAGCATTCCTGCCCGGCCCGCATCGGCCGGTTGCTGCACACCATGGGGTACGCGCTCGACATGCGCCGCCCGCGCTATGGCGACCCGCTGCCCGACACCCTGCGCGAGCACGCCGGGGCGATCATCTTCGGCGGGCCCATGAGCGCGAACGATCCCGACGAGTACGTGCGCCGGGAGATCGAGTTCGTGGACGTGGCGCTGCGCGAGGACAAGCCCCTGCTGGGCGTGTGCCTCGGGGCGCAGATGATCGCGCGCTCGCTGGGCGAGACCGTGCGGCCGCACCACGAGGGCCACGCCGAAATCGGCTATTATCCCATCGAGGCGACCGACGCGGGCCGCGCGTTCTGCGCCGCGCCGTTTCCCCAGCACGTCTATCAATGGCACCGGGAGGGCTTCGACCTGCCGCGCGGCGCGACGCTGCTGGCGCGGGGCGAGACGTTCGCCAACCAGGGGTTCGCTTACGGCAGCGCCGTGGGGCTGCAATTCCACCCCGAGGTCACCTATTCGACCATCTGCCGCTGGACGACGCGGGGCGCCGACAAAATGGACATGCCGGGCGCGCAGCCGCGCCGCGCGCACCTGGACGGCTGGTACCGCCACGACGCCGCGGTGGCGCGCTGGGTCGATTCCTTCCTGCACTGCTGGATCGGCCACGGCGAAGGCGCGCTGGAGCCCCGCCCCGAGCGAAAGCCGCTGATGGCGGTGGCGTGAAGGGAAGGGGCGAGCGGCGAGCGGCGAGTGGCGAGTGGCGAATAGGCAGTAGGGAGTAGGCAGTAGCGAATAGAGGAGAGGGCAATATTTGCGGCTTCGCGCAGCTTGTCCGGCGATCCACCCTATTCCCTACTGCCTACTGCCTATCAGCTGCTCGCTACTCGCCCCTCGCCCGTCCCTCACTCCGCCAACACCAGCGCCCAGTACACCTTGTACTTCGTGTTCGGCGCGAAGGCGGTGGCGATGCCCATGCGGCGCACCTGCTTGTTGAGCATGTTGGCGTTGTGGCCCCGCGATTCTCGCCAGCCCGAGAAGGCTTCCGCCATCGTGTAATAGCCGGCCGAGATGTTCTCGGCGGCGGCGTTCGTGTCCACGCCCTGGTCGGCGAGGCGGGCCGCCAGGGGACGGCGTCCATGGGAGACTTCGCCCGAGCGCGCCATGGCGTCCGCCTGGGCCTGCGCGGCCTTCTGAAGCGCGGGGTCGAGGGTCAGCGCGCCCAGCCCGTTGTTGCTGCGGTAGAGCGAGATCATGTCGCGGGCCGAGCGCGGGTCGAGCTCCGCGCCCTTGGCGGCGAGGCGCCGGTAGAACGTCGGCTCCGCGGCGGCCGGCGGCGGAGCGGGGGGCTGGGCGGCGCAGCCCGCGAGGCCGAGGGTGAGCGCGAGCGCCTTGAGCGCCGTCGTGCAGATGGAGAATTCGGCCATGGGGTTTCCTGAAGCGAGCCCCCATGGGTAGCGGCGAGATCGTTGACGATCAGTTACCGATCTTGACCACGACGGGCGCCGCCGGGGGCGGGGAGATGTCGATGTGGGCCTCCCGAAAGCGCCCGAAGATGGCGAAGTTGAGATCGCTGCGCACTTTCTGGGATTTCTCGACGTCGCCAACGAAGCACACCAGCTCGAACTTCAGGGTGGCGTCCACCATGGCGGTGAACATCACCTGCGGGGCGGGAAACTCCAGCACGGTGTCCTGGTGGGCGGCGCAATCCAGCAGCAATTGCCGAACCTGGCCGGGGTCCGCCGCCATCGCGACCGACACCGGGATCTTGATGCGCCCGACGCGGTCGCTGCGCACCCAGTTCTTCACAACGCCGGTGACGAGGTTGGAGTTGGGCACGATCATGGTGGCGCGGTCGAAGGTCTCGATCTCCGTGGAGCGCACGTTGATGCGGCGCACGTAGCCCTGCTCGTCGCCGATGACCACCCAGTCGCCGACGCGGATGGCGCGCTCCCACAGGAGGATCAGTCCCGAGACGAAATTGTTCACGATGGACTGGAGGCCGAAGCCGACGCCGATGGACAGGGCGCCGGCCACGATCGCCAGCCGCTCGAAGTTCAGCCCCACCTGCGCCAGCGCCAGGGCCAGCGCGAGAATGAAGCCGATATAGCCGACGCTGGTGCGGATGGAGTTGCGCAGCCCCACGTCGAGGTGCGTGCTGGGCAGGTATTCCTGCTCCAGCCAGCCCTGCACGATGCGCGTGGCCGCGACCCCGACGCTGAACAGCAACAGGGCGATGAGCACGCTCGCGAGCGAGATGGTGACCTCGCCCACCCGGAAGCCGAAGAAGGCCGCGCGCAGGTTGCCGAGCATGTCGTCGGACTCGACCCCCCACGGCGCCAGCACCAGCATCGCGCCCACCAGCGTGATGACGAGGGTGGAGACGCCGCGCAGCAGGATCGCGAGCTGGCGCAGGGAATCCCGGCGCAGGCCGATGGACTGGGTCGCGGCGCGGGCGGCGGCGGCGTTCGGCTGCAGGGCGGCCTGGAAGGCCTCGTCGGTCAACTCGTGCAGCATGTAGGCGACGGCGCCCACGAAGGTGACCCAGACGATCTGGTCCACGAGGAAACTCGCCAGCGCCACGAAGCCCACCAGAGCGGAGCCCACGATGGCCACGATGGCGGCCCAGGCGGCGGCGCGCCAGAGGGCGTACCAATCGCGCTTGGGGGTGATGCGCGGCCCGAGGTCGTCGTTGTCCTCCTCCTTGGGGGCGAGGCCGTAGAGCGTGTACGCCATGATGCCCGCCACCGCCACGCAGCCGAGGCCCCGCATCCATACGGACGCGGCGACCCGGGCGGCGATCAGGTCGTTGACCGCGTCCATGATCTTCATGGCCGACACGATGAGCGCGATGGTGACCGCAAGGCGGAACAGGCGCTCGCTCGTGGGCGTCGAGAGGTTGAGCAGGCGCCATTCGGGCTTGTCGGGCGACAGCAGCGCGCGCGCTGTGGCGAGCGCGATGGCGGTGCGGCGCACCGCGTCGAACAGCGTCGCCACGAGGGGCTCCAGCCGCACGCTGAAGAGGTCGTAGAAGCGGGCGATCTCGATGAGCGCCAGCGCCGCCGCGATCGGCACGGTGGCCATGACGGCCGCGACCCACAGGGCGCTGGCGGCTTTGCGCAGCCGCGAGGGCTCATGCATCATCGCCGGACGGGCCAGCACCCGGTGCGCCAGCGTGCGCACGATTCCAAACGCCAGGACGAGGGCCGCGAAGGCCGCCAGGAACGACGCGAGCCGCGACCCGTGCAGGCGCACCGCGACCCCTGAGCCCCAGTCGCTCGCCAGCATGCCCATGGCGCGCAGGTCGCGCGGCAGTTCGGTGAGCGCCAGATACCAGAGCTGCGGACTGACGAGGCTGAAGGAGCGCTGGAACAGCGCCTGCCGGAAGATCGCGCGGCGGCGGTTGGTGATGTTGGCGGCGGTCTGCTCCGCCTGCACGGCCAGAAGGCGCGCGCGCTTCACCTGCGCGTCGATGTCGTCGAACGCTTTCTGCTGCTCGCGCCGCTCGGCGATGGCCGCCTGCCCCTCCGGGGTGGCGCTTTCGGCGGGCTTGGCGCCGAATTGTTCCAGGCGCGACTTGGCGCTCTCGAGTTTGGGCGTGAGGTCGTCCAGCGCTTCCGCGATGGTCTCTCCGAGCGGCTCCAGCTCCGAGCGCAGGGATTGCAGCGCCGCGTCGCTCACGTCGGGGCGCTCCAGCGCCTTTTCGATGCGCTCAAGCGAGGCGCGCACGCCGTCGAGAGCCTGCGATTGCGCAGGCGGCGGCGCGGCGGCGCTCTGCGCGAAGGCGCCATAAAGGCCCAGCAGGGCGAACAGCAGGACAGCGAGCGGTCGAAGCGCGAGGCGCAAGGGAGTCTCTCCGGGAAGCCAGCGAATCAGGCCCGCGCAGCATAGCCCCGTTAGGGCCGGCGGGGCTCCGGGGGGCGGGGGTCGGCGTAGGTGTGTTCGCGCCCCTCGTAGTCGGTCACCCGCCAGGAACCGGGCGCGTCCTCGCGCGCATACACGGGCCCGACGGGGGACTTGCCCCAGCCGCCCGGGACGTCGAGCACGTATTCGGGCTGGCACAGGCCGGACGTGCGGCCGCGCAGGGCCGCGACGATCTCGCGCCCGCGGGAGATGTCCACGCGCAGGTGCGCTGTCCCGGGCGCAAGGTCGGGATGGTGCAGATAATACGGCTTGACGCGGTTCTCCACGAAGGCGCGCATCAGCTCGGCCAACACGTCGGGATCGTCGTTGACGCCGCGCAGCAGCACCGTCTGGCTCACCATCGGCAGGCCTGCGTCGACGATGCGCGCCACGGCGGCGCGCGCTGCGTCCCCGAGCTCCCGCGGATGGTTGGCGTGCAGCGCCACGTAGACCGTCTTGCCCGAGGCCTTGAGGGCCGCGATCATCGCCTCGTCGATCCGGGCGGGATCGACGGCCGGCACGCGGGTGTGGATCCGCACGATCTTCACATGGCCGATGCCGCCCAGCGCCTGCATGATCTCGCGCAGGCGGCGCGGCGCCATGGCGAGTGGATCGCCCCCCGTGAGGATCACCTCCCAGATGGCCGGGCGGGCGGCGACATACGCCAGCGCGCGCGCGAAGGCTTCCGGCGAGAGCGCCGACGCGCCGCCCGGCCCCACGCTCTCCCGGCGGAAGCAGAAGCGGCAATAGACAGGGCAGACGTGCAGCAGCTTCAGCAGTACGCGGTCGGGATAGCGATGCACGACGCCGTCCACCGGCGCATGGGCCTCGTCGCCGATGGGATCGCTCAATTCCTGCGGCAGGCTGGCGAGTTCGGCGGGGTCGGGCACGAACTGGCGCGCGATGGGGTCGTGCAGGTCCGCCGGGTCGATGAGCGACGCCATGGCGGGCGTGAGCGCCACCGCGTAGCGCGCCGCCACGGCCTCGAGCTCGCGGGCGCGCTCAAGCGTTACGAGGCCGGCCGCCGCAAGGTCGGCGGGGCTGCGCGCAGCGGAGCGCGGGAGGGTGCTCGGGGAGGACATGGGGGCTGATTAGGCCGCTTGCGCCCCGGAGGCAAACCCGGCGGTTCGGAACGTAGCCGCGAATCAGGGGTTAGCAGGCGTGACCAAGCTTGCGAAGGGGCACAGGAGGACACCATGACCCAATATGATCCCAACGATCCCGACCGCCTGCGAACGGACGCCAACCGCATTCATCCGCGCCCCATCGGCGACCCTGAAGACGAAGTCGTACTCACGGATCGCGAGGCGCGGCAGGGCCGCGAGGGCAGGCCGGTGCTGTTCGTGTTAATCGCCGGGCTTGTGCTGGCGCTCATCGCCTGGGCGGCGGCGGAGTTCTATCCGCGCGGCGGGCCCCAGACGGCGACGACCGCCGGTCCGGGCCGCGCCGACGGACTGAGCCGCAGCGACACGACCGGCACCGTGCCGGGACGCACCCCCAGCGCCGGCGGCGTGCCGATCTCCCCGCCCGCCACAGGGTCCGCCGCGCCCACGACCACGGCGCCCGCGACGGGCAACACGCCCCCGGCCAGCGACAGCGCGCGCTAGCCTGTCACACGTCGAGCGGCGTCCAGATGACCCGCTCGACGTGCTCCGCGCCGGTGGCGAGCATGACCACCCGGTCCGCCCCCATGGCGATGCCCGAGGCGGGGGGCATGTGCGCCAGCGCGGCCAGGAAATCCTCGTCGATCGGATACGCCTCGCCGTAGACCGCCAGCATCTGGGCCATCTCGTCCACGAAGCGGCGGCGTTGCTCGTCGGGGTCCGTCAGCTCCCCGAAGGCGTTGGCGATCTCCACCCCGCACGCATAGGCCTCGAAGCGTTCGCTCACCTCGCCCCGCCCGTCGACGCGGCGGGCCAGGGCGGCCTCGGAGGCGGGGTATTCGTCCAGGATGACGATCCGGCCCTCGCCCAGATGCGGCTCGACGCGGGCGGACAGCAGCTTGCTGAAGATGTCGCTCCACGAGTCGTCGGGCGCGGGCATGAGCCCCGCCGCCTGGGCCATCCCGGCGAGCGCGCCCCGGTCGTTCTCGCCGTCGCGGCTCAGCGTGCGGGCGAGGTCGACCCTCGCATACCGCGCGAACGCTTCGCACACGGTGATGCGCTCGGGCTCTGCGAACGGATCGGCGGTGCGCCCGCGGTGGCTGAACAGGGCCGAGCCCGCCGCTTCCGCCGCGCCCGCGCACAGCGCCGCCAGGTCGCCCGCCAGCGCCCCGTAGGGCTCGCCGGCGCGGTACCATTCCAGCATGGTGAATTCGGGATGGTGCAGCGGCCCGCGCTCGCGGTTCCGGTAGACGTGGGCGAGGCTGAAGATTCGCGGCTCGCCGGCCGCCAGCAGCTTCTTGCAGGCGAACTCCGGGGAGGAATGCAGGTAGAGCGGCCGGCTATCGCCGCCGGGACCGACGAACTGCGTCGCGAAGCCCGCGATATGGGCCTCGTTGCCGGGGGAAACCTGGAGGGCGGCGGTGTCGACCTCAAGGAAGTCCCTGTCGGCGAACCAGTTTCTCCACTTCGCGAAGGTGCGGGCCCGGGCGTGCAGCAAGGGGCGCCGGTCGGCGTATGCGTGGCGCGACCACCAGCGGGAGGGAGGCGGGGACGGCTTCTCCATGGGGGGCCTGTCGATACGGCTGGCGATTCGCGCATGAATCGCTATTGTGCGGCCCGATTTCCACCGGGATCGCCCGGTCATAGGCCTCAGGGCCGCCGCACATCAAGGACAGAACCTGTGAAAGTGATCGCCAGCTCCATCCGCAAGGGCAATATCCTCGAGCGCGAGGACGGAAACCTCTACGTCGTCCTGTCTGCGGAAAGCTTCCATCCCGGCAAGGGCACGCCCACGACCCAGATCGACATGCGCCGCATTTCGGACGGCGTGAAGACCACCGACCGCTACAAGACCACCGAGCAGGTCGAGCGCGCCTACGTGGAGGATCGCAACTACGAATTCCTCTACCAGGACGGCGAAGGCTACCACTTCATGAACCAGGAGACGTTCGACCAGACCACGGTCAGCGAGGACGTGCTGGGCGACGGCGCAGCCTACCTCCAGGAAGGCATGAAGGTCATGCTGAGCGTGTTCAACGACGTGCCGGTGGCTATCCAGCTGCCCGCGCGCGTGACCTTCGAGGTCAAGGAGACGGAGCCGGCCATGAAGGGCCAGACGGCGTCCTCCAGCTACAAGCCCGCCATCCTGTCGAACGGCGCGCGCTGCATGGTGCCGCCCCACATCTCGGCCGGCACGCGCATCGTCATCCAGACGGAAGACGGCACCTACGTCGAACGCGCCAAGGATTGACGTTTCCCTGCGCGCGCTCCCTCCCCTCAGGGGCGGGAGCGCCGTGCTTGCAGGGTCAGTTCAGTCACCATGAGGCGCCCGCGCGAGCCGGGAGGCTCAGGCGCCGCGCAGCAGTTCGTCGATCGCGTGCGCCGGCACCGGCCTGGAGAACAGGTAGCCCTGAAGGGCGTCGCAGCCGGCGGCCCGCATGAACTCCCGCTGGGCGTGGGTCTCCACGCCTTCAGCCGTCACCGTCAGGCCGAGCGCACGGGCGAGCGCCACGATCTGGGGCACCGCTTCGCTTGGCGCCCCGCCGGGGCCGCCCGTCGCGAAAGCCCGGTCCAGCTTCAGCTTGTCGAGCGGCAGGTCGTGCAGCAGGCCCATGCTCGAATAGCCCTGCCCGAAATCGTCGATCGCGATCCGCACCCCCAGCGCCCGAAGGCGCGTGAGGGCGGCCCGGGCGCCCGCCACGTCGGCGAACCATGCGTTCTCCAGAATCTCCAGCTCCAGCCGCTCCAGCGGCATGCCCGCCTGCCGGGCGATGTCGCCCACGGCTTCCGGGAACGCGGGATCGCGGAACTGGTGCGGCGAGACGTTGACGCTCAGCGTGAGGCCCGGCCAGCGCGCGGCGTCCTCGCAGCCGCGCCGCAGGACGAAATCCCCCACGTCGAACACCGCCGCCGGATGGGCGTCGGGCCCGAGGAAATGGGATGGCGACAGCAGCCCTTCCCGGGGATGGTTCCAGCGGGCCAGCGCCTCCACGCCCAGCAAGCGCAGGCCGTCGGCGGACACCTGCGGCTGGTAGTGGACCGCGAGTTCCCCGGCGCGGATCGCCTGCTTGAGAGTCGCGCCGTCTTGGATGGGCATGCATGGCTCTCGGCTGGCGCTCAAACGACGGGCGGCACTATCGGGGTTCCGCTTCGCCCGGACAAGCGGCGTCCTGGGCGATTGACAGCGCAGGCCGATCGCTTTTCATGAGCCGGGGGCCAGACATGACAGAATCCGAACGCCACACCGTCGCCTGCCACGACGGCGCGCAGATCATCCTGCGGCGCTACGCCCGCGAGGGGCGCCCGCGCCTGCTGCTCTCGCACGGCAACGGCTTCGCGATCGCCGGATACCGAGCGTTCTGGTCGCTGCTGCTGGCGGACTTCGAGCTTGTGCTGTTCGACCTGCGCAGCCATGGCGCCAATCCCCGCCACGCGCTGCAAGGGCATACGGTGGACGCCATGGCGCGCGACCACGTCAGCGTCGCCCGGGAGGCCGAACGGGCTTTCGGCCCCCGCGCCACGGCGGGCGTGTTCCACTCCATCTCCTCCATCGCGGCGGTTCTGGCGGCCCGCGACCATGGCCTGCGATGGGACGCGCTGGCGCTGATCGACCCGCCGCTGGCGCCGCCCGAGGGGAATCCCCGGCGCGAGGCCAGTGTGAAGCTCGACGCGCTGCTGGCGCAGTTCGCCCGCGCCAGGCCGGAGCGTTTCGCCGACCTGGAGACGCTGGCGCACGAGTATCGCGCCCGCATGGGCCGGGGCTGGGCGCCCGGCGCGGAGTTCGACATGGCGGCGGGCGTGGCGCGCGCGGCGCCGGAGGGCGGCTACGAACTCGCCTGCCCGGGCGAATACGAGGCGCGCATCTACGAAGGCAACGCGCGCTCCGATTCGTACCGCGCGCTCGCGGCCCTGAAGCAGCCGACGTTCGTCATCGGCGCGGATCCCGAATTTGGACGGCCCATGCCGCCCGCGGTCATCGGGCCGGAGGCGGCGGCCGAATATGGCCTGCCGCATGACGTCGTGCGCGGCGCGACGCACATGCTGCAAATCGAAAAGCCCCAGGAGGCCGCGGCGATCTTGCGCGAGCGCCTGCGCGGCGCGGGTTTTCCGTAAGCCGCAGGCGCCTGCGCGCGCGGCGGCGGCCATCTGCGTGTGGTGCGATCTGGCGCCGAGGCGACGTCCGCTAGGCGGGCCGCGCCCGCGCGAACGCATCAAGGGCGTCGCAGGCCGCCGCGATCGCCGCGATGCGGGGCCATTGGGCGACGTCCCGCCCTGCAAGCCGGGCGTTGGCGACCTGGGGCACGAGGCAGGCGTCCGCCATGCCGGGCGCGTCCCCGTGGCAGAAGCGCCCGGTGAGCGGGCTCGCCTGCAATTGCGCCTCAAGGGCGTCGAAGCCCGCGTTGCTCCACTTGTCCATCCAGAGGTTCATGGCCTCGTCCCCCAGAAGCCCGCGCACGTGCTCGCGCACGCGCATGTTGTTGATCGGGTGGATGTCGCACGCGACGATCTGCGCGAGCCCGCGCACGCGCGCGCGGCCTTCCGCGTCCGGGGGCAGCAGCGGCGGCTGGCGGTGCACTTCGTCGAGATATTCCATGATCGCCATGCTCTGGGCGATCATGGCGCCTTCCGGCGACACGAGGGCGGGCACGAGCCCCTGGGGGTTCAGCCGCAGATAGTCTTCGCGCTGGTGCTGGCCAGCGCGAAGATCTAGGTTGCGCTCTTCGTACGCGACGCCCTTGATGTTCAGGGCGATGCGCACCCGCCATGTGGCGGAGGAGCGCGTCGCGCCGTGCAGGATGTAGAGCGTCGTCACGGCAGGTCTCGCTACTTGAACATCTCGGTGGCGGCTTTCAGCATGGGCGTGCGCTCGGCGTAGGTGACCTCGCCCATCAGCTTCACCTGCGCGAAGCGCTTGGCGTCCGGGTCCGTCAGCTTTTCGGCCACGCCCTGCACCACCGTCCCCATGCCGGCCGTGCCGTAGCGCACCTGCGAGTCGAGGTCGAGGAAGTGGTTGATGAAGACGCGGGCCGCGTTGCGGTTGGGGGCGTTCTTCAGCACGGCGCCGCGGATCTGCGTGTAGGGGCAGCCGTCCGCAGGCAGGATCACCTTGACCGGCAGGCCCTTCAGCTCGGTGGCGAAGGCGATGATCTGCTGGATGAAGATCGCGTTTTCGCCGCGCGCCACGCGGCGCGAGTTCACCTGCAGGTCGCGGTTGAACACGAGGTCCTGGGCCTTCAGCTTCTCGAGGAATTCAGCCCCGTAGGTCTTGTGCAGCACGGCGAACATGGTCTGCCCGGAGCCGACCGCGCGCATGTCGTCGGACAGGAGCTTGCCCTTCCACTTGGGGTCCAGCAGGTCCTTCCATTCCTTGGGCTCGTCGGCGGGCTTCACCTGGTTGGTGTTGACCAGCATGCAGATGACCTGCAGCCACGCGGGGACCGACTGGGCGTCGGCCTTCATGCCCTCGCGCAGGCCAGCGGCGTTGGGGATGGTCCCGATGTCGTCGATGAAGCCCTGTTCGTGCTGCTCGGCGATGCTGGCGGCGCCATGGAACTCCATGTCGGCCACGTAGCGCTTGGAGGTCTGCTCCACGCGCACGCGCTCGGTCAGCTCGCTGGCCCGGGCGTCGTACTCGCGCACCTTGATGCCGTACTTGGCCTCGAAGGATTTCACCACGTCCTTCCAGTGCTGCGCGCCAAGCTGGGCGTGGTACACGAGGACCTGGCCTTCCTTCTTGCCGGCAGCCACCACGGCGTTCCAGTCCTCCTGCTGCGCTTGCGCGGGAGCGGCCGCCACCAGAAACGTGGCGCAGAGCAAGGCTGCGGATAAGGCGCGCATGTTGGTCCTCCGGTGTGAGCTCAGCGCTCTTTGGGCTGCGTCCCAGGCGCCGTCGTCTTGTTGCGATGGCGTGCGACAAGGTAGCACGCCCAAGTGTCGAGTAAAGCTTGCGTCGCGCGCCCGCGGCCGCGCCAGTAAGCCTTTGCGCCCGCGGAGCCGCGCCGGTACAATCGCGCAAAAGCAGGCGTGCGCGCCGCACAGGGAGACGAAGGCATGAGCGAACCGGCGAACGCGGTCGCGGCGACCAGGGATCAGGCCGAGCGGGCCGGGCTGCGCGGCAGTGTGTTCGGCGGGCCGATGGTGGATTGCGACGTCCACATCTCCGTGCCCTCCACCAAAGTCCTGATGCCGTATCTCGATCCGTACTGGCGCGCGAGCTTCGAGTTGCGCGGCCTGGAGCGCACCAGCTTCGCGCTGACCAGCGATCCGGCGAACGCGCCCGTCAACGCGCGGCCCGACTGGACGCCCAAGTCCGGCCGCGCCGGCACGGACCTTGGCCTGTTGCAGAGCGGCGCCATCGAGGGATTCCGGTCCACGTTCGCCATCGCCAATTGCATCTGGGGCGGGCCCGCCATGGCCAGCGAGGACATGTCGGCCGCCGCCTGCCGGGCGGCGAACGACTGGATCGCGGCGGAATGGCTGGACCGGGAGCCGCGCCTGCGCGCGTCCATCATGGTGCCCATGGGCAATCCGGACCTGGCCGCCGAAGAGATCGAGCGGCGCGCCAGCGATCCGCGCTTCGTGCAGGTCTCCCTGCTCGCCGCCACCATCGCGCCCTTGGGCAAGCGCAATTACTGGCCCATCTACCGCGCGGCCGAAAAGCACGGGCTGCCGATCGGCATCCACGCCGGATCGACGCTGGACCATGCGCCCAGCACCGCCGGGTGGGGATCGTACTTCATCGAGGATTACGTCGCGCAGGCGGCGGCGTTCGAAAGCCAGACGCTCAGCCTGGTTGCCGAAGGGGTGTTCTCGAAGTTTCCGGACCTGAAGGTCGTGTTCATCGAGTCCGGCGTCACGTGGATGCCCGCCTGCCTGTGGCGCTTCGACAAGACGTGGCGCGGCACGCGGGCCGAAACCCCCTGGCTGACGCGCGCCCCTTCCGAAATCGTGCGCGACCACATCCGGCTCACCGTGCAGCCGTTCGACGCGCCCGATGGCGCCGCGCGGCTGGAGCGCTATGTAGAGCAGATCGGGTCCGACCGGACGCTGCTGTTCTCGTCGGATTTCCCGCACTGGCATTATGACGGGCTCGACGCGCTGCCTGTCGCGGACACGTCCCCGCTTGCGGCGCGCATCCTGTTCGACAACCCGCTCGAGACCTACGGGCGCATCGCGGGCGCCCTGGGTCTCAAGACGTCTCTGACCTCGAAGGAGTCCGCCCAATGAGCACTCTTGTGGCTGAACGCGAACCCGCCCAGCGGGGGCGGCGCGCCGAACAGGCGCTGAAGGTCTGCGATTGCGACATCCATCCCAGCATGCACCGGCCCGACGAGGTCTACGCCTTCCTGGCCCAGCGGTGGCAGGACCACGCGAAGACCTATGGCGGCCTTTACCGGCAGGCGTTCTCGGACACGCTGTCGCATCCGCGCATCAACGAGGCGGCCTCGCGGCGCGATTCCTGGCCGGCCGGCGGCGGGCAGCCCGGCTCCAGCCTCGACCTGATGCGCGCGCAATTGCTGGACGCGTTCAACGTCGAGCATGGCATGCTGATGCCGCTGAACCGGGGCCCCGGCAACCAGCGCAATCTGGAGTACGGCGCCGCGCTGTGCTCGGCCATCAACGAGTGGCAGGTCGCCAAGTGGCTCGACGCCGAGCCGCGCCTGCACGGCTCCATCCTGGTTCCCCAGGAGGACGCGCAACTTGCGGTGGCGGAGATCGAACGGCGCGTCGGCAACCCGCGCTACGTTCAGATCATGATGCCGCCGCACACGGTGGAGCCGCTGGGCCGCAGGCGCTACTGGCCGATCTACCAGGCCGCCGTGGACCATAACCTGCCCATCGCGCTGCACGTGGGCGGCATCGGCGGGCACCCGCACACCAACACGGGCGTCGGCTCCTATTACATCGAGGACCAGCACTCCAACGTGCAGGGCATGACGGCGCTCATCACGAGCCTCGTCATCGAGGGCGTGTTCGAGCGCTTCCCGACGCTGCGGGTGGTGCTGGTGGAGGGCGGCATCGCCTGGGCGCCCGCGCTGGCGTGGCGTCTCGACAAGCACTGGAAGCGGATGAAGTCCGAGGCGCCGCATCTCAAGCTGCTGCCCTCGCAGTACATGCGCCGCAACATCTGGTTCACCACCCAGCCCATCGACGAGCCGCAGAACCCGGCGGACCTTGCGGAGGTGTTCGAGACGGTCGGGTGCGACCGGATCATGTTCTCGACCGATTACCCGCACTGGGACATGGACGACCCGCGCTACGTGATGTCGCGGCTCAACCTCGCGCCCGAGAAGATGCGCGCCATCCTGTTCGAGAACGCCCGCGCCTTCTACGGCTTCGACTGAGGCGGCGGGGGCGCGTGCGCGCCCCCTGCGCGCCAAAGGCGCCCATTAACGCCGGGTTAAGACTAACAACTTGAGCCTGGCTTCATTTAACTTCTACGTAAGCTGAACCATTCACCTTCACCCTACGGAAGGCGCGGGGTTTCGCCATCGGCCGCGTTGGGCCGCTGGGCCGCGCCCGTCACGGATGAAGGTATTGCGTCATGCGTCTCGCATTGTTTGCGTTCTCCCTCGTGTCCGCCGGCGCCGCATCGGGCGCGCAAGCGGCGGACTGGTACACGGGCGCCCCCACGAGCGGGCGGTCGGGCGTGTCCTCCCAGCCGGTCGCGGCGCTGGACTTCTCGCTGTCGGGAACCACCCAGCAATCGATCCACGGGGTGATGATCGGCACGTTCGCGCCCTTCACGGGACTTGAGGAGACAGGCTTTCGCGTGCGGGCCAGCGCGCTCCTGGGGGGCTATTCCTACACCTCGAAGGTCGTGGGCGTCGGGGTCGTGCACGGCGACCAGGTCGGCGGCGCGCTGCTGGGCGGTTATGAATGGGTGACGAAGACCGCCAAGCTCACCGGCTGGCTGGGCGTCGACTTCGGCTCCAACAAGTTCGACAAGGTCGATCCTGACAACAAGACCGCCGGCGGTTCCTTCGGGGCGCGCATCGGGGCGGACTTCTACGTCAATCCCACCAGCTACACGATGCTGGCGGGCAACCTGTCCTTCTCGTCGGCCAACAGCGCCTATTTCAGCCGCTTCAAGGCCGGCATGGCGGTGACGCAGAACGTGTTCCTCGGCCCCGAGCTGCAGGTGCTGGGCGACAGCTTCTACAGCCAGTACCGCTTCGGCCTCCACGTCACGGGCGTGAAGTTCGGGCCCGTGCAGTTCGGGCTCTCGGGCGGCTATCTCAGCGACCGGGTGCGGGGCTCGGGCGGCTACGGCACGTTCGACACGCGCATCGTGTTTTAGTCTACCCCCCCAACCGAGCCTCCGGGCGTTCATCATCCTGCAGGGCGTTCTCCGGCGTTGGGCCGGGGAACGCCTTCGCGCATGAGGGACCGGGGGCCGGGCGAGCGCCGTTTACGATCGCTTAAGCATAACGGACCCTTGAAAGATTTTATCTTGGACGTGGCAATGGCGTTAACCACCTTTGCGTAACGTAAGGCCGTTACCTTTGGGAATGCATTGCCGATGTTGATTACCCTGCGTGCCTTGGCCTGGATTTCATCAGGCGTCGCTGCGGTCCTGCTGCTCGCGCAGCCGGTGAGCGTGGGGGCTCAATTGTCCCTCAGTCTGTGCGTCGTCGCCGGCATGGCGCTGGTGTGGCGACTGGGGACGGGGCTCCTGCAGCGGCAGATGTTCGTCGCCCTCGGCAGCTTCGTGGTGATCCGCTATCTCTATTGGCGCGTCAGCAGCACGCTTCCGCCCGCCTCCGACCCCGTGGGCCTGGCGTTTGGAATCGTGCTTGTGTGCGCGGAAGCCTATTGCGTCCTCATTCTCGTCATCAGCCTGACGATCAGCGCCGACCCCCTGAAGCGCAAGCGCGTCGAGCAGGACGTGGACGCCGACCTGCCCACGGTGGACGTGTTCATTCCCACCTACAACGAAGACGAGTACATCCTCGCCACCACCATCGCGGCCGCGAAGTCGATGGACTACCCGGGCGAAAAGCTCACCGTCTGGCTGCTGGACGACGGCGGCACCGACCAGAAGTGCAACGACAAGGACCCCGCCAAAGCCGCCGCCGCCATGGCGCGGCGCGTGTCGCTGCAGCGCCTGGCGGACCAGCTCGGCGCGGTCTACCTGACGCGAAAGAAGAACGAGCACGCCAAGGCGGGCAACATGAACAACGCCCTCACGGTCTCGACCGGCGAGATCGTCGTGGTGTTCGACGCAGACCATGCGCCGTTCCGGGCGTTCCTGCGCGAGACGGTGGGGCATTTCCGCCGCGATCCGCGCTGCTTCCTGGTGCAGACGCCGCACGTGTTCCTCAATCCTGACCCCATTGAGAAGAACCTGCGGACGTTCCACGAAATGCCGTCCGAGAACGAGATGTTCTACTCGGTCACCCAGTGCGGGCTCGACAAGTGGAACGGCTCCTTCTTCTGCGGCTCGGCGGCGCTGCTGCGCCGCAGCGCCCTCCAGACCGTGGGCGGATTCTCGGGCATCACCATCACGGAGGATTGCGAGACCGCGCTCGACCTGCATTCACAGGGCTGGACCAGCGTGTTTGTCGACAAGCCGCTGATCGCGGGGCTGCAGCCGGAGACGTTCGCGTCCTTCATCGGCCAGCGTTCGCGCTGGTGCCAGGGCATGTTCCAGATTCTCATCCTCAAGAACCCGGCGTTCAAGAAGGGGCTGAGCTTCATCCAGAAGGTCGCCTACCTGTCGAGCATGACCTACTGGTTCTTCGCCCTGCCGCGCCTCATCTTCATGCTGGCGCCGCTGACCTACATCCTCTTCGACATCAAGATCTTCGTGTCGAACCTCGACGAGGCCATCGCGTACACGTCCACCTACATGGTGGTGAACCTGATGCTCCAGAACTACCTCTACGGCCGCGTGCGCTGGCCGTGGATGTCCGAGCTGTACGAGTACCTTCAGGGCGTGTTTCTCGCCAAGGCCATCGTGTCCGTCGCCATGAACCCCCGCAAGCCCACGTTCAACGTCACCGCCAAGGGGCTCACGCTCGACAACGATCATTTGTCCGAGCTGTCATGGCCCTTCTTCGCCATCTACAGCCTGCTGGCGTTCGGCACGGCGGTGGCGGCGTGGCGCTATTTCAACGAGCCGGGCGTGGCGGACCTCATGCTGGTCGTGGGCCTTTGGAACACGTTCAACATGCTGGTGGCGGGGGCCGGGCTTGGGGCGGTGGCCGAGCGCAAGCAGCCCGATCGCCATCCGCGCCTCGGCATCCAGCGCGACGGCTTCCTGCACGCGAACGGGAAAGCCGCGCCGGTGGTGATCGTCAACGTTTCGGCGGGCGGCTGCGGGCTCGTGCCGCGCGAGGCCCTGCCGCCGGGCTTCGACGAGGGCGAGGTCCTGCTGACGATCGAGCCGCTCGGGCGCGAGGTCTCGCGCGAGGAGCCGATCCCGGTGCATTTCCGGCACGCCACCGCGGGGCCTGCGGGCATGGTGCACGGCTTTGAGTTCGGCGAGATGCAGCCGCGCGATTATTACGTGCTCGCCGACCTCATGTACGCGGATTCCGACGCCCTGCCGCGCTTCCTCATCGGCCGGCGCCGGCACAAGAACCTGCTGGCGGGCACGGCGCAATTCATGTGGTGGGGCATCAGCGAGCCGGTGCGGGCGTTCTCCTACGCGCTGCACGCCAAGCCCGACGAGAGCCTTGGGCCGCAGGACAATCCGCAGGCGTCGACCGTGTGGCTGCACAAGCTCCTGGCGCTCGCCAAGGGCGGAAGCCCACGCCCCGAGGCGCCCGCAAAGGCGCCCGAGAAAGTCGCCTGATCCGTTCGTCCGTTTGATCGCAAGTCTGTTTGGCGCCTCGCCTGTCCGTCCGTTTCGAGAGTCACGCTCAATGTGCGTTTCCAGACCGAATCTTTTCCTTTGCGCCCTGGCGCTCGCGGGCTTTGCGGCGACCGCCGCGGCCCAGCCGGTCCCATCGGCCTCGCAGCGCATGGACATGCGGCCGTCCGCGCCCGCAGCTCCCGCGGGCGCGTTCTCCAGCGCCCCCATGACGGCCGGCGCGCCGCTGCTGAACGGCGCTCCCGCCGGGACCGTTCCCATGGCGCCCGCGCCGCTGGCGGGACGCCCGGCGGCTCCGCCCGCCAGCGCTCCGGCGTCGGTGTTCTCGCGTCCGACGACGTCGCCGGCCGGGACCTCCGGGTCCGTGCTGCGCCATCTCACCAACAATATCCAGGGCTTCCGCCTCACGGGCGAAATCGGCCAGTCGGAATGGCCGATGTACCTCACCGAGGCTCAGGCGCAGAACCGGCTGGTGTTCAAGATCGGCTATCTGGCGGCCATCTCGGTGATGCCGGAAGCCTCCTACCTGACGCTCGCCATCAACGACGTCGTCGTGGGACGCACGAACATCGTGGGCACGCGCGGGGTTCGCGCCGCCTCGTTCGACATTCCCCAAGGGCTCATGAAGCCCGGCTTCAACGCCATCCGCATCTCCGCCGAGCAGCGCCATCGCGTCGACTGCTCCGTGCAGGCGACCTATGAATTGTGGACGCAGATCGACCCCACCCAGACGGGCCTGCTGCTGCCGCGGTCGGATCCCGGCGCGTTGACGCTGGCGGATCTGGCGGCGCTGCCGGTGGACGAGCAGGGCGCGCTGCCCATCCGCGCCATCACGCCGGCGCGCGCCAGCATGGGCTCTGTGGAGCGCATCGTGCGCGCCACCCAGATGATCTCGCTGGCGGGGCGCTTCGCCCAGCCGGTGGTGGACTTCGGCGCCATGGCGAACGGCGACTACGGCCTTAACCTGGCCATCGGACCCATTTCGGACATCGCCAGCCAGATCGAGCCTGTCGCCATCGGGCCCGTCACGGGTCCGCGCGTCGTCATCGTGCCCGCCTCGGGCGGCCGGCGCACCACCATCGTGGCCACCGGGCGCAACGCCGACGAAGTGGAGGCTGCGCTGCAGCAGTTCACCCTCGAGGCCGCCAACCGGGGCTCGCCGGAAGGCCTGCGGGCGGCGGCGGCTTTTCCGGGCTTTCGCATGATGGGCGGCGAGCGCGTCAAGCTGCGCGACCTCGGGCTGGTGAGCCAGGAGTTTTCGGGCCGCCTGTTCAGGGCCGCGTTCAACGTCATCCTGCCGCCGGACTTCTATTCCGCCGATTACGGAAAGGCGGAGCTGGACGTGGCGGGCGGCTATGCGCCGGGCCTTGGGGCGAATTCGCAGATCGTCGTCAGCGTCAACGGCCGCAACGCCGTGAGCTTCAAGCTCGCCCGGAAGGCCGGCGAGGTGTTCAAGCGCAATCCCATGCCGCTGCCGCTGGGCCTCATGCGCCCGGGCCTCAACCGCATCGAGATCGAGGCGCACCTGCCGGCCGCCACGGACTCGTCGTGCGATCCGCTGGCGGCCATCTCGGGCTCGAAGCGCTTCCTGTTCCTGGACGCGACCGAAATCGAGATGCCGCGCATCGCCCGCATCGCCCGCATGCCGGACCTGGCTGTCACCGCCACGGGCGCGTTCCCTTACGGGGAGGCCAAGATGCGGCCCTCCCTGGTGGTGCTGGGGGCGACGCGCGAGACCGTGGGGGCGGCGGCGACGCTCGCCACGCACCTGGCCATCGCGGCCGGCGCGCCCATCGACTTCCGCCTGTCGGTCTCCATGCCCGAGCAGAACGAGGGGCCGACGCTCATCGTCGCCCCGGCGCCTGCTCTGGACAGCGCCGTGCTGCGGTCCGTCGGCCTCAAGCAGGACGATCTGGCGAAGATCTGGCGCGAGCGCATGGACAATCCTGCGCCCGCCGCGCCCGAGACCCTGCCGCGCTCCGAACTGCTGGCGCGGCACCGGCTGGTGCTCCAGCGCAACTTCCCCGCCGCCTGCCACATGCCCACTCCCCAGGGGGGCTTCCGCAAGGCCGAGCGCATGGCGGCGGTGCGCTCGCTCGCCGCGCAGGACACGACGGCGCAGACCAAGGGGGCTGAGTCCCGCGACCTCTACAACGAGTGGGATTCGGACCTGCGCAGCCAGTCCGGGCTGCTGGCCCGGGCGCAGGCCTACGTCAACGGCGCGGTCAACGGGGTCTCCGCCTACGTCAGCGGCGCGCGCCTGTGGGTCACGGGACAGATGGAGCCGCCCATCGAACGTCCGGCGCTGACCCAGCAGGCGTCGCTCATCGTCGCCCAAAGCCTGGAGGGCGACAGCGCCCGGGGCGTGCGCACGCTGGTCACGGCGCCGGACGCCGTGAGCCTCAGCCAATCCGTCGCGTGCCTCGTGGATCCGCGCGTCTGGCGCCAGATCGCGGGCCGGATCGCGGTGCTGAACGGCTCGGACGGTCAGGTGGTGGACGTGCCGGTGGACGTCTCGCGCCTCATCATGACGCAGCCGCTGTCGGTGCAGAACTCGCGGCTCATCATGGCCGGCTGGCTGTCGCTCAACAGCAAGATCTTCGTGGCGCTGGCGCTGCTCATGGCGGCGATCCTCGCCTTCACGACCACCGTGTTCGTGCGCAATGTGGGGAGAAAGCAGCAATGAAGCTGTCCTTCAAAGCAGGCGTGGCGCTTTTCGCGTTGTGCATGGCGGAGGCCGCGTGCGCGCAATCGCGCCCAGGCTCGCTGGCCGCGCTGGCGCCGGCCGCCGCCGTCTCCGAACCGCGGGCCATGAAGCTCGACGGGCGCGCCCTCGCGATCGGCGGCGCGCTGGCGGCGCCCCAGGCCTGGGCGGCCTACAAGCAGCGGTTCGTCACCCAGAGCGGCCGGGTGGTGGACACCGCCAACGGGCTCATCAGCCACAGCGAGGGGCAGGGCTACGGCATGCTGCTCGCCGTAGCGGCCAACGACCGCGCCGCGTTCGAGCGCATCTGGGGCTGGACGCGCGCCAACCTCATGGTGCGCGACGACCAGCTCATCGCGTGGCGCTGGACGCCCGGGCAGCGGCCCGCGGTGTCGGACATGAACAACGCCAGCGACGGCGACATCCTCGTCGCGTGGGCGCTGGCGGAGGCGGCCGAACTTTGGGCCGACGCCGCGCACCGCGCCGCCGGGCGCCGGATCGCGGTGGAGATCGGCCGCAAGCTCGTGCTGTTCAAGACCCCGCAGGGCGCCGTGCTGCTGCCCGGGCTGGCGGGCTTTTCGGCCGCCGAGCGGGCTGACGGGCCGGTGATCAACCTGTCCTATTACGTGTTTCCCGCCTTCGCGCGCCTCGGCGTCGTGGCGCCCGAGACCGACTGGGCGGGGCTGACCCAGACGGGCCTCGACCAGATCAAGGCGGCGCGCTTCGGCGCCTCCGAGTTGCCCACGGACTGGATCTCCCTGCGCGACGGCGCGCCCCGGCCCGCAGACGGCTTCCCGGCGCAATTCTCCTACAACGCCGTGCGCATTCCCCTCTACCTCGCGTGGGCGGGGGTCGGGGAGTGGGAGCACTACCGTCCCTTCCACGCCTGGGCGGGCGGGAGGCGCCAGCCCAGCGTGGTGGACGTGAAGACCGGCCGCGAGGTCGAGCGCCTCAGCGAGCGGGGCTACGCGAGCATCGGCGCGCTCCTGTCCTGCGCGATCGACAAGACGCCCGCCGCCGGAGACGCGCGCCTGCCGCGCGACGGCGAGCACTATTACCCCGCCACCCTGCACCTGATGGCGCTCGTCGCCATGAACATGAGGTATCCGACATGCCTCAAAGGCTGACCATGCGGCACCGCCTTCACCTGCTTCTTCTCTCCGTCTCCGCGCTGGCGCTGGGCTGCGGCCACGCGGGCGCCCAGGGGGCGGGCTTCCTGATCGAGGGCGCGCCCGCCGCGCCCCTG
>JAQGJX010000189.1 GCA_028290405.1 Hyphomicrobiales bacterium
CGCCACCGCGTCCAGCACCGCGCCGGGGCCCACCGGCAGGCCGGCGGCGCGCAGCGCGCGCGCGAAGTGCAGGATGTTTTCGGCGAGCGCGCCGCCCGCAGCCTCGTCCTGCGGAGCGGGCGCGTCCATCAGGCCGCCTTCACCACGCGGGCGTGGAAGCGCTGGCCGTCGTGCGACAGCGCGATCTGGTCGCCGGGCGACAGCACGCCCACGTCCAGTTCCGTGTTCGGCAGGATCACGCTCACGCGCCCGCCGTTGATCAGCAGCACCTGGGAGCGCGCCTCGATGGCCGCGCCCGCCCAGCCGCGGATGGCGGAGTGATACGGCTCGCGCTTCCATGCGGAGGGCTGCGCGGGATCCACCGTGATGGCCAGCACTTCCGAGCCCGCAAAGCTGGACATGACGAACTTGGCGCGGTCGGGCTTCCATTCCTCGCCAAGCGTGGGATTGCGCATCCACACGCAGAAGAACGCGCTGCACGTGCCCGGGCGCGCGTCATGGATGGAGCAGCCGCGGCCGGCCTTCGCGTGCGTGCACCAGCGCCCGGCGGGCTTGGCGAGCTCCGCCACCGGGAAGGATTTGCAGCACATCATGCACGAGCCGCAGGCGCGGCCGGGCACGGTTTCGTGGAGGACGGGTTCCATGGCGGCGGTCTCCTGCGGCGCCGTGCGGGCGGCGCTCAAATCTTCATTTGCGCGCGCATGTCCGCGAGCATCCGCTCGGTCTTGGCGCCGCCGATCTTCTCGATGTCGTCCTGGTATTTCAGCAGCACGCCCAGCGTATCCTGCACGGTCTGCGGATCGAGCGCGACCACGTCGAGTTCATGCAGCGCGCTCGCCCAGTCCAGCGTTTCGGCGACGCCGGGCTGCTTGAACAGGTCCTGCTTGCGCAGGTACTGCACGAAGGCCACGATCTCCGCCGTGAGCCGCTTGGGGGCGCCGGGCGCGCGGGCCTGCACGATCTTCATCTCGCGCGCCGCGTCCGGGTATCCCACCCAGTGATAGAGGCAGCGGCGCTTCAGCGCGTCGTGGACCTCGCGGGTGCGGTTGGACGTGATGACGACGATGGGCGGCTGCGCGGCCGTGACCGCGCCGAGCTCGGGAATCGTGATCTGGAAGTCCGACAGCACCTCGAGCAGGAACGCCTCGAACGCCTCGTCGGTGCGGTCGAGCTCGTCGATCAGCAGCACCGGCGGGCCCTCCGCGTGGGGCTCCAGCGCCTGCAGGAGCGGACGGCGCACCAGATAGCGCTCGGAGAACACGTCGTGCTCCAGCCGCTCGCGGTCCGTCTCGCCGGCGGCTTCCGCCAGCCGGATCGCCATCATCTGCGCGGCGTAGTTCCACTCGTAGACGGCGGACGAAACGTCGAGCCCCTCGTAGCATTGGAGGCGGATGAGCTTGCGGCCGAGCGTGCGCGACAGGACCTTGGCGATCTCCGTCTTGCCGACGCCCGCCTCGCCTTCCAGGAACAGCGGGCGGCCCATCTTCAGCGCCAGATAGAGCACCGTCGCGAGCCCGCGATCGGCCACGTAGTCCGCGCCGGTGAGCAGCGCGAGCGTGTCGTCGATAGAGGCCGGGATCTGCCCGGGCGAGCCGGATTTGGCGGAGGGCTTGGGAGGCACGGATGTTCCTTGCGTCACGTCGGCGCTTTGTGCGCGTTCCCTCCCCCCAAAGGAAGGGAGCCGCCGCTCACGCGTCCCGCGGCGACGAGGCGAGGTTTACTTCCCCAGCGCCTTGCTCACCGCGCGGCGGGTCATCACTGTGATGAGGTGCGCGCGGTACTCGGCGTCGGCGTGGATGTCGCTGTTCAGCCCTTCCGCCGGGAACGGCGTCAGGCCGTCGAGGCCCTTCGGGTGGAACCTCGCCGTCAGGGCGGCCTCATACTTGGCGGCGCGGAACACGCCGTTGGCCCCGGCGCCCGTCACGGCGACGCGCACCTCCTTGCCCTTCTTGGCGACGAACACGCCCACGATGGCGTAGCGCGAGGCCGGGTTGCGGAATTTCTCGTAGGCCGCGCGGTTGGGCACGGGGAACGAGATCTTCGTGACCAGCTCGCCCTCTTCCAGCGCCGTCTCGAACAGGCCGGTGAAGAACTCGTCGGCGGGCAGCTTGCGCTTGTTGGTGATGATGGTGGCGCCCAGCGCCAGGCACGCGGAGGGATAGTCGGCGGCCGGATCGTTGTTGGCGACCGAGCCCCCGATGGTGCCGCGATGGCGCACCGCCGGATCGCCGATCATGCCGGCGAGATCGGCCAGCGCCGGAATCTTCTCCTTCACGAGCGCCGAATTGGCCACATCGAAATGGCGCGTCATGGCGCCGATGACGAGGTTGCGGCCCTTCATCTCGACGCCGCGCAGCTCCTCGACCGTCGTCAGGTCGATCAGGCCGGCCGGCGCCGCGAGGCGCTGCTTCATGGTGGGCAGCAGCGTCATGCCGCCGGCGAGAAACTTCGCGTCCTCGACCTTGCCGATGAGGTTGGCGGCTTTGCGCGCCGTATCGGGCCGGTGGTACGTGAATGCATACATCGTTCGTCTCCCGGAATTGCGTGCGCGAGGGCTTATTCAGCCGCGGCGGCGTGCGCTGTCGCGCCCATCTTCTGCGCGCCGTCGGCGATCGCCTTCACGATATTGTGGTAGCCCGTGCAGCGGCAGATGTTGCCTTCCAGCTCGTGGCGAATGGTGGCCTCGTCGAGGTCGGAACCCTTGCGGTTCACGATGTCCACGGCCGACATGATCATGCCCGGCGTGCAGAAGCCGCACTGCAACCCGTGGTTCTCCCGGAAGGCTTCCTGCATCGGGTGCAGCACGCCCTCGTGCGCCAGTCCCTCGATGGTGGTCACGTCGGCGCCGTCCAGCGACAGGGCGAGCGCCGTGCAGGACTTGATGGCCGCGCCGTTCACATGCACCACGCAGCAGCCGCACTGGCTCGTGTCGCAGCCCACATGCGTGCCCGTGAGGCGCAGCTCTTCGCGCAGGAACTGCACCAGCAGCGTGCGGGGGTCGACGTCGCGGGACACGGCCTTGCTGTTCACCGTCATGGAAACCTTGGGCATTTTCTTGAACCTCCCGAGGGTGTCTCTCCCTCACATGAGCGCCAATGTGTCGCCGCGCCGCGTTCCGGTCAAGCCGGGCGCGGCGGGCGAGGACGCGTGCGGTCAGCCCTTGGCGACCACTTCCACGAATTTGGAGAAGAACGAATCCGCGTTCTTCTTGGCTACGCCGTCGATGAGGCGCCCGCCGAGCTGGGCGATCTTGCCGCCCACGTTGGCCTCCACGTCATAGGAGAGGACCGTGCCGCCTTCGGGCGCGTCCGTCAGGGTCACGCGCGCGCCGCCCTTGGCGAAGCCCGCGACGCCGCCCTCGCCCTGGCCGCTGATGCGATAGCCGTTCGGGGGGTCGATCTCGGACAGTTCGACCGCGCCCTTGAACGTTGCGCCGACCGGCCCGACCTTGATTTTGGCCACGGCGCGGAAGGACGTGTCGGACGTCTTCTCCAGTTCCTGGCAACCGGGGATGCACTGCTTGAGCACCTCGGGATCGTTGAGCTTGTCCCATACCGTCTGGCGGTCGGCGGGGAGGGTGACCTCCCCCTTCATCGTCATGG
The DNA here is from genome assembly GCA_028290405.1 of Hyphomicrobiales bacterium. Classification (GTDB taxonomy): domain Bacteria; phylum Pseudomonadota; class Alphaproteobacteria; order Rhizobiales; family Beijerinckiaceae; genus Terripilifer. Next base: position 3,603 of record JAQGJX010000189.1, read on the forward strand.
CCATATGCGTTCCTCACCGGTTGGCTTGTGGGCTCTTATCTCTTGGACGGGCAGGCGAAGTCCAGTGCAGATATGACGCGGCGCCAGTTGCGCGCGGCCGCCCCGGGCGCTACCCAAAGCGCACCGCCGGGCGCCGCCAAGCCCCCGGACGCATGCACTGACGCGGACTTTTGAGGGGCTGACATGGCGAACATGAAAATCAACGGCGCGACGCTCAACGTCGTGGTGGACGGCCCCGAGGACGCCCCGGCCCTCCTGATGTCGAATTCGCTGGGCTCCAACCTGTCCATGTGGGACCCGCAGATGGCGTCCCTGGCCCGGCGCTTCCGGGTGATCCGGTATGATTCGCGCGGCCATGGCGCCAGCGAAGTCACCCCCGGCCCCTATTCGGTTGAGCAACTGGGCCGCGACGCGCTGGGCGTGCTCGACGCCGTGGGGGTGGAGAAGGCGCACTTCATCGGCCTGTCGCTCGGCGGGGTGGTGGGCATGTGGCTGCTGCTCAACGCGCCGGAGCGGATCGACCGCGCGGTGCTGTCCAACACCAGCGCCCATTTCGGCAATCCAGACAGCTGGAACGCCCGCATCCGCACCGCCATGGCCGAGGGGCTCGACGGACTCGCGGACGCCACCATGGACCGCTGGTTCACGGCCGATTTCCAGGAAGCCCATCCCGAAACCGTGGCGCGCATCGCCGACGCATTCCGCGCCACCGCCCCGGAAGGCTTCTGCGCCGCCGCCGCCGCCATACGCGACTGCGACCTGCGCGAGGCTATCCGGTCCATCTCGAACCGCGTGCTGGTGATCGTCGGGACGCAGGACCCCTCCGCCACCCCCTCGGCGGGCGGCCTGATCGCCGAGCACATCCCCGGCGCCCGCCTCGTGGCGCTGGAAGCCGCGCACCTGTCGAACACGCAGGCCGAGAACGAGTTCAACCGCGCGGTCGTGGCGTTCCTCACCGCGCCTGCGGCCCAGCCCAAGGCCGAGCGCAAGGCCGAGCCCGCGGCCCGCGTGAAAGCGGCGAAGAAGTCCGCCAAAAAAACGGCGAAGAAAGCCGCAAAGGCCGGGACGGCCAAGAAGGCCGCCGCCAAGAAGTCTGCGGCGAAGAAGGCTCCGGCCAAGAAGGGCGGCGCCAAAAAGTCCGTCGCCAAGAAAGCTGCGGCGAAAAAGACCGCGGCCAAGAAATCCGCTGGCAAGAAGGCGAGCGCCAGGAAGGTCGCCGGCAAGAAGACGGCCAAGTCGTCCTCAACCAGGACAGCAGCCAAGAAGACGGCGAAGAAGGCGGCCGTGAAGACGCCCGCCAGGAAGTCCGTCAAGAAGGCCGTCAAGCAGGCTGGGACGAAGACGGCCACGAAGATCGCCAAGAAGACGGCGAAGACCTCCGCCAAGAAATCCGCCCGGAAGGCGGCGAAGAAGTCCCGCCGCTAGAAGGCGGGGCGTTCGCCCAGGACCGGCCCCGCGTGAACCCTCACGCGGGCGCGGCGGCGGTCGGCCTGCGCCGCAGCATGTAATCGGCCAGAAGCAGGCCCGAGGCCCCAAGAACGAGCGCGACGTCCAGCGCCGTGTTCTCCGGGACCCAGTAGACCAGCAGCAGCACGGCCAGCGCAGCGGCCGCATAAAGGGCGCGTCCGGCGGCCCTGAGCGGCGCGAACGAATAGCCCACCACAGCCATGCAGCCCAGGTAGATGCCCAGCCCCGTGCGCAGCACGTCCAGCAACACCGCCAGCCATGGCCCGTCCATCAGCAACGTCGGGCGCCCGACGAACAGGAACGGCAGCACGAAGGCGCTCCAGCCGAACGCCACCGACGCCCAGCCGGCGTTCCAGCCCGAGACGCGCGCGATGTTGGCCGCCGCGTAGGAGGCCAAGGCGACCGGGGGGGTGATCATCGACAGCATGCCGTAGTACATGACGAACATGTGCGCAGCCATCGGCTTCACGCCAAGCTGCACCAGCGCCGGCGCGATCAGCGTCGCGGTGAGCACGTAGACGCCCACCGTCGGCATGCCCATGCCGAGCACGAAACTCAGGATCGCGGTGAGCACCAGGAGCGCCAGCACGCTATCGCCGCTCAGCGTCACGAGTTGCAGCGTGAGGCCGAAGGCCAGGCCGGTGATGTTGAGCACGCCCACCACCAGCCCGGCGGCGGCGCTGATGAGGATGATGTCGAGCGACGAGCGGCCCGTGTCCAGCACGGCGCGCCAGAGTTCGCTCACCGTGCAGCGCGAGCCCCGGTAGGTGAACATGAAATTGAACGCCAGCAGCATCAGGGTGGCGTAGATGGCGGCCCGCTCGGCCTGCATCTCGAGGAACAACAGGCCGACGATCAGGAAAGCGATGGGCAGAAGGAAGTGCCAGCCGTCGCGCAGCACCGACATGAACCGCAGGTCGTCGTCGGTCTTGACGGCGCCGATGTGCTGCTTGGCGGCTTCAAGGTCCACGCACATGAACAGCGTGCCGTAATAGAGCAGCGAGGGAATGGTGGCGGCGATCACCACCGCGCCGTAGCTCGTCTGCAGCAGTTCCGCCATGATGAAGGCAGCGGCGCCCATCACGGGCGGCATGAGCTGCCCGCCCGTGGAGCCCACCGCCTCGATGGCGGCTGCGCGCGTCGGCGAAAAGCCCGAGCGGATCATCAGCGGAATGGTGACGATGCCCACCGCCATCACGTTGCTCACCGCCGCGCCGGATATCATCCCGAACAGGCCCGAGCCGACCACGGCGATCTTGGCCGCCCCGCCCCGGAACGCCCCCATGGCGGACATGGCGAGATCGGCGAAGAACTCCGAGCCACCGGTGCGCGACAGCACCTGCCCCATGATGGTGAACGGAATGACGATGATGACGCCGACGCCCAGCAGCGACGAGATGAGCCCGTTGATGTCGAGGCCCAGATAGACGATGAGCCGCATCGTGCTGACGGGCCGCGTCTGGAAGTCGCCCGGCATGTGCGGGCCGATGAACACGTAGGCGATCATCACCAGCACGATGCCGACCAGCACCGGCCCGGCCAGCCGGCGGGTCGCCTCCAGCACCAGCGCCAGCAACAACGCGCTGCCGAGGACGCCGTCCAGCGGCAGCATGGTGAGTTCCTGCGACAGGGTCGGGTAGCGCAGGGCGATGTAGCCGCACAGCCCGAAGGACAGCGCGGCGGCGATCCAGTCGGCCACGCGCACGCGGCCCCGGGCGCTTTCGTGCAGATAGGCGATGACGAGCGCCAGGCCCAGCACGCCGGTCAGCATCTGCTCGGTGTAGAACGAGGTGTTCAGCACCCGGCGCGGCAGGTCCAGCACCCAGCCCGCCACGATGGCCACCAGCAATCCCTGGCAGACGTCCACGACCAGTGAACCCCAGCGGTCGGGGCTGGGGTTCAGGGTCTTTGCAAGCCCGGCGTCGGTCATGTGTCGTCCTCGTCGCCGGCGGTCGGCTTGGGCTTGGTTACTGCTTGGGCTTGAGGCCCTTGCCTTCGAAATATTTCACCGCGCCCGCGTGGTAGGGAATGGCGCCGGCCTTGTAGTAATCGGCGACGTCGAATTCCGCCAGCCAGGGGGCGGTCGCCACCATGTCGGGCTTGTTCTTGGCCATCTCGTCCAGCACCTTGGCGACGACGTCGTCCTTCACGTGCGCGCCGGCCAGCAGCAGGTTGTCGAAGGTCAGCACCGTGGTCGGCTCGGTCACGCCCGCCAGGCCCGGCCGGGGCTTCACTTCAGTAAAGTAGATCGACGGCGCCACCTTGCGGGCCGCCTCCAGCGCGGCGGGCGCCGACGGCAGCCCCAGGAGGCGCACGCCGCCCACGGAGGCGTCGGCCTCGTTCACCTTGCCGGCGCCGAGCGCAAAATAGAACACGTCTGCGGCGCCGGAAATGAAATCGTCGGCCGAGCGGATGACGTTAGGCACCATGACGGGCTTGATGTCCTTTGGCGTGAGCCCCGCGGCAGCAAGGCTCGCGATCGCCAGGTCGTCGTTGGTGCGCATGGCCGAGAAGCCCAGCGGGAACCGCTTGCCCTTCACGTCCGCCATGGTCTTCATGTCGCTGTCCTTGCGGGCGAAGAAGCCGACGCGCAGCGGCTGCACGGCGGCCACGACCCGCAACTTCTCCTGCTTGCCCGCGACAGCCTTGCCCGTATAGGCCTCGATGGCCTCGATGACGTTGGCGATGCCGAAATCCGCCTCGCCGTTGTTGATGAGCGGCAGCAGGGCGGATTCGCCCGCGGTCGGCTGGATGCGGGTCTGCATTCCCGCCTTCTGCTGCATGACCTTGGCGATCGCCGCCCCGGTGGAGTTGTTGAGCGTGCCCGGCTGCATGGTCACGAAGCCGAAGGTCTGCGCGCTGGCCGGCGCAGCCAGCGCCAAGGCCACGAGGGCCGCGCAGGCGGGCGGCAGTCGCTTGGTCAGGAGGCGTGTCATGGTCATTGGTGCGTTCTCCCCGTTCGGCTTCAGATCGCCGTGTCTCGTATGCGTCGATGGCGCAGGCTCGCACGCCGCAACGCGCGCGCCAACGTCCGCGTGGACGCGATGAACGTCTCTTATCAAGCCTCGCCTGAGCTTTCTAGAACTCGCGGCGCATGCGCGCGTCCATCGACAGCGCGCCGCCCCCGCCCATCGCGACCCCCAGGCACATGAGCGCCCAGAAAACCGCGAATTCCGCCCCCCGACCCGTCCAGAACCAGCCGAACGGCGCCTGTATGTAGGCCGCGACCGCCAGCAACACGAAGCACGCGACCGCCGCCGGGCGGGTGAACAGGCCAAGGACGATCAGCAACCCGCCGACCAATTCGACCGCTCCCGTGGTGATCATCCAGAAATAACCCGGGTTGAACCCCAGTTTGCCGAAGAGCGCGGCGATCTGCTCGGGATTGCCGCCGAACCAGCCGAAGAGTTTCTGGGCTCCGTGGGGCGCCAGGAACAGTCCGGTGACGATGCGCATCAATGGATACGCGAGCGGCTCAGTGGAAGCGTAGACGCTTGAGACCTGAGGAAAATAATGACGGCTGGGCCGGCTCTCGATGACGGACATGGCGACCTCCCGCGGCGAATTTCGACTTCGCTCGACACAGCTATGCTTCGCCTGAACCGCCGCCCTGTCAAGGCGGCGCCAGAATTGCCCCGCGCGGACCAGAATCCTCCGGCCCGCCCGCCCGATATCCGCCTATTCGGCGCCCAGGCGATTGCCGGGCCCGGATGCGCTTGTTAGCCTCGCGTCGCGCCCTCAAGGTCGCGCCGGATGAGATTGAGTCGCGACCCTTAAGTCGCAGGAGCCGCGCCCCGCATGGAGAACTTCGTCCAGCAGATCATCAACGGGCTGACCCTGGGCTCCATCTACGGCCTCATCGCCATCGGCTACACCATGGTGTTCGGCATCATCGGCATGGTGAACTTCGCCCACGGCGACGTCTTCATGGTGTCGACCTTCATCGCCCTCATCCTCTTCCTCGCGCTGACGCAATTGCTCGGCCTGCCGTCCATCTACCTGGCGCTGTTCCTCGTGCTGGTCGCCGCCATGGTCCTCACCTCACTGTGGAGCTGGGCCATCGAGCGCGTCGCCTACCGGCCCCTGCGGGGCTCCTTCCGCCTTGCGCCGCTCATCTCGGCCATCGGCATGTCGATCTTCCTCATGAACTTCGTGCAGGTGACGCAGGGACCCCGCAACAAGCCGCTGCCGCCCATGTTCAACGATGTGATCCAGCTCTCGGGCCTGCCGGGCGCTGCCAATGGAATCACGCTGGCGTGGAAGCAGATTCTCATCATGGCGGTCACCGCCGTCCTGCTCTGCGTGTTCTGGTTCGTGGTGCAGAAGACGGCGCTCGGCCGGGCGCAGCGCGCGGTGGAGCAGGACCGGCGCATGGCGGCGCTGCTGGGGGTCGACGTCAACCGCACCGTCTCGCTCACCTTCGTCATCGGCGCAGCGCTAGCGGCCGTCGCCGGCACGCTCTACCTCGTGCAGTACGGCGTCGTGCGCTTCGACGACGGTTTCATTCCCGGCGTGAAGGCCTTCACGGCGGCGGTGCTGGGCGGCATCGGCTCCATTCCCGGCGCCGTTCTGGGCGGGTTGCTCATCGGCCTCATCGAGGTGCTGTGGTCGGCCTATGTGTCGAGCGACTACAAGAACGTCGCGGCCTTCTCCGTCCTCATCGTGGTGCTGATCTTCATGCCCTCCGGCCTGCTGGGCCGTCCGGAAGTCGAGAAGGTCTGACGCGATGGCCGCCACCGACGCCTCCGGGCCGACCCGACTGGGCAAGGCGCTGCGCGACGCAGGTTTCGCCGCGCTGGTGGCCGCCGCCCTCTCCTTCCCCATCCTCGCCCTGCGGGCGGAAGCGGACATGAACAACACGCTGGTGCTGGAGCAGCGCTGGTCGTGGATCCTCGTCGCCGCGGCGGCGGTGGGAAGCGCGCGCTTCTTCGCCAGCCTGCTGGACGACTGGCGCGCGCGCGCCGCAGCCGTGCTGGGCGCATGGGCGCTTCTGTTTGGCGCAGGGCTCGCGGTCTTCTCGCGGCTGCTGGACCGGGACGCGCTGGTCTGGGCGTTGGGCGCGGGCGTCCTCCTGCTCGCCTACGCGTGGTTTCAGGAGACCCGCGCCCGCCCCGCGCCCGCCGCGCCCGCGGCCGCAGCGCCAAAGACCCGCGACGCCCTGCGCCTGTTCGCCATCGCCGCCACGGCCGCCGTCATCGCCTATCCCATCGTGCTGCTGTTCTGGCTGGGCCCCCAGGGCTCGCTCAAGTGGATCAACAATTACGGCGTGCAGATTCTCATCTACGTCATGCTCGGATGGGGGCTGAACATCGTGGTGGGCCTCGCGGGCCTGCTGGATCTGGGATACGTGGCGTTCTTCGCCCTGGGGGCCTACGCGTACGCGCTGCTGTCCACCACGTTCGGCCTGTCGTTCTGGCTGTGCCTGCCGTTGGCGGGCGTTCTGGCCGCCTTCGCGGGCGTGCTGCTCGGGTTCCCGGTGCTGCGCCTGCGGGGCGATTACCTCGCTTTGGTGACGCTGGCCTTCGGCGAAATCATCAACATCGTGCTCACCAACTGGGTGGACGTGACCAACGGCGAGGCGGGCGTCTCGTCCATCCCGCGCATCACCTTCTTCGGCCTGCCGTTCACCGCCGCCGACGACGGGTTCGCGGCGACGTTCGGCCTTGGCTTCTCGCCCATCCACCGGACCATCTTCCTGTTCTATCTGGTGCTGGCGCTGGCGCTGCTCACCTGCTTCATCACCGTGCGCCTGCGGCGCCTGCCGCTGGGGCGCGCCTGGGAGGCGCTGCGCGAGGACGACATCGCCTGCCGCTCCCTGGGGCTGAACACCACCAACATCAAGCTCACCGCCTTCGCGCTGGGCGCCATGTTCGGGGGCTTCGCGGGCGCGTTCTTCGCCGTCCGGCAGGGCTTCGTGAACCCCAACTCGTTCACCTTCATGGAATCGGCCACCATCCTGGCCATCGTGGTTCTGGGCGGCATGGGCTCGCAGACCGGCGTGGCGCTGGCCGCCGTCGCGATGATCGGCGGCACCGAGATTTTGCGCGAACTCGACTTCCTCAAGCGCCTCTTCGGCGAGGACTTCGACCCCAACCAGTACCGCATGCTCATCTTCGGCCTCGCCATGGTGACGATGATGATCTGGAAGCCGCGGGGCCTGGTGTCGAACCGCCAACCCAGCATCTTCCTGAAGGAGCGCCGCGCGGTGTCCGGCGGCCTCGTCAAGGAGGGCCACGGTTGAACCGCTGGGAAACTGACCCGCTGCTGCGCGTCGAGCATCTCACCATGCGCTTTGGCGGCCTCACGGCGGTCAACGACGTTTCGTTCAGCGTCGGGCGCGGCGACATCACCGCGCTCATCGGCCCCAACGGGGCGGGCAAGACGACGCTGTTCAACTGCGTCACGGGTTTCTACAAACCCACCCGGGGCCGCCTCGCCTTCGCCCGCGAGGGCCGCGCGGACGCCTCCGAGGTGCGCGCCCTCACCCGCACCGGCAGGCGCCACGCGCGCCTTGCGTCGGGCGACGTCTACCTGCTGGAGCGCATGCCGGACTTCGAGATCGCCGCCCGGGCGAAGGTGGCGCGCACGTTCCAGAACATCCGGCTGTTCACCGGCATGACGGTTCTGGAGAACCTCGTGGTGGCGCAGCACAACGCGCTCATGAAGGCCTCGGGCCTCTCCTTTCTCGGCCTGTTCGGCGCGCCCTCGTGGCGGGCCGCCGAGAAGTCCGCCATCGAGAAGGCGCGGCAGTGGCTGGAGCGCATCGACCTGGTGGACCGCGCGGACGACCCCGCCGGGGCCCTGCCGTATGGCGACCAGCGGCGGCTGGAGATCGCCCGCGCCATGTGCGCCGACCCGGTGCTGCTGTGCCTCGACGAGCCCGCCGCCGGGCTCAACCCGCGCGAATCCGCCCAGCTCAATGCGCTGCTGCGCGGCGTGCGCGACGACCATGGCGCCTCCATCCTCATCATCGAGCACGACATGTCCGTGGTGATGCAGATCTCCGACCACGTGGTGGTGCTGGACTACGGCGCGCTCATCTCCGACGGCACGCCCGAATTCGTTCGCAACGACCCCCGGGTGATCGCCGCCTATCTGGGCGTGCCGGACGACGAGGTCGCGCCATGAGCGCCGCGCCCCTGCTCTCACTGGACGGCGTCGAGGCGCGCTACGGCTCCATCGCGGCGCTGAAAGGCGTGGACGTGCGCGTGGACGCGGGCGAGATCGTCGCGCTGATTGGGGCGAACGGCGCCGGCAAGTCCACCCTGATGATGACGATCTTCGGCGAGCCCCGCGCCAGCCGCGGCCGCATCGTCTTCGACGGGCGCGACGTCACCAACATGCAGGCGCACGAGATCGCCCGGCTGGGAATCGCCCAATCGCCCGAGGGCCGCCGCATCTTCCCGCGCATGAGCGTGTGGGAGAACCTGCGCATGGGCGCGGCCCTCGGCGATCCAAGCGCGTTCGACCAGGATTGCGAGCGCATGTTCGCGATCTTCCCGCGCCTCAAGGAGCGCCTGCACCAGCGCGGCGGCACGCTCTCGGGCGGCGAGCAGCAGATGCTCGCGATCGCGCGCGCGCTGATGACGCGCCCGCGCCTGCTGCTGCTCGACGAGCCCTCGCTGGGCCTTGCGCCGCTGGTCGTGAAGCTCATCTTCGAGGTGATCCGCGACCTCAACCGGCAGCACGGGCTGACCGTGTTCCTGGTGGAGCAGAACGCCTATCACGCGCTGCAGCTCGCCCATCGCGGCTACGTGCTGGTGAACGGAGCCGTCACCATGAGCGGCCCTGGCCGCGACCTCCTGGCGCGCCCGGAAATCCGCGCCGCCTACCTCGAAGGAGGCCATTGAGATGAACGGCCTGTTCTGGGCGGACGGCCCCGCCGCGCCGTGGAGCTTTCTCTTCGTCACCGTCGTCCTGGGCGGCCTCGCGGCCTTCGCGGCGGGCCGCGCGGTGGCGCAGACGTGGCGCCCGTTCGCGCAGGTCTTCGCCTACGTGGCGCTTCTCGCGCTGGCGGTGGGCTTCCTGCACTACGCGCTGTTCGCCGAGGCCGCCATTCCCATGGCGCGCATCGCCGGCGCCGTCGCGCGCCTCCCGCAGTCGCCAGGCTTGGCGTTGGCGGAGCTCGCCGGGCTGCTGCGCTTCTACGCCGTCATCGCCCTCGTGCTGGCGGGAATCGCCAGCCTGGGGTTCAGCCGAACCCGCGCGCGGCAGATGGCGCGCCAGTACGGGTTCGAGGCGCCGCCGGCCCCGTAGAAGCACTGGTGACAACAGCGGCGTTTCCAGCAAGTATCGCGTCGGTTTCGCGCGGGCGGCGCATGCGCCCCGCCGCAAGAAGGGGAATGTGCATGAAGGCGATCTGGATTTCGGGACTGGCGCTCGCGGCGGCCCTCGGCCTCTCGCAGGCCGCCCACGCGCAGGTCAAAGTGGGCGTCGCGGGGCCCATCACGGGCTCCAGCGCGGCGTTCGGCGCGCAGCTCAAGAACGGCGCCGAGCAGGCGGTGGAGGACATCAACGCCAGCGGCGGCATCCTCGGACAGAAGATCGCGCTCAGCATCGGCGACGACGCCTCGCGTCCCGAACAGGGCGTGTCGGTGGCCAACAAGTTCGTGGGCGACGGGGTGAAGTTCGTCATCGGCCACTTCAACTCGGGCGTCTCGATCCCCGCCTCCGAGGTCTACAACGAAAACGGCATGCTGCAGATTACCCCGGCGTCCACCAACCCCACGTTCACCGAGCGCAAGCTGTGGAACGTGTTCCGCACCTGCGGGCGCGACGACCAGCAGGGCGACGTGGCGGGCCGCTACATCGCCGAAAAGCTGAAGGGCAAGAAGGTCGCGGTCGTCCACGACAAGTCGCCCTACGGCAAGGGGCTGGCGGACGAAACCAAGAAGACCATGAACAAGCTCGGCGTCACCGAAGCGCTGTACGAGGGCGTGAACCAGGGCGAGAAGGACTTCTCGGCGCTGGTCTCCAAGTTCCGCCAGCTCGGCGTCGAAGTGGTGATGTGGGGCGGCCTGCACACGGAAGGCGGACTCATCGTGCGCCAGATGCGCGACCAGGGCGTGAAGGCCGTGCTGCTGGGCGGCGACGGCATCACCTCCGCAGAATACGCCGCCATCGCGGGCCCGGGCGCCGAAGGCACGCTGATGACCTACGGCCCCGACCCCACGAAGCGCCCCGGCGCCGCCGCCATCGTGAAGAAGTTCACCGACAAGAAGATCAACCCGGAGAGCTACACGCTCTACAGCTACGCGTCCGTCGAGATCCTTAAGCAGGCCGCCGAAGCCGCCAAGTCGCTCGACCCCAAGAAGGTCGCCGACACGATGCGCTCGGGCATGAGGTTCGAAACGGTGCTGGGCACCATCTCGTTCGACGCGAAGGGCGACCGCACGGACTCGGACTACGTCATGTACGAATGGAAGAAAGCCCCGGACGGCAAGATCATCTACGAACAGATGTAAGCCGCGCGCGCCGCCCTCTCCCGCACGCGGGAGAGGGTCGCCATTGCGAAGCAAAGGTCGGGTGAGGGCGCCGGGGCGGAAACGCTTCCAACGCTAGGGGGCGCAGCGGCTCCGCCCTCATCCGAGGCTTGCTGCGCGAGCCCCGCCTTCTCCCGCTCCGCAGGAGAAGGAAGAAAGCTGCGCTAGACCAGCTCCCCGCGCGCGCTCAGCGCCGCTCGGCGGATGGCTTCGATGTTCTTGGCATAGGCTGGAGGCCCACCCTTGAACACGGCCGAGCCCGCCACAAGCCAGTTGGCGCCAGCCGCGGCGATGGCGCCTGCGTTGTCGGCCGTCACGCCGCCGTCCACTTCAAGGTCGATGGGCCGGCCGCCGATCATCTGGCGGATGCGGGCGATCTTCTCGAGGCCCGAGGGAATGAAGCTCTGGCCGCCGAACCCCGGGTTTACGGTCATCACAAGAATCAGGTCCACGTCGTCGAGCACGTACTCCAGCACGCTTTCCGGCGTCGCGGGATTGAGCGACACGCCCGCGCGCGTGCCCAGCGCCCGGATGGCCTGGAGCGTGCGGTGCAGGTGCGGCCCCGCTTCCGCGTGCACGGTGATGACGTCCGCCCCGCCCCGGGCGAACGCCTCAAGGTAAAGATCCACGGGCGAAATCATCAGGTGAACGTCGAACGGCTTGGCGGTGATCTTGCGAATCGACTGCATCACCATGGGGCCGAACGAGATGTTGGGCACGAAGTGCCCGTCCATGATGTCCACGTGCACGACGTCGCCGCCCGCGTCCATGACGGCGCGGACGTCTTCGCCCAGCGCGGCGAAGTCGGCGGACAGGATCGAGGGGCAGATCTGGAGGGGGCGCGGGGTCTGGGACATGGCGAGCGGTTAGCATGCAGGGCGTCCGGCGTCCATGCGCGCGCCGCGCTGCGCGCAGGGCTGGCCCGCGCGAACGCGGGTGAGAAAATCCCCGAATGCCTCTATGTTGCGTTCCATGAAGCCCGCAGAAGACCAAAAACAGCTCAGGTTCAGCGACAACGTCATCGTCTTCGGGCTCGCCATCGGGCAGATCCTGAGCTTCGGCGTCCTGTTCCACTCCTTTTCGATTTTCGTGAAGCCCATGCAGGCCGAGTTCGGCTGGACGGTGACGCAGATGACCGGCGCGTTCACGCTCGGCCTGTTCTGCGCGGACCTGTTCGGCATTCCGGTGGGGCACTGGGTGGATCGGCGCGGCGGGCGCATGGTGATGGCGGCGGGCGCCACGGGCGCGGCGGCCCTGCTGGTCTTCTGGTCCACGGTCGATTCGCTCGCGGGCTTCTATGCGCTCTGGCTGGCGCTGGGCGTCGCCCAGTCCATGTCGCTGGGCAACGTCACGGCGGCGGTGGTGACGGCCAATATCCGGGACTTCCGGCGCGGGCTCACCTGGGTGGCGATTCTCTCCGGGCTCTCGTCCATCTCGGTCGTGCCGGTGGCCAGCCTCGCCGTCACCCATCTGGGCTGGCGGCAGGGGCTGCTGGTGCTGGCGGCGATCCAGTTGCTGGGCCCGGCGCTGATCTACGGCGTGATCCTGCGCGGCACGGTGGGCAGCCGGACTGCGGAGTTCAAGCGCCGCGAGGCCGCGCTGGCGGAAGGGCGGATGCCCTCCGCCGTCATGGGCCCCTCGCCCCTGCAGGCGGCCGTCCGCACGCCCGCGTTCTGGCTGCTGGCGGTGGCGTGCTCCGTCCACTGGTTCGTCATCACGGGCGTGCTCATCCACTTCCTGCCGCTGATGCAGGAATGGAAAGTGCCCTCGGAGATCGCCGTCACGGTGTTCGCCTTCAACGGCCCGGCGGCCGTCGTGGGGCGTCTCGCGCTCTACTACATCGACCCCGGCGCCTCGGCGAAAAAGACCGGGCGGCTCGCCTTCCCGGTGTTCGGCCTCGGCATCCTGATCCTCATCTACCTCGCGCCGCTGGGCCTGTGGGGGTTGGCGCTGTTCGCGCTCGTGTACGGCATGGCGGCGGGGGTGATCATGATCGTGCGCCAGACGGCGATCGCGGAAATCTTCGGCATTCGCGGTTACGGCGCCATTACGGGCGCTCTGACCACCGTCTGCATCCTGCCGCGCACCATGGCGCCGGTGAGCGTGGCGATGCTGCGCGATTATTTCGGCGCCTACGACCCTGTGCTGTGGATTCTCTTCGCCGTCATCTGCGTGGGCACGCTCGCCTTCTGGCTCGCCATGGCGGGCCGGCGGCGGGCCGACTGAGCCGCGTCAGCGATTGTCGGGGATGTCCCGCACGCGCTGCACAGCGTCCGCCATCTCGGCGCAGAAAGCGGCCTTGTCGGCCTCCGCCTCGTATTCGACCTGCGAATAGGCCTCGTCCAGAGCGTCCTCCGTCAGGCCGGAATTCGCCTCCGCCGCCTCAATGGCGCGCTCCAGCCGCAGCATCTCGGAGGCGCCGGGCTGCACCGCGTCGCATCCGTCGAACGCCACGTCGTAACGATAATAGAGGTTGAGCACGTCGCGCCAGCTCGATGGCTGGGCGAAGGACGGCGCGGGCGACAGGGCTGCGACCATCAGGGCGAACAGGGACGCTTTGGTGAAGGTCATTCGATCCTCGGATACGCCGCACGCGGCGAAACGCGCCCTGGCGGCATGATGCAGCGCAAACAATGTAGGTCCGCGCGCCGCCGATGACGAGGGGGCGCGGCCATTCTTGTCATGAACTATTGGCCGAAGAGGTCGCGCCACGCGGGCGGCCCCTTGGCCCCGGGGGGCGCATGCGCTTCGAAAACAGCGCGCGCCACCGCCCGCGCGAGGCATTCGGCCGCCTCGTGCCCGAGCGCCGCAAGCTCGCGCAGGTCCGGCGCGCGGCCCGCACCGCCGGTGGCGGCGGCGAACGTCACGTCGCCGTCCATGGGCGCATGGGCGGGCCGCAGCGCCCGCGCGAGCCCATCGTGCGCCATGACGGCGATTCGCTTCGCCTGCGCCTTCGACAGTGCGGCGTCCGTCGCCACGATGGCGATGGTGGTGTTCTCGCGCGCCGACGGCGAGGGATCGCCCTTAAAGGGCGGCGACAGGGCGGACGCGTCGATCCGCGCCGGCCAGCCGAGGCCGCCGAACTCCCCTGCCCGCTCATGCGGCGCCGCCCAGAAGTGCGGCCCGTCCCCGATGAGGGCCGAGCCGACCGCGTTGACCACCACCAGCGCGCCGACCAGAAACCCGGAAGGCGTGGCGCCGCTGGACGAGCCAAGCCCGCCTTTGACGTTCTGCGTCGTGGCGCCGTAGCCCGCGCCCGCCGTGCCCAGCGCGAAATCCGCGCTGGCCGCCTGCGCGGCCGCGCGTCCCAGCTCCCACCAGGGCGGATGCGCCCAGTCGCGCGCTCCGCCCGCCAACAGGTCGAAGATCACCGCACCGGGGACGATCGGCACCCGCAGGTCCCGAACCCGAAAACCGCGCCCCAGGGCGCGCAAATGCGCCATGACGCCGCCCATGGAATCCAGCCCGAACGCCGACCCGCCCGACAGCACGAGCGCGTCCACCGCCTCGACGGACATCTCAGGTTCCAGAAGCGCCGTGTCGCGGACGCCCGGCGCGCCGCCGTGTATGGCGACCGAGGCCACGGCGGGGCGGTCGAAGATGAGCGCCGTCACGCCCGTGGCGAGGCGAGAGTCGTGTGCATTGCCCACCGCAACGCCGGGAATGTCCGTGATGAGATTGCGCATGGCGCAGGAAACCACGAATTCGCGCGCGAATCACCTGCCCGCGGGAGCGGGTCGCGTGCCCGGCGGAACGCAGGCGCGGGCTCCGGGGCGCTGAGATCCGCCTGCGCCCAACGCAAAAAGCCCGGCGTTTCCGCCGGGCTCTCGCAGATCAGCCGCTCTCCAGGAGAGCGAAGCTCTTAGTAGCGGGCGACGACCGGGCCCATGCCGCCGAAGCGGTAGGAGACGCCGACGCGAACCGCGTGGTCGGTGGTCTTGAAGTTGGCGGTGACGGCGCCGACGCCGCCGCCGACCGTGCCGGCGTAGTTGGACTTGCCGAAGTCCGTGAAGCGGTATTCGGCGCGCGCCGAGATGTTGTTGGTGATGGCGTATTCAACGCCGGCGCCGAGCGTGTAGCCGTATTCCGTGCCGGAGGTGCTGGTCTTCACGCCAGCGGCGATCACGCTCTCCTTGATGCTCGCGCCGGCGACGCCGCCGGTCACGTACAGCAGGGTGCGGTCGAACGCGTAGCCGGCGCGCAGGCGCAGCGAGCCCTGGGTGCCGATGCGGCTGCCGAGAACGAGCGCGGTGCCGCCGATCGTGCGGGCCAGGTTGTCGCGGGCGTTGGCGAGCTCGAGGTCAGCCTCGACGCCGAGGACGATGGAGCCCGTCTGCCAGTTGTAGCCGGCGTGCACGCCGCCGAGCAGGCCGGCGGGCGAGGTGGAGAACGAATCGACGACGGGCGTCAGCACGGAGAACTTGTCCTTGCCCCAGGCGTAGCCGAGCTGCGCGCCGACGTAGAAGCCGGACCACGTGAAGATCGGGGCCGCATAGACGGGCGTCGGGGCGGCCGAACGACGGGGGAGGTCAGCCGCCAGGGCGGGGACGGACAGAGCGGCGAACGCCGCGGTGAGAAGAACCTTTTTCATCGAAAATTCCTTTGAATTGACGCCGTTTCTTAAGGCCCGAAGCAGGAACCGGTTGAGCCGGTTCGCCATAAGCCGATCCGAAGACCGCTAGACCTTCACCATTCTTAACAACGGTTCAGTTCATGCTGCAAGCCCGGTTCACGGCTTGCTGCGCTTAAGCCCGGCCCTGTTGCAAATATGCTTCACCTTGAGCATGAGTCAGGAGTCTGATTTTGCAACCACTAACGCCATAAGCCCGCGTGCGGCCGGGCTTCCCAGAGCGTTGTTTGGAAACGGTTAGTACCGCGCCACCACGGGACCTGCGGCTTCGCCCACCCGGTATGAGGCGCCCACCCGGAGGCTGTGGTCCTTCAGCGCGTAATGCGCCCCGGCTCCGCTCCACGCGGCGCTCTGGGAGCCAAAGGCGCTGAAGCGGTATTCCGCCCGGGCGGACCAGTTTTCGGCGAGGGCGTATTCGACGCCTGCGCCCGCCGTCCAGCCCAGCCGCGTGCTCTCTCCGGTGGAGACCGCCTGGGCGGTGGCGACGCTGCGCTGGACGCGCGCCGCCGCCGCGCCGCCGGTCACGTAGAGCAGAACGCTGTCGAAGGCGTAACCGGCCCGCAGACGGGCGGAGCTGCGAAAGCCGATCTGCGTCTGGGACAGCGCGCCCAATGCGAATCGATGGGCGGAGGCCTTGCCGTACTCCACATCGCCCTCAAGGCCCGCCACGACCTGGCCGAACGTCCAGTTATAGCCGGCGTGCAGGCCAGCCCCGAACCCGTCCGGCTTCAGGCTTTGCGCAGGCGCCGACCACTTGTCCCGGCCCTGGGCGTAGAACGCCTGGGCGCCCGCGTAATAGCCGGACCACGAGAAGAGCGGCAGGGAATAGGCAGGGCCCGGCGCCTGCGGGGCGGACCGGCTCGGCAGGTCGGCCCCAAGCGCGGGAGCGGCGATCAGGAGGCACGCGGCGGCGAGCGAAAACTTGGTCATGGGCAATCCCGGCAGCGTAAAATGCGACTGCGGGCGAAAAAGGGCGCCCGGCGCGCGTCGTCCCAGCTCTAGCTTGAACGTGGCTAACCGAACGTTAATGTGTCCGGCCGCCGGGCGTCACGCGTTCGTCATCCGGTGCGGCGGCATGAACGCTTCCGCCGACGTGGCCCGGGCTGCTAAGACGGGCGCATGGCCGACGTGACCTTTCCCGCCGCGATCCTCGCGGGCCTCTTGTCCTTCCTCAGTCCATGCGTGCTGCCGCTGGTGCCGCCCTACCTCACGTTCATCGCGGGCACGACCATCGAGGAACTCGCGGAAGGCGGCGAACGGCGCGCGCGGCGCGACATCGCGCTGGCGGCCGTGCTGTTCGTGCTGGGGTTCTCCACCGTGTTCGTGGGGCTTGGCGCCACGGCGTCGGCGTTCGGGCAGGCGATCCGCCAGTACATGGGCGCCCTGTCCGCGCTGGCGGGCCTCGCGATCATCGCCATGGGCCTGCACTTCCTGGGCGTGTGGCGTCTGGCGCTGCTCTACCGGGAGAAGCGCGTGGCGGTGGAAAAGCCCGTGGGGCTGTGGGGCGCCTACGTGATGGGCCTCGCGTTCGCGTTCGGCTGGACGCCGTGCATCGGGCCCATTCTGGCGGCCATCCTGGCGGTGGCGGGCAGCGAGGAAACCGTCAGCCAGGGCGCGGCCCTGCTGGCCGCCTATTCGGCGGGCCTGGGGGCGCCCTTCCTGCTGGCCGCCTTCGCCATCGAGCCGTTCATGGGCTTCCTCAGCCGGTTCAAGAAGAACTTCGCGCTGGTCGAGAAGGTCGTGGGCGCGCTGCTGGTCGTCACCGGAATCGCCTTCCTGACGGGCACGATGCAGAACGTCTCGTTCTGGCTGCTGGAAACCTTTCCGGCCCTCGCGGCGCTGGGCTGAGCCCCGCCGCGCGCTTTGCCTGCGGGCGCCGCCCGTGTTACGCGACGCCAAATCCTGCAGCCAGCACCCCGGACCCGCGTCCGCGAGGCGGAGACCCGCACATGATCCCCCGTTATTCCCGCCCCGAGATGGTGAAGATCTGGGACCCGCAGACGCGCTTCCGGATCTGGTTCGAGATCGAGGCCCACGCGTGCGACGCGCTGGCGGAGATCGGCGTCATCCCGAAGGAGAGCGCGAAGGCGATCTGGGAGCGGGCCGGGAACGTCACGTTCGACGTGGACCGCATCGACGAGATCGAGCGCGTGACCAAGCACGACGTCATCGCGTTCCTCACGCATCTCGCCGAATTCATCGGCGAGGATTCGCGCTTCGTGCATCAGGGCATGACGTCCTCGGACGTGCTCGACACGTGCCTGGCCGTGCAGATGAAGCGCGCCGCCGACATTCTCATCGCCGACGTCGACGCCCTGCTGGCGGCGCTGAAGACGCGCGCGTTCGAACACAAGATGACGCCCTGCATCGGCCGCTCGCATGGCATCCATGCCGAGCCGGTCACGTTCGGGCTGAAGATGGCCCAGGCCCATGCGGAGTTCTCCCGCTGCCGCCAGCGGCTCGTGAACGCCCGCGAGGAGATCGCCACGTGCGCCATTTCAGGCGCCGTCGGCACGTTCGCCAACATCGATCCGCGCGTGGAGGAGCATGTGGCGGAGAAGATGGGCCTGCAGGCGGAGCCCGTCTCGACGCAGGTCATTCCCCGCGACCGGCACGCCATGTTCTTCGCCACGCTGGGCGTCGTCGCGTCCAGCGTCGAGCGCCTCGCGACCGAGATCCGCCATCTGCAGCGCACCGAAGTGCTGGAGGCGGAGGAGTTCTTCTCGGCGGGCCAGAAGGGCTCCTCGGCCATGCCGCACAAGCGCAATCCCGTGCTGACGGAAAACCTCACCGGCCTCGCGCGCCTCGTGCGCGGCATGGCGCTGCCGGCCATGGAGAACGTGGCGCTGTGGCACGAGCGCGACATCTCCCATTCCAGCGTCGAGCGCATGATCGGCCCGGACGCGACGGTGACGCTGGACTTCGCGCTGGCGCGCCTCACAGGCGTGATCGAAAAGCTGATCGTCTACCCCGAGAACATGCAGAAGAACCTCGACCGCTTGGGCGGCCTCGTGCACTCCCAGCGCGTGCTGCTCGCCCTGACGCAAAAGGGCGTGTCGCGCGAGGACGCCTACGCGTTCGTGCAGCGCAACGCCATGCCGGTGTGGCGCGGCGAGGGCGATTTCCTCACCCTGCTGAAAGCCGACAAGGACGTCTCCGCGAAGCTCTCGGACGCGGAGCTCGAAGAGCTCTTCGACCTCGGCTACCACCTGAAGCAGGTGGACACGATCTTCAGGCGTGTGTTCGGAACGGCCTGAGGGTCGATGGACGCGAGGGGCTATTCGAACCCGAGGACTCGTTTCATACTCTTGTGAGTGGGAAATGAGTTCGAAACTCTTGGACACCACAAATCCACATGTAAATGAAATGCAAAATTAGGGATGTTAATTGGCGAAGGTATGGCGCTTTGCCCTCTCCCATATGGAAGAAAGCGCTCAGCCTCAGCGCCTACTTCTAACGCATCGTGAACCACGTCATCAAGATTTCCCCACGACACGATTTTGCCGCTGCCTTGAGACATTAATCTCGCCTGGGTGTTTTCGAACCTGGCATGCTGGAGTTGTAAAATTACAACGAGTGCTTTCAGATCCCGTGCAACTTCAGCATCGGCGTATTCAATGCACTCTTTAAGGACCAAAAGCGCCGACGGCGGCACGTCAGGAACAACGAAGCTACAGTTCTTCAATGTCGCCAAGCCAGATTGGTCCTGTTTTGATTCGTATATTTTTTTGATCTCTGAAATGCACAACTCGGCGTAACCAACAATTTGGTCTAGTGCTAAAGGCAATGTTGCGTTCGCCGCGAAACTCCTACGCCGTCGCTGCTCTTCCACTTGGGTCGAAGACTGTTGGATTTGACGATGAATGAAAACGACGGTCAACAAAGCTCCTACAAAAGCGATCAGGCCCCCGACCAACGTCTGGTAGCGATTTAACCAGTAATCGGCGCAGCCAAGCGCCTCCCCGCCAGACAGAAAGTCAACGATGGGAAATCGCTCACATGTGCTGATAAAGTAAAGCAGAATAGTCCATATAACAAATGGCGAAATGACCAAGAAAATACCGATTAAACGTCGACTTACCCCCGGCTCAATCATCAGCAAAGCCCTCAAGGAATGTAAACCTTGAATAAGGCCTTCCTACTCACTTCACCAGCGCCTTCAGCCTCTCCGCCAGCGGCCTTGGCGTGGCGAGGGCCTGCCGCACGATCGCCTGCAGCTCCTCGCCGATGAGCGGCGCGATCTCGATCTTCAGGGCCTGCGCTTCCTTGACGAACTCGGGGTCGGTCGTCATCGCCCGGTAGGCGGCGATCAGCGCGTCGAGCCTGTCGGGCGGCGCGCCGGGCGCGGCCACCAGCGGGCGCCCGACCTCCGCCGCGGAGGCCAGAAGCGCGAAGATCCGGCGGTCGTCTTCGTTGGCGGCGAGGTCGATGAGCAGCGGCGCGTCCTGCAGGTCCGCGGGCTTCTTCAACGCCGATTGCACGAGCGGAACGATCGTCCCGTCGCGGATCCAGTCGGGATGCGTGGTCTTCCACGAGGACCAGGTGTTCCAGCGGCCCATGCTCTCGCCGCGCTCCATCGCAAGGTTGATCTGGCTGCCGCCCGGATAGCCCGGCACGATCCTGATCCTGGTGCCCAGCAGCGCGTTCATCACCGTGGGCACCATGACGCTCGCCGAGCCTGCGCCGCTGGCGCCCAGCACGAACTGCGTGGAGCGCAGGTCTTCGAACCGCTTGGCGGGCGCGGTGCGCCACGCCACGAGGTTTTCCTGCGTGGGGGCGATCGTGCCGATCCAGCCGAACTGCGCGGCGTCATAGCGGATCGCGTCGTCCCCCAGCGCCTGGAACAGCGCGAGGCTCGACACCATGACGCCCAGCGACGTGCCGTCCTTCGGGGCGATGTTGTAGAGATGGTTGGCGGCCACCAGCCCGCCGCCGCCCGTCATGGTGGAATGCACCATGGTGGGATGGCCGGGAACGTGGCGGCCCATGTGGCGGCTGACGAGCTTGCCGTGGATGTCGTATTCGCCGCCCGCCGCCGCCCAGTTGACGATGCGCACCGTGTTGCCGCGATAGAAGTCCGCCACCGGGTCGGCCATCGCGCAAGGCGCGGCTGCGAGCGCGCCCGCCGCGAGCATGATGGAAGCAAGGCAAGCGCGCGCTTTCATGCGGTCTCCTCCCGGACGGCGCGTTCGTGCGGCGCGCTCAGGAGGCCAGCATAGGCCGCGCCTTGCGCGATGCAAACCGCGTCAGAGCCGGGACAGAAACGCCCCGAAGCGCATCAGGCCTTCCGGCCACGGCCCATGGCCGGACGCAGCGTCGATGTGGCCGACGGCGCCCGCGTCGACGATCTGCGAGCCCCAGTCCAGCGCCATGGCCTCCATCTCCTCATAGGTCGCGTGCGGATCGTCGCGGCTGGCGACGAGCAGCGAGGGAAACGGCAACGGCCCCAGCGGCGGCGCGAAGGCGGGGTCCACGTGCGGCAGCGCCTGCAAGCCGCGCTGCGAGGGCGCGCTCACAAAGAAGCCGCCCCGCACGCGGCCGGGCTCGGCCTGCTCCAGGGCGTGCGCGGCGGCGAGCACGCCCAGCGAATGCGCCACCAGCACCACGGGACGCTGCGCCTGCGCCACGGCGTCCCGGATGGCCTGCGTCCAGCGGGCATGGTCGGAGGGCTCCGGCGCGCCCACGAGCCGCGCGGTGGAAAGCCGCCCCTCCCAGCGCTTCAACCAATGGTCGTCGCTGAAGGGGCTCAGCCCCGGCACGCACAGTATGTCGGCTTCGCCTGCGCGCATCGCGCCCTGCTCCCTATGGTTCGTCTCACAGGCCAGCAGATAGGCGCGCCCGGGCGCGAGCGCAAACGCCCGGGCGGTCACGGCGCATTGTTGAAAACCTGAGCGACGCTACGCGGCGGGCGCCGGAACAATAACGGGAAGCTCACGTTGGATTGCCCGGAACCCAATGGAGGTCTTCACATGATTAAGCAAGTAATCGGCGCCGCCGCCCTCGCGGCTCTTCTCACCGCTCCCGCTCTCGCCCAGAGCGGCGCGAACGGCGGCGCGGCCGCTGGCGCGGCGACGGGCGCAGTCGGCGGGGCGATTGTCGGCGGGCCTGTGGGCGCTGTCGTGGGCGGCGCGGCCGGCGCCATCGCGGGCGGCGCGGTCGGGTCGATCTCGGACGCTGACCGCACCTACGTGCGCGGCTACGTCGTGCAGCATCGCCGCCCGTCCGTTCGCGTCCAGGGCGACGTGGCCGTCGGCGCCGTGCTGCCGCGGGACGTCGAGTTCTACCCGGTGGAAGGCAACGCGGGCCTGGCGAACTATCGCTACAGCTACGTGAACGACCGCGCCGTGCTGGTCGATCCGTCGTCGCGCCGCGTTGTCTACGTGGTCGAATAAGCCCACGAACGAAAGTAGCCAGGCGCGCCGGACGAAAGCCCAGCGCAGTCTGCCGAAAGCGAGCGGAGCCGCGAAAGCGAAGTCCGCTCGCTTTTTATGTCCCGGACCTGCCTATTCGGCAGCCAGCGGCAAGGGCTCGGGCGCAAGGACGGGAGCAGGAGCAGGAGCCGGGGCGGCGGCGACGGCGACGGCTGCGGGCAGAACGATCCTGCGCCTGCGGCGCTTGCCAGGAGACTGGGCGCCGCCCTTGCGGCCGGCGCTGGACGCCAGATCGCGGTTCTGGGCGAAAGCCCTGTTTTCGGGCTTGACGGACTGGCCGCCTTTTCTTGCAATTTCTCGACGTTTTTCGAGCGACATAGCCGCGAAACCGCGCTTCGCCTTGCGCTTCCTGGTCTTCATGTTGCCTCTGCTCAAAATGTATTTAGTGAAAACGTGACTTGGAAAAATTCGACGTCGGACAAGGCGAGGCTTGCAAACGCGAGCCGGCCGAACTGCTTGTAAGGACTTCAAAAAAATCAGACGCCCTTTAACGGACGCAAGCTAGGCTAAACCGAGTCCCGGCGGAAAACAAGCACATGCGCGGGGTCGACATGCAACCCCGTCGCCTCGCCGGGCGCGGGGCCGCGGCCGGGCGCCAGACGCATCTGCACCGCCGTCTCAAGGCCCTCGACGGCCACCTGGGCGACCTCGTAATCCCCCAGAAAACGGCGCGTCAGCATCACCCCCCGCGCGCCCGCCTGCGCCTCCTGCGGCGCGATCCCCTGCGGGCGCACGCACACCGTGACGGCGCCGTCGGGAACGCCTGCGGGCGCGGCGAACGTCCCCAGCGGCGTGACCACGCAGCCGTTCTCCGCCGTCGCAGGAATTTCGTTCAGGTCGCAAAAGAAGCGTGCGGCGAACAGTCCGTTGGGCCGTTCATAAAGCTCCTGCGCGGTCCCGGCCTGCACGATTCGGCCGGCGCGCATCAGGGCGATGCGGTCGGCCAGCAGCATGGCCTCCTGTGGATCGTGGGTGACCACCAGGGCCGTGGCGCCTTTTTCACGCAGCAGGCTGGACGTCTCCTGGCGGATGCGCTCGCGCATGCGCTGGTCTAGGTTCGAGAACGGCTCGTCCATCAGCAGGATGCCGGGATGCGGGGCGAGCGCGCGCGCCAGCGCCACGCGTTGCTGCTCGCCGCCGGACAGCATGTGCGGATAATCCTCCGCATACCGCGCGAGGCCGACGCGGGCCAGCGCCGCGCGCGCGATGGCGCCAGCCTTCGCGGCCGGCGTCCGCGACAGGCCGAACATGACGTTGTCCACGATGGTCAGGTGCGGGAAGAGCGCGTAGTCCTGGAACATCATGCCCACGCCCCGCTGCTCTGGCGGCGTGAAGCGCGACGGCCCCGCGACCTCCCGACCGTCCAGCAGCACCCGTCCCGCGCCGGGGCGCTCCAGCCCCGCCACCACGCGCAGCAGCGTGGTCTTGCCGCAGCCCGAATGGCCCAGCAGGCACACGATTTCGCCCGGCTCCACTCTCAGCGACACGTCGTCCACGGCCAGCGTCGCGCCGAACGTCTGGCGCACGCCTTCCAGCTCCAGCGACGCCCCGGAGGCGCGCAATTCGCCCGCCTGGCTCATGGAGCGCCCCTCTTGGTAGCCATGGTCGGCTGGACGTCGCCCAGCAGCAGGTCGCGCGCCATCTCGTCCCCGGTGGGCGTCACGGCGCCCTTCCAGGCGAGCGAAGGCCGCCGCCCGAGCCGCGCGAGCAGCATGACGGGAATGAGCCCGACCAGAATGATGCACATGGCCGCCACCGAGCCGTCCTCATACGTGCCCCGCGCCGCCTCGCCATAAAGGTGCGTGGCCAGCGTCTCGAAGTTCAGCGGACGCAGAAGCAGCGTCGCCGGAAGTTCTTTCATGCAATCCACGAAAACGAGCAAGGCCGCAGCGCCCAGCGCCGGCCGGATCAGCGGCAGGTGAACGCGCCGCATGGCGCCCCCCGCCGTCTCGCCCAGCGCCCGGGCCGCATGGTCGAGGGAGGGCGAGAGTTTCGCCAGCCCGGATTCGACGCCGCCCGCCGAGATGGCCAGAAAGCGCGCCACATAGGCGTAGACCAGCGCCGCGCCGGAGCCCGACAGCACGAGGCCCATGGACACGCCGAACCAGGCGCCCGCGTCCGCCAGCATGTTGTCCAGCGCGAACAGCGGCGTCATCAACCCGATGGCCAGCACCGTACCGGGCACCGCGTAGCCCAGCGAAGCGAGCCGCAACAGCCCGCCCCCCAGGGCGCCGCGCGACAGCCGCGCCGCGTAGGCCACCAGGAAACCCAGCGCCACGGCGGCCAGCGTCGCCGCGCTGGCGACCAGGATGGTGGTGAGGATCTCACGTCCGATCTGCGGCGACAGGCCCGCGAACCGCACCCGCTTCACCGCCTCCGCGGCGATGTGGGCGGCGGGCATCAGGAAGCCGATGAGCACTGGCGCGCTTGCGGCGGCGAGCGCCAGTCCAGCCCGCCAGCCGGTGAGCCGCAGGGGCGCGGCCCGGCGCGCCCGCTGGGCCTGGCTGACATAGCGCTGGCGGCGGCGGGCCCAGCGCTCGAGCAGCACGAGGGCGACCACGATGGCCAGCATCGCAAGGGCGATCTGCGCGGCGCCCGGCAGGTTCGAGCGGTTGATCCACGTGGCGTAGATCGACACCGACAGCGTCCTGACGCCGAGGAATTCCGAGGCCCCGATGTCGTTCAGCGTCTCCATCAGGGCGAGCGACACCCCCACGGCGATGGCGGGCCGCGCCAGCGGCAGGGCGACGCGGAAGAACATGCGCGTACGCCCCGCCCCCAGCATCCGCGCGGCCTCCAGCAGGCTGCCCGCCTGCATCAGGAACATCGCCCGGGTGGAGAGATAGACGTACGGATAGAGCACGAAGCCCAGCAGCAGGATGCACCCGCCCATGGAGCGCACGTCCGGAAACCAGAGGGCGCGCGGATCGCTCAGGCCCAGCAGGGCGCGCAGCCCGGACTGGATGGGGCCCAGGGGATGCACGAGATCCAGATACGCGAAGGCGACGATATACGTCGGCATGGCGAGCGGCAGCAGCAGCGCCCAGTCGAACGCGCGCCGGCCGGGAAAGTCGTAGGCCGTCACCAGCCAGGCGAGCCCGACCCCCAGCACGCTGACCACAAGCCCCACGCCCGCCAGCAGGATCGCCGTATCGCGCAGCGCCTGCGGCAGCACGTAAGCGAGGATGTGCGGCCACAGGTCGCCGGACCCGCGCGCGGCGATGAACGCCAGCGACGCCACCGGCGCCACCACCAGCAGCGCGACGCACGCAGAGGCGGCGATCCATCTGCGGTCGCCGCCTTTCCCGAACACGCTGTTCATCGCTCTTTGCGCCATGGGCCCCGCCTGCGCCGGCCAGACGCGCCAGCGCAAGCGCCCCGCATACCCCGCTTGGGGTTAATTGTCGAAGCCGACCTTGTCGACGAGCTCGCTGGCCTGCTTGCGGTTGCGCACCACGTCGCCCAGCGGCAGCGGGTCGATCCTGAGTTCGCCCAGCGCGGCGATGATCGGGCTCATGGCGGCCGCCTTGGTGACCGGATATTCGTACACGCCGTTGGCGTACACCGCCTGCGCGTCCGCCGAGACCAGCCATTCCATGAACTTCACCGCCATCTCGCGGTTCGGCGCGTTCTTGGCGACCGCCGCCCCGGACACGTTGACGTGCGTGCCTTTGCCCTCGAACGTCGGCAGCACGACGTCGATGGCGTCGCCCCACTTCTTCTGGTCCGGCCCGCCCTCGCCCGAGCGCATCAGGCCGACATAGTAGGAATTGCCCAGGCCGATCTCGCAAATGCCCGCCAGGATGTCGCGCGCGACCTCGCGGTCGCCGCCCGAGGGCTTGCGGGCGAGATTGGCCTTCACGCCCCGCAGCCACGCCTCGGCCTTCTCCGCGCCGTGATGCGCGATATAGGCTGCGATCAGCGCGGTGTTGTAGGGATGCTGGCCCGAGCGCAGGCAGACCTTGCCCTTGTACTTGGGGTCCGCGAGGTCTTCATAGCCGATGCTCTTCAGGCCCAGCGCCTTGGCGGCGTAAACCGTACGGGCGCGCATGGAGAGCGCGAACCAGCGGCCTTCCGGATCGCGCAGGTTCGCCGGCACCGCCGCCTCCAGGGCGCCCGACTTGACCGGCTGGGCGACGCCGCGGTCCACGAGGTCGAGCAGGTTGCCAGCGTCCACCGCCATCAGCACGTCGGCCGGGGAACGCTCCCCTTCGGCCGCCACGCGCTCGGCGAGCCCGTCCTTTACGAACACCGTGTTGACCTTGACGCCCGTGCTCTTGGTGAACGCCTCGATGAGCGGACGCACCAGGCCCGGCTCGCGGGTGGTGTACAGGTTCACCGCCTGCTGGGCCGCCGCAGGAACCGCGAGGGCCAGGAGGCTGGCGCCGGCCAGCGCGAGGTTCGTCAAGGTGCGTCGGGCGATCATTCGGGTCTCCTTGTGGAATTCGTTTCGGACAGGATGCGCCACAATCGCCATCTCGCCAGGAAGTTCAAGCAAAATCAGTACATTATAATTCTTCTAAATTGAAGCTTGCGTCCCGCTCGTGCGCCATGCCCTTGATCCGCCTAGCCCTGCGGGGCTTCGCAGCCCGCGAGAAAAACCCGTCGGCTGCGCGCGCGAGAGCGCCCGATTGACTTTCAGGCGCCCGCCCTCTATCCACCCCTCATCGCGCGCCTCTCTGGGGCGCGTGTTGCATTCAACGCACCCGTGGCCGCTCCCGCATGCCGGTGAGCAGCCTGTCGGTCCCGAGCCTTCCTTGCGGAAGACGAGAGACAGAGGAGGGCGCGTTCCTCCGCCACCTGCCGGCGGGAGGAGACGCGGACCTGAGCGGCGCTTTCGCGCCCGCTGACCCGTGGCCTCGCCGGCGATCCAAACACGGGGAACCGCGATGACGAAGCGCGCAGAATCCAAGTATAAAATCGACCGCCGCATGGGCCAGAACATCTGGGGCCGTCCGAAGAGCCCGGTCAACCGCCGCGAATACGGCCCCGGCCAGCACGGCCAGCGCCGCAAGGGCAAGATGTCCGACTTCGGCACCCAGCTGAAGGCGAAGCAGAAGCTCAAGGGCTATTACGGCAACATCTCCGAGAAGCAGTTCCGCAAGTACTACGCGGAAGCCATCCGCATGAAGGGCGACTCGGGCGACAACCTGATCGGCTTGCTGGAGCGTCGCCTCGACGCGGTGGTGTACCGCGCCAAGTTCGCCCCGACGCCGTTCGCCGCGCGCCAGTTCGTCAACCACGGCCACATCCGCGTCAACGGCCGCCGCGTGAACATCGCATCCTATCTGGTGAAGCCCGGCGACCTCGTCGAAGTGAAGGACAGCTCCAAGCAGCTCGTGATCCTGCTTGAGTCCGTCGGTCTCGCCGAGCGCGACGTGCCGGACTATTACGAGGCCGACCACTCCAAGATGACCGCCAAGATGACCCGCATTCCGCTTCCCTCGGAAGTGCCCTACCCGGTCATGATGGAACCGAACCTCGTGATCGAGTTCTATTCGCGCTAAACCGACAGAGCGTCGGACATCGCGATCGCTCAAGTTACAAACATCAGGGCCGTCACATGCGAATGTGGCGGCCCTGATTGCTTTTGCGAACGCTGGATCCGAATGCGAAGCGCGCGGCCTTGTGCGGCGCGTGTTCCACGGCGGACCGGCCCGCCCGCGGGCCTTTGGCGGCGGCCCCGAAGCTACGCCGGTCGATTGACCTTGACGGGGCGCCGGCGCATAGAAACCCTCGTCAGCAGGGATTTGCGAGCGACCATGAACGACACACCCAAAAAGGCGGAAGAAGAAACTGTCGCCGTATCCGCCAAGATCCGCGCCAGAATCGTCACCTCGAAGCAGAGGTTCAACGCGAACGACAACATCTCAGACTTCATCGAACCGGGCGAACTGGAGGCGCTTCTCGACGAAGTGGCCGGCAAGTTCGACGCGGTGCTTGAAAGCCTGGTGATCGACACCACGACGGACCACAACACGCAGGACACCGCGCGCCGCGTCGCCAAGATGTACCTCAACGAGGTGTTTCGCGGCCGCTATGTGGCGCCCCCTCCGGTCACGGAATTCCCGAACGCGGAAGGCCTGAACGAGCTGATGATCGTGGGGCCCATCACGGTGCGCAGCGCGTGCAGCCACCACTTCTGCCCCATCATGGGCCGCCTGTGGATCGGTATCATGCCCAACCAGCATTCGAACCTCATCGGCCTGTCGAAGTATTCGCGCCTGGCCGAATGGATCATGAGCCGCCCGCAAATCCAGGAAGAGGCCATCACGCAGGTCGCCGATCTCCTGATGTCGAAAGTGAGCCCGGACGGATTGGCGGTCGTCATGGAAGC
This sequence comes from Hyphomicrobiales bacterium, assembly GCA_028290405.1. Classification (GTDB taxonomy): domain Bacteria; phylum Pseudomonadota; class Alphaproteobacteria; order Rhizobiales; family Beijerinckiaceae; genus Terripilifer. Next base: position 31,950 of record JAQGJX010000189.1, read on the forward strand.
GGATCACTTCTGCATGCACTGGCGCGGCGTGAAGGACCTCACGACGAAAATGGTCAACAGCGTGATGCGCGGCTCATTCCTCAAGGACCCGGGCCTGCGCAGAGAGTTTCTCTCGCTCATCAATCTGAAGCACTGAGGTCGCCATGCTCGTTCATTGCCTTTACGCCAGCCGGCCGACAGCGCCGCTCGCCGCGCCGCTGATCGACACGATCCTTCAGAAGTCGCGCAAGAACAACGTCGCCGTGGGCATCACCGGCGCCCTATGCTTCACCGAGGACGTGTTCATCCAGGTGCTCGAGGGCGGCCGCGACGCGGTCTGCGATCTCTACAACACCATCGCCCAGGACGATCGGCATCACCACGTCCGCCTGCTGGTGTACGGGGAGATTTCCGAGCGCCGCTTCGGCGGCTGGACCATGGGGCACGTGGACCTGACCCGCATCAATCCGGGCCTGCTGCTGAAGTACTCCGAAATGCCGGTCCTCAACCCCTTCCTGACGCCCGGCAGCGCCACCATGGCGTTGCTGGACGAGCTTGTCTCATCGGCCGCCATCGGCAGCAAAGGCGCCTGAGCGCGCAGCGGGGCCGGCCTGCCGTCTAGCGCAGGCGCACAAGGCCCCGCTCCACCAGCGCGCGATGAAAGCGCCGCTTGCGTTCCGACCGCGACTGGAAATAACCCGCGCCGCACTCCGCCATCAGGCTCGCCCGCGTGGCGAAGACCTCGTCGAGCGGCAGGCCCGAGACCTGCATGGCGAGCGCGCCCAGCAACGAGATGTCGAGGTCCGCGCCGCGCCCGGCGGCGAACGGCCTGCCGGGCATGTTGAGCGCCTCCACCGCATAGAAGGTGCGAAATTGCCGGCGCGCATCCTGCGCAGGCGCGACATGCGGTTCAAGACGCCTGACCATAACGGGCTGGTGGTCGCCGTAATGAACGACCACCATGGGCCGGTCAGGATAGCGCTGCGCCAGTTGGTCCGACAGCGCGCGCCATGTCGCGGCCGTTTGGGAGAGCCGCGCGTAATATTCGGCGTATTGATCGTCCGGCAGGCTTGCAATGGCGTGCGCGCGCGCAGCCGCGCCGAGCGTTGCGTCCGCACGGGACGCGTCATGCGGGCCATGGTTGAAATTGGTCAGCGCATACAGGAATTGCGGCGACGAACTACGATCCATGCGGGCGGTCAACGCGTCCATGGCCGCAGGGAGGAAGAGCGCGTCGGAACTCGTCGCCTCGAACGCCTCAAGGTCGAAGGGCGCCGCGAGGTCGTCGGTGAAGACGCGTTCCTTCACGCCGATGGATGCGTAGAACTTCTCATAATGCAGGAAGCTCCTGCGGCAGGCCGCCACGAGGGTCGTGTCGTAGCCCATCGCGGCGAGCGCATGGGGCAAGCTGTGGCCGAAGCGGCCCGCGCCTCTGTCGAAGATGTGATAGGCGTCGCGCCCGAAGCTGGCGCTGGACAGCCCCGTGAGCAGGCTGAACTCGGACTGCCATGAGCCGCCCCCGAAAATATCCACGTTGAGCGCGCCCCAGAAGCCTTCGGGCGGCGAGAGAAAGCGCTGCACGCCAGCGTCCACCGGAAGGCCGAACGTGCGCGGATCGAACACCGATTCATGCTGGATGACGATGATGTCCGGCTGCACGTCCCTGCGGGCCGCCACCGGCCGCGAGAGAGTCAGCGGCTCGTCCGCGATGTCGCTCATCGTGAGCGCGTTCCCGCCACGCGCGCGCAGGACGGACGACAACAGCGAGGCCACGAAGGTGGAGAAGTGCGAGTGACGCTGGCTGAGCGTGGCGCGCGTGCGCTCCTCCACGTCCGTCAACCTGTACAGCAGCGCGCAGGAGGTGACGGCCACCATGAAGAACGCGATGCGATGCTCCAGCAGCGTCGGGGTGCGGACCGCGTAGATGACGATGGCGACGCACAGCAGGACGACGATCGTCGCCGCCAGGAAATAGGTCAGCATCGCGCGCCGGTATTGTTCGAAGATGAATTTCGCCGTACCGGCGAAAATCAGCGGGACGTCGGACGCCGACAGCTTGAAGCCGCTCAAGTCGTGCTTGAACGACGACGTGCCGGCGATGGCCGCAACGAGCATCAACGCCAGCGCGGTGGACGCCGCGACATCGTCGACCACGAACAGGAAGGTCGCCGTGATGGACGCGAACGCCGTCAGCCCAAAGAGCAGATGTTCGAACTTGCGCTCGGAGAGCGCGACAGCCCCCAGGCTCGCGACCAGGGCGAGTACGACGGTCATTGCAAATAGCTCATGGTAAGATGGAAAAAAGGCCGCCGTGCGTGTCCGGGCGGCAGCTGCCGTCCGCGCCATGCGCTGTCGAGACGACCTGCGCCGTGCGGCTTACTAACCGATAAGGCCCGCGCAGACCATCGGCATTCTTGCAATCGACGCGCCGATAACCGGAGTTAGTTACATATGTAAATTATGATCGCTCCCGCTCATCGGGATTAAACCGCGCCGGGTCAATTTTCTCCCCCGCGCGAAGCGGAGCCGTATCGGAATTGCGCCCGTGCTGATATGATCGACGCTCAATGCACACGGCGCGCGGCCTTTTGGGGAACAGACTCATGTTGAACGTTCATGCAGGCACGATGCGGCTGCTTGCTCTCTCCCTCGTCATCGGCGCCGCCGCCCCGGGGATCGCCCACGCCGATCCGGGCTTTCGCAACGTCGTTCTCGCATCGGCACAGGACGGCGGGCCGGAGACCGTTTT
>JAQGJX010000199.1 GCA_028290405.1 Hyphomicrobiales bacterium
TCCGGCCTTCGGCCACCTTCTCCCGCGCTGCGGGAGAAGGCGCTCGCGACGGCGCATGGCGCGTGCGGCCGGGTGCAGGACCATCCCGCCTCAGCCACCTTCCCGGGGCCGCCCAGCGGAACCCGGGACCCAGAGCCGCCGGGTGAAGCCTTTGCCCCTGGGCCCCGGATCGCTTCGCGTCCGGGGAAGTGGAGCTGCGCGGCCCAGCCCTCATCCGGCCTTCGGCCACCTTCTCCCGCGCTGCGGGAGAAGGCGCTCGCGACGGCGCATGGCGCGTGCGGCCGGGTGCAGGACCATCCCGCCTCAGCCACTTTCCCGGGGCCGCCCAGCGGAACCCGGGACCCAGAGCCGCGGGGTGAAGCCTTTGCCCCTGGGCCCCGGATCGCTTCGCGTCCGGGGAAGTGGAGCTGCGCGCCGCCGCCCTCATCCGGCCTTCGGCCACCTTCTCCCGCACGCGGGAGAAGGCGCTCGCGATTGTGGCCGCAGCCTACTGCCTACTGCCCACTGCCTGCCCCCAACACGAACGGAACCCTCCCGGCCGCCGCGCATTGCCGCCAATTGCACGAGGGTCCCCAACATGTTCATGCATAACAAGAAGCTTCAGTACACGGTGCGTGTCGCCGAGCCGAACCCGGCTCTGGCCAACCTCATGCTGGAGCAGTTCGGCGGTCCGCAGGGCGAGCTGGCGGCCGCCATGCGCTACTTTACGCAGGCGCTCAGCGACGACGATCCGGGCCGCAAGGACATGCTGCTCGACATTTCCACCGAGGAGCTGAGCCACCTCGAGGTCATCGGCAGCATCGTGGCCATGCTCAACAAGGGCGTGAAGGCCAAGCTCGCCGAGGGCTCCATGAAAGAGGCCGAGCTTTACATGGAGCTGGGACAGGGCAACGGCAGCCACACCACCTCCCTGCTCTACGGCGGCGGCACGCCGCTGACCAATTCGGCGGGCGTTCCGTGGACCGCCGCGTACATCGACTCGATCACCGATCCGGCGTGCGACCTGCGCTCGAACATCGCCGCCGAGTCCCGCGCCAAGATCGTCTACGAACGCCTCATCAACGTCACGGACGATCCGGGCATCAAGGATGCGCTCACGTTCCTGATGACCCGCGAGATCGCGCACCAGAAGTCGTTCGAAAAGGCGCTGTACGCGATCGAGCCGAATTTCCCGCCCGGCAAGCTGCCCGGGCAGCCGGAGTTCGCCGACACGTACTTCAAGCTTTCCCACGGCGAGGGCGTGGTCGCAGGGCCGTGGAACACCGGCGCGCAATGGCAGCGGGTGGACGAGTACGACAACGCGCTGGCGGTGGACGGCGGCGACGGCTCGGCCAGCGTGAAACTGAAGGCGGCCGAGAAGAAGGTCGCGGCGGCCATGATGGAGCGCACGGAGTCCGATCCCCAGAGCGATCCGCTGACCGGCGCCGATCTTGGCGCAGGCCCGGGCGCGGGCACCACCAGCGAGCCGCGCCGGAAGAAGTAGCGCGGCGCTCGCGCCGGCCCTCATCCGGCCGCAGGCCCCTTCTCCCGCGCTGCGGGAGAAGGGGGTTACGCGGAAGGCGCCTACTCGCCCGCGTAGCGGGTGAGATGATGGTCGATGTCCCCGAACATCTTCTCGAGCGTCGTCAGCCGGCGGAAGTAATGGCCGGCGACGTATTCCATCGTCATGCCGATGCCGCCGTGCAACTGGATGGCGCCGCGCCCGACCACGCGCGCCGCCAGGCCGATTTGCGCCTTGGCGGCCGAGACCGCCTGCGCGCGGGCGGCCGCGTCCTCGTTCTGTGCGGCGTCGATCGCCAGATAGGCCATCGAGCGCGCCTGCTGCTCCGCCATCACCATGTCGGCGAGGCGATGCTGCAACACCTGGAACTTGCCGATGGGACGTCCGAACTGGTTGCGGGTCTTGAGGTACTCGGTGGTGATCTCGTTGAGCGCCGCCATGGCCCCCACGGCTTCGCAGCACGCGCCCGCCGCGCCCCGGTCCAGCGCCCAGTCGAGCAGCGAAAGCCCCTGCCCCACGGCGCCAAGCACAGCGTCCGCGTCCACCCGCACGGATTCCAGCGTCACGTCGGCCGCGCTCCGGTCGTCCATCAGCGCATAGCCGCGCGCGCGCACGCCCGGGGCGTTCGCGTCGACGAGGAACAGCGTGATCCCGTCAGAGTCGGCCACGTCGCCCGACGTGCGCGCCGCGACGATGAACACGTCGGCGACGTCGCCGCCCAGCGCCAGGGCCTTGACGCCGTCCAGGACGTACCCGCCGCCGACCGGGCGGGCGCTGGCGGCGATGCGGGCCGTCTCGTAGCGCGCGGTCGCTTCGCTGTGCGCCAGCGCGATCTTCAATCCGCCCTCCGCCACCGCAGGCAGCAGGCGGGCCTGTTGCGCCTCGCTTCCCGCGCGCTGGACCAGCGCGGCCCCCAGCAAGACGGTCGGCATGTAGGGATCGATCGTCAGCCCGCGCCCCATGGCCTCCAGCACGATGGCGAGGTCCGCGAACCCGCCCCCGATGCCCCCATGGGCCTCGCTGATTTCGACGCCGAAGAGCCCCAGCTCCGCGTACGCGCGCCACAAGGCGCCATGGTCCCCGGCGGCGATGGCCTTCTTTCGGTCGTCGAACGTGAAGCGTTCGCGCAGCAGGCGGGAAACGCTGTCGCGCAGCATGTCCTGCGTTTCAGTGACTGAAAAATCCATGGCTCAGAGCCCCAGCGATTTTGAGATGACGTTGCGCTGGATCTCGTTCGATCCGCCATAGATCGTCACGACGCGCGTGGAGAGGATATTCGGCCCCTCGGACGCTGCGTCCGCCGGTCCCAGCGTGGCCTCGTTGGTGTCGTGGAGACCGCGCTCCCCGTCGAACGGCATGGCCCATGGGCCCAGCGCGTCCATCATCAGCTCGGTGAGCCCTTGCTGGATTTCCGATCCCTTGATCTTGAGCATGTTGGCCTCGACGCCCGGAGAGCCGCCAGCCTGGATCATGCGCAGCGCGGTGATCTCCAGCGCCAGCAGCTCGACTTCCAGCATGGAGACCTTTTCGCGGAACGAGCGGCGCCGGAGCAGCGGCTCGCCGTCCACCGTCTGCTCGCCCGCCATGGCTTTTAGCAGGCGCAGTTCGCGCTTGGACTGGCCGATGCGCGCGATGCTCAGGCGCTCGTGCCCCAGCAGCAGCTTGGCGTAGTTCCAGCCCTTGTTCGCCTCGCCGATGAGGCTGTCGGCGGGCACGCGCACGTCGTCGAAGAAGACTTCGTTGGTGGAATGGCCGCCGTCCATGGTGATGATGGGGCGGATGGTGATCCCCTTCTGGTCGATGGGGAACACCAGCATGCTGATGCCCTCCTGCGGCTTGCCCTCCGTGGAGGTGCGCACGAGCATGAAGATCATGTTGGCGTGGTGGGCCATGCTGGTCCACATCTTCTGGCCGTCGATGCGCCACACGTCGCCGTCCAGCACCGCGCGCGTCTTGAGGGACGCGAGGTCGGATCCCGCGCCCGGCTCGGAAAAGCCCTGGCAGAAGTAATATTCAAGCGTGCGGATGCGCGGCAGCAGGTGCGCCTTCTGGGCCGGCGAGCCGACGTGGAAGAGCACCGGGGCGATCATGCTTTCGCCGAACGGAATGGCCGCCGGGGCGCCCTCCTCGGAGGCGACCGTGTCGAAGATGTGCCGCTGCAAGGCGTCGAACCCGGGGCCGCCGTATTCGGCCGGCCAGCCCGGACAGGCCCAGCCGCGCGCGCACAGGCGGCCCTGCCACTCGCGCTGCTCTGCCGGCGTGATCTTCTGGCGGCGAAACACCTTGTCGCGCGTGGTCGGCGGCAGCTCCGCGCGCATGAAGGCGCGGACCTCGTCGGCGAAACGCTTCGCCGCGTCCGGATATCTCAACTCCATGTCCCGCTCCCTGAAGCGTTGGTTTTCGGCGCGAAGGCTAGGCGCCCCGGCCATGTCTGTAAAGGCGCAGGCTGCGCCGGCCGCCATGCGCCCCGCGCATTGCGTTCAACCATCCGGTGCGTCAGCGCCGGGCGGGGGTCGCGAGCCAGATGACGTGCTTGGCGCCGCCGCCGCTCTTGCCGTTCGCCCGCACCACCGCCTCCTCGACGCTGAAGCCCGAATGGCGCAGGCGATGGGTGAAGCTCTTGTCCGGGCCCTGGGACCACACGGCGAGCACGCCGCCGGGCCGCAGCGCGCGGCGCGCCGCGCTCAGGCCGGATATGGTGTAGAGCGCGTCGTTTCCTTCGCGGCTCATGCCCTCTGGGCCGTTGTCCACGTCCAGCATGATGGCGTCATAGGCGGCGGGCTCGGCGCGAATGAGCTGCGCCACGTCGCCCTCGTGGATGACCGTGCGCGGATCGGTCAGGCTGTCGCCGAAAAGCTCCGCCATGGGACCGCGCGCCCAGGCGACCACGGCGGGCACCAGTTCGGCGACCTCCACCTGCGCGTCGGGGCCCAGCGCCGCCAGCGCGGCCCGCAGCGTGAAGCCCATGCCGAGCCCGCCGATCAGCAGGCGTGGACGCGCGCGCCCGCCCAGCCGGGCGATCGGCAGCGTCGCCAGCGCCTCCTCGGAGCCGCTGAGACGGCTGTTCATCAGCTCCGCCGGGCCAAGGCGGATCGAAAACTCGGCGCCGCGCCGCCACAGGCGCATCTCCGCGCCGCCCTCGGGCACGGGCGCGGTGTCGAGGTGGACCCAGGGAATCATCGGCGGCCGCCTGCGAAAAATCTGTTCATGGGCAGCAGATAGCACGAGAGGGGGCGGAGCATCCAAACCGCTGCTTTTCAGCCGCCCCGCCCCGGCGTATCGTCACGCCCAACCAAGCCGCGCAGCGGACGATTCAAAGGGACTGGAAATGAACGAGATGGCGCCTCCCCAAAAAGCCCGCGCGCGTTATGACGTGGACCTCGCCACCACCATGCCCGGCACGCCCGGCGGCGTGTTCATGCGCCAGTTCTGGATCGCCGTGTACGACAGCGCCGCCCTGCCGGACGGCCGCGCCATGCCGATCCGCATCATGGGCGAGGATTTCGCCATCTATCGCGGCCATTCGGGGCGCCCGCAGGTGACCGCCTACCGCTGCCCCCATCGCGGCGCGCAGATGCATCTGGGCTGGATCGAGGGCGACGACATCCGCTGCGTCTATCACGGCTGGAAGTTCGATTGCGAAGGCAAGTGCGTGGACCAGCCTGCGGAAGATCCCGGCTACAACGAAAAGGTGCGCATCCGCACCTATCCCACCGCCGAGCACATGGGCCTCGTCTTCGCCTATTTCGGCGAGGGCGAGCCGCCCCATTTCCCGCCCTTCCCGGAGCCCCAGGGCGAAGGCGTGATCGAGGTGCGCCCGTCGACCGAAGCGCCCTGCAATTACCTCCAGTGCTTTGAAAACAGCATGGACGAGGTGCATGTGGCCTTCACCCACGCGCCCGGCGGATCGCACGCCAGGATCGCCCATGACCTCCCGGTCATCACCGCTGAGGAAACCGACTGGGGCATGATGCGCTATGGCACGCGCAAGGACGGCCAGGTGCGCCAGACGCTGCACTACGCCCCCAACGCCGTGCGCGTCTTCGTGCCGCCGTTCTTCGGCATGGAGGGCGTCGGCGGCTGGCCGGAAATGATCCTCATCTTCACGCCCGTCGACGACGAAACCTGCCGCTGGTTCGCAACCAGCAAGGTGTTCGTGACGGGCGCGGACGCTGACGCCTACAGGACCAAGCGCGCGGAGATGCAGAAGAACGCGGGCGCGGTGCGCCCCATCATGGACGTGGTCAACGACATCTGGAGCGGCAAGCTCGTCTACGAGGACGTGCGCCACCCGATGCTGGCGCGCGTGCAGGACATCGCCGTGCAGGCCGGTCAAGGGCGCATCGCCAACCGCGAGACCGAATTCCTGGGCAAGTCGGACGCCGGCATCGTGGCCTGGCGGCGCATCCTCGCCCGCGAATTGCGCCTGATCGCGGACGGACGCCAGTCCAAGACCTGGGCGACGCCCGGCCCCGAGGTGGTTCCCGTCATGGGGGCGTAAAGCGGGCCTGTAACCAACATGGGAGGAAACGGCATGGGGTTCTGGCTTAAAACAGCCTGCGCGATTGCTGCGCTCGCGGCATCGCACGCGCCCGGCCTGGCGCAGTCCTCCGGAAAGGCGTGGCCCGAGCGCCCCATCAAGGTGGTGCTGGGCTTTCCGCCCGGTCCTGTCGACATCGTCGGCCGCCCGGTCGCCGCCAGGCTGCAAGAGGCTCTGGGACAGCCGGTCGTGTTCGAGAACCGCCCCGGCGCCAACGGCTCCATCGCCACCGAGCAGGTCATGAAGGCCGATCCGGACGGCTACACGATCCTCATGGGCACCGCCGGCACCCATGTCACCGCCGTCCACCTGTTCAAGAACCTGCGCTACGACCCGGTGAAGGACTTCGAGCCCATCATCGCGGCCGTGGAGCCCGCGACGTGCCTCGTGGTCCATCCTTCCGTTCCCGCGAAGACCGTGGCCGAACTCATCGCCTACATGAAGGCCAATCCCGGCAAGCTGTCCTATGGCACCACCGGGGTGGGGTCGGTTTTTCATCTCACAGGCGAACTGTTCAAGCAGACCACCGGTACAGAGATGGTGCACGTGCCCTACAAGGGCGCTGACGCCTCCATGGTCGATCTCATCGGCGGCCATATTCCCGTGGTGTTCACCGCCCTCTCCACCGCTGGCCCTCACATAGAGGCCGGCACGGCGCGGCTGCTGGCCGTGCTGGAGCCGGAGCGGTTTCCCCGCAGGCCCGACACGCCCTCGATCACCGAGACGATCCCGGCCTTCCGCAAGCCGTCCACGTGGTTCGGCTATTTCGCGCCGCGCGGCACCCCGCAACCGGTCGTGCAGAGGTTGAACGCCGAGATCGGCCGCATCCTCAAGGAGCCGGATATCCAGTCGCGACTGCAGGACGCGGGCTATGCGGTCATCGGCGGCTCGCCCGAGCATCTGCGCGAGTTGATGATTGACGGCATCGCGCGCTTCGGCGACATCATCCGCACCGCAGGCATCAAGCCTGAATAATCACAAAGACGAAAAGGAGGGGCAAGTGGTCACATTCAAGCTCAATCAGGCGGAGGTGCGCGTGGACGCGCCCGCCACGTCGCCATTGCTGTTCGTCCTCGCCAACGATCTTGGCGTGAACGGCGTCAAGTACGGCTGCGGCCGCTCGCAATGCGGCTCCTGCACCGTGCTGATCGACGGCGAGCCCGTCCGCTCCTGCCAGACGCCGGTTTCCGCCGCCGCGGGCCGCTCCGTCACCACGCTTGAGGGGCTGCTTGAAGGCGGCAAGCCCAGCAAGCTGCAACAGGCGTTCATCGACGAGCAGGCCGCCCAGTGCGGCTACTGCGCAGCCGGCATGATCATGCAGGCGCAGGCGCTGCTCGACCGCAACCCCGCTCCCAGCGAATCCGACGTCCGCACCTCGCTGAACGGCAATCTGTGCCGCTGCGGCGCCCACAACCGCATTGTCCGCGCCGTGCTGCGCGCCGCCAAGGAGGCCTGACGCATGACCGACATCCTCCTCGACCGCCGCCGCCTCCTTGCCGGCGCGGGCTATGTGGCCCTCTCGTTCTCGATCCCCGCAGGCGACGCGCTGGCGCAAGCCGCCGCCCCCGCCGGCGAAAAGCCGCGCCTGCCGGGCGACCTCAACGCCGTGCGCATGATCAGCGCCTGGATCCGCATCAACGCGGACAAGACCGTGACCCTGCTGGTCGGCAAGGTGGAGCTCGGACAGGGCATCCTCACCGCCGTCTCGCAGATTTGCGCCGACGAACTCGACATCGACATGGCGCAACTGAAGATCATCTCCGGCGACACCGCGCTGGTGCCCAACGAGGGCGTCACCGCCGGTTCGTTCTCCATGCCCAATTGCGGCCCCGCCGTGCGGCAGGCTTCCGCCGAAGCGCGCAAGATCATGATCGATCTGGCCGCCGCGAAACTCGGCCAGCCAGCCGAAAGCCTCACGGTCAAGGCCGGCGTCGTGTCCGGCGGCGGCGCGTCCGTGTCCTATTGGGACCTTGCGGTCGGGCAGGCGCTGGAGCGCGAAGCCACCGGAACTGTGAAGCCCAAGGCTTTGGCTGACCTGCGCTACGTCGGCCAGCCCGTGCAGCGGCTCGATATCCCCGCCAAGATGACGGGCGGCGAAATCTTCGTGCAGGAGCTGCGCCCCAAGGGCCTGCTCTATGGGCAGGTCGTGCGTCCGCCCACCTACAAGGCGAAGCTCGCCTCCCTGGACTCGAGCGCCGTCGAGAAGACGCCCGGCGTCGTGAAGGTCGTCCGCAACGGCAGCTTCATCGGCGTGATCGCGGAGCGTGAAGAGCAGGCCAACGCCGCCGCGCAGGCGCTTTTCGCAGCCGCCAAGTGGGACGTCGAAAAGGCGCTGCCGGGAACGGACGGCATGCAGGACTGGCTGCTGAACGCCAAGCCCAACAAGGTCATCGAGACCAAGAAGCAGCCCCGCGCGGGCGGCGATCCCGCCGTGAAGACCCTCGAGGCGACCTATTACCGCCCCTACCACATGCACGCCAGCATCGGCACATCGTCGGCGATCGCGACGCTGGCCGATGGCGTCATGACCATCCAGACGCACAGCCAATCGGTGTTCGAAACCTCGCAGGCCATCGCCAAGATGCTCGGCATGGAGCCCTCGAAAGTACGCTGCCAGCACGTGCAGGGGTCGGGGTGCTACGGCCACAACATGGCCGACGACGCTGCGGCGGACGCGGCGCTGCTGGCGGCCGCCCTGCCCGGCAAGCCGATCCGCCTGCAATACACCCGCGAGGGCGAACACCGTTGGGAGCCCTACGGCTCCGCCATGGTGGTGAAGACCAAGGCCGGTCTCGACAAGGACGGCAACGTGCTGGACTGGGACCTCACCATCTTCTCCACGCCCCACGGCACGCGGCCCGGCGGCGAAGCAGGCAACCTGCTCTCGGCGCGGTATCTCGAAAAGCCGTTCGCGATGCCGACGCCGGTCAACGGCGGGGCGCCCAACTTCGCAGCGGACCGCAACGGCGTCGCGCTGTACGAGTTCCCCGGCCACAACGTGCTGACGAACTTCATCACCGACATGCCGCTGCGCGCCTCATCCACGCGCGGACTCGGCGCCTACGCCAACGTGTTCGCCATCGAGTCCTTCATCGACGAACTCGCGACGGCGGCGGGCGTGGACCCGGTCGCCTATCGCCTTCGCTTCATGAAGGACGAACGCGCCCGCGACGCCATCACGAAGGCCGCGGAAGTGTTCGGCTGGGACAAGTGGCGCAAGCGCGAAGGTCGCGGGCGCGGCATCGGCTTTGCGAAGTACAAGAACATCGCGGGCTATTGCGCGGTGGCGCTCGAGGTCGACGTCAACAAGCGCAACGGCCGCATCCGCGTGCTGCGCGCGGTCGCCTCCGCCGACAGCGGCCACATCGTCAACCCGGACGGCGTGCGCAACCAGATCGAGGGCGGCCTCGTGCAGTCGCTGAGCTGGACGCTGAAGGAAGAGGTGAAGTTCGACGACACGCGCGTCACGTCCGAGGATTGGGCGAGCTATCCGATCCTCACCTTCAACGAGATCCCGCCCATCGAGGTCGCGCTGATCAACCGTCCGGGAACGCCGTTCCTGGGCACCGGCGAAGCCTCGCAGGGACCGACGGGCGCAGCGCTCGCCAACGCCGTGTTCGACGCGACGGGCGTGCGTTTCCGCCGCCTGCCCCTCACGCCCGAGCGCGTGAAGGCGGGACTGACGGCCTGACGCTTGGGCATGAACAAGGGCCCTCGCGCGCAACCGCGCGCGGGGGTCTTTCATTTGAACGGCTCCTGACATGAAACTCGCCGCACGCATCTTCATCGCAGCGCTCGTGGCCGCAGCGCTTGGCTCCGCAGGCTTCATGGCGTTCGCCAACCGCCACGCCTCCTTGCCGCCGCTGGACGCCGGCGTGCGCCCCTCGTTCCCGCAGGAGCTTGTGGAGCGCGGGGAGCAGTTGGCGGGCCTGGGCGATTGCGCCGTCTGCCACACGAGGCCGGGCGGTCCCGCCCTCGCGGGCGGCCTGCCGCTGCCCACGCCGTTCGGAACCATCTACTCGACCAACATCACGCCGGACCGTGAGACGGGCGTCGGCGCCTGGACCGAGCAGGCCTTCCAGCGCGCCATGCGCGAAGGCGTGGACCGCCACGGCCGCCACCTCTATCCCGCCTTCCCGTACGATCACTTCGCCAAGGCGACGAGCGAAGACGTGCGGGCGATCTACGCCTGGCTGATGACGCGCACGGCCGTGAAAGCGCCTGCGCCGCAGAACGATCTCGCCTTCCCGTTCAACATCCGCGCGCTGGTGGCGGGGTGGAACCTCCTGTTCCTGGACAAGGCGCCCCTCAAGCCCGATCCAGCCAAGAGCGAGGCGTGGAACCAAGGTCGGTACTACGTCGAGGGCCTCGGCCATTGCGGCGCGTGCCACTCCCCGCGCAACATGCTGGGCGCGGTGCGAAGCGACCGCCCTCTGGCGGGCGGCGAAGCGGAGGGCTGGTACGCGCCGGGACTGGGCGCGCACGCTGGCGCGCCGGTTTCATGGACGCAGGAAGCTCTCCTCAACTACCTCATTGACGGCTGGGACGAACGCCACGGCGTCGCCGGCGGCCCGATGACCGCAGTGGTGAACCAGCTCGCCAAACAGCCCGAAGACGTGGTGAAAGCGATCGCCGCCTATCTCGTATCGCTGCAGCCCGAACAGCCGAAGGAGGCCGCCGACCGAGCCATGGCGTTCGCCAAAGACCGCGAGTTCAAGCAGACCGGCGCTGCGGCGGCTTCAACCGACAAGGGCGAGGCCATCTTCGCGCGCGCCTGCGCGAACTGCCATCGCGCAGGCGGACAGACCGTGCCGCTCGCGCTTGCGACCTCGCTCGGAGCGCCCGACGCCCGCAATCTCGTGCAGGTCGTCCTGCATGGCGTCCAGCCGCCGGAGGGCGCGCCCGAACGATCCATGCCACGGTTCGCAGGCGCGCTGAACGACGAGCAGGTGGGCGACCTCGTCGCCTTCATGCGCACCCGCTTCAGCGAGAAACCCGCGTGGACCAACGTGCCGGACGTGGTGAAACAAACGCGCGCGGCGCACTAGCCGAGCAGCTTGCCAAGATCGCAGCGGCGGAACCCGAAGCCCTGCGCGCGCTCGACGGCGTCGAGGGCGGCTTCCATCTCTGCGCGCGGCTGGCGCGAGGCCCAGAAGAGCGGGCCGCCTTTGGACGCGGGAAACCCGTAGCCGTTGACGAACACAAGATCGATGTCCGACGCCCGCTGGGCCACGCCGTCCGCGAGCACGTTGCCGGCTTCGTTGATCATCGCCCCAAGCGCGCGCGAGACGATCTCGGCGTCGGAAAACGCCCGCGGCGCAAGTCCTCCCTGCTGCGCGCAGCTCGCGATCACCTCCGCCACAACCGGGTCGGGCTGTCCGCCCGGCGCATCTGCGCCATAGCGATACCATCCCGCTCCGGTCTTGCGGCCGAAGCGGCCCAACTCGCACAGCCTGTCGGCAATGGCGACATACCGCTCGCGCGGATCGCGGCTGGGGGCAAGCCGCTGGCGCATGCGCCACGCGATGTCGAGGCCGGACATATCCCCCACGGCGAAGGGCCCCATGGCGAAGCCGAACGCGCGGAGCGCAGCGTCGACCTGCTGCGGCGCAGCGCCCTCCTCCACCATGAATTCGCAATGGCGCCGATACGCGCCATAGATGCGGTTGCCGATGAAGCCTTCACCGACTCCCGCGACGACCGCGATCTTGCGCAACCGCTTGGCGATGGACAGAGCGCTCGCCAGCGTCTCGTGCGAGGTCGCGGCCCCGCGCACCACCTCCAGCAGCTTCATCTTGTGAGCCGGACTGAAGAAGTGCAGCCCAACCAATTCGCCCGCGCGCCCCGTCGCGCGCGCGATCTCGTCGAGGTCGAGATATGACGTATTCGACGCCAGAAGCGCCTGCGGCGCAATGCGCGCCGCGCGCGACAGGACCCCCTGCTTGGCGGCCATGTCCTCGATGATCGCTTCCAGCACCAGATCGCATTCGGCCAGCAGCTCCATGCCGCCGCCCGCTTGCAGCGTCGCGGGCGCGCTGTCGGAGCGCATCTCCTTCGCGATGAAATCGCGGGCGCGCGCAATGGCGGCGTCGTTGGTGTCGATCAACGCGACTTCATACCCGGCCTGCAGGAACGCGACCGCAATCCCCGCCCCCATGGTTCCTGCGCCGAGAACCCCGACTTTCCGGATGTCGCGCGCCGAGCCGCCGCCGTCCGGGAGCTTCAAGGCCTCGCGTTCGGCGAAGAACAGATGCCGCAGCGCCGCGGCCTCTTCGCCCGTGCGCAGAGCTTCGAAGATCGCGCGCTCCTCGCGCAACGCCTCGTCGATGGGAAGCGAGATCGCCAGATCCAGCGCGCGCAGAGCATGCGCGACGGAGCCCAGGCCGCGCGCCGCCTTCAAGGCCCGCGCCTTGGCGTCCGCGAGCGCCGCGTCGTCGACAGGCGGAGCGGCGCGGTCACGCAGGCGCGATTTGCCCCTGAGCCCCAGCGCGAACCTGCATGCGTCCGCCCGCAGGTCGTCCGCAAGCGCATCCACCATTCCAAGCGCAAGCGCCTCTGGCCCCGGCACGCGCCGCGCGGAGCACACGATGTCGATGGCGCGCTCCATGCCGATGAGCCGCGGCAGCCTTTGCGTGCCGCCCGCGCCCGGAATGATGCCGAGCCTCACCTCCGGCAGGCCGACAAGGGCCTGCGGCGAAGCCACGCGCGCGTCGCACGCCAGCGCGATTTCATACCCGCCGCCCAGCGCAGCGCCGCTGATGGCGGCCACGATGGGCTTGGGCGATTGCTCGATGGCGACGATGACGTCGGGCACGAGCGGATGCTGGAGCGGCTTGCCGAACTCCTTGATGTCCGACCCTGAGATGAACGTCCTGCCCGCGCCGATGATCACCCCGTGGGTCAGGTCCGGCGCGCTGTTGAGCTGCGCGACCGCGTCCACCAAGCCCCTGCGCACCGCATATGAGCCTGCGTTCACCGGTGGGTTGTCGATGACGATGACGCCCACGGCGCCGTCGCGCTCCAGGCGGACGCGGCCGCCCTCAGGCGCTTGTGCTGCAGCGCTCATCGTCATGCTCCTCAGCGGCCGACGTAAACAGGCTTGCGCTTTTCAAGCACGGCGCGGGTGGCCTCTCGCGCGTCCTCGGTCGCCATCAGCCGCGTGGAATAGCGCTGCTCAGCCGCATAGCCGTCTTCCACGGACGCGAACTCGATCTCGTTCATGGCCGCCTTGCCGAGCCGCAGGCCCAAAGGCGCCTTCTCGCTGATCACGCCCGCCATCGCCATGGCGGCGGGCATGAGATCGGCGCCGGGCAGCACCTGGTCCACATAGCCAAAACGCATCGCGTCTGCGGCGCCTATGGGTTGGCCGGTGAAGAACATGCGGCGCAGCAGGCCTTGCGGCAGATGCCGCCCCATGTGCGCCGTGCCGCCGCAACGGCCGACGTTGATCTCCGGCAGGCCGAAGGTCGCGTTGTCGGCCGCAAGGCGGATGTCGCAGACGGACGTCAGCACGCAACCCGCGCCAAGCGCCGGGCCGTTCACGGCCGCGATCACCGGCAGGCTGCAATGGCGCACCGCCGCAAAGCAATGGCGCACGATCGCCGCGCGGCCAGGATCGTCCTCAAGCCGCGCCGTCGCGAACTCCTTGAGATCGAGGCCCGCGCAAAAGGCCTTTGCGCCGCTTGCGGTGAACACGACGCAGTTCACGTCGCGGCGCATGCCGATGGCGTCGAACGTCTGCGCAAGCTCGGCATAGGTGTCGAGCAGCAGCGTGTTGACGGGCGGCCTGTCGAGCGTGACGACAAGCGTCTTGCCGTGGGTTTCAAGATGAATGTCGCCCATCGCTCAGGCCTCTTTCGTCTGCGCGAAGCCGAACAGGCCCGCCGGGTTGTCGACAAGAATTCGTCTCGCCAGCGCTTCGTCGTTCGTCCACGTCAGGAACAGGTCCAGTAGATGGCCGATGTCCGGCGTCAGGGCGCCCATGCGAAGATGCGGCCAGTCCGAACCCCAGACGAGCCGCGCCGGGTTGGCCTCGATGAAGGCGTCATGAAAGGCGCGCAGGTCTTCGTAGTCAGGAAAGCGCTGGGAATTGCGGCAAAGCGACAGCTTGACCCAGAGCGCGCCATCCCGCACCAGAGCGCGCAGGCGCTGGAAACCAGCGTCGCCGACGCCCCGTGCGGCGTCGATCTTGCCCATGTGGTCCAGCACGACCGGCACGCCAAGCGAAACGAGCATCTTCTCGTTGGCGACAATGTCCTCGCACGGCGCCCAGAGCTGCATGTGCATGCCCAACGCCCGCAGGCGCGGCGCCAGCTCACGCATGTCCTCAAATCCCGCGCTGCCCGGAAACCGCTGTCCGGCGGCGGTCTTCACCTCGATGAAGCGCAGCGCGCACACGCCCGCGTCGCGCCAGGCCTCAAGCTGCGAGTCGGCCACGAACCGGTCCGCCACCGCGACGCCGCGATACATGCCGGGCGATGCCGCCAGCGCATCCATCATGGCGGTATGGTCCGCCCCATAAACCGACGAGGGATGCACGATCAGCGCGCGGCTGAGCCCGGCGCCGCGCAAAGCCAGTTTGTGCGCGTGCGCGTTCCCATCCGGCACGTCGCCCGCGAAGGGCGCCGGCGCATAGCGGTCATGCGGGCCGATGATGTGGCAGTGCGCGTCGCAGGCGCCTTCGGGAATAGCGCGCGCGCTCACGAAACAGGCTCCACAAAAGGCTGTCCGGCGTTGTCCGGCAGGGGGAACTCATGGGCGTTGAGCGTCATCGCCACCATGGTGTAATAGCCGCTGAGCGCCGTCAGCTCCACCACGCCGATTGTGCCCAGACGCGCGAGCGCGCGCTGGTACACGTCCTCGCTCACGCGCTTTAGGCGCTGCAACTCGTCGCAATAGTCGTAAACGTCGAGCGCCGCCGCGTCTGCTTGCGGCCGCACGCCCGCCTTCACGCTGTCGATGATGGCTTGCTCCAGCCCTGCGCCGCGGGCGTAACCTTCATGCAGATGCCATTCGAGCTGGCACGCCCAGGCCTGCGCGGTCACAAGGATGGCTAACTCGGACAGGCGCGGCGGCAGGCTTGTGCCATAGCGCAGCGCGGCGCCGAAATGCTGCCACTTGTCCGCCAGGTCCGGCTTGTGCAGAGCCGCCATCAGCGGCCCCTGCACCTTGCCTCGCGGGCCGGACACGACGGCGTCGAACACTGCGAGCTGTTCGGGCGTCAGCCCTTCGCGGGAGCTGAGAAGCTTGATGCGAGCCAAGGATTGTCCCTCAGGTGTGAGACGCCGGACCGGACCAGCCGATCTCGCGCAGGATGTCTTGCGTATGCTGCCCCAGCAAAGGCGGGGCTTTCGGCTTCGCCAGCGGGTTGTTGGCGAACTTCATCGGGCTGGCGACAAGCGGAACGGAGCCAGCTAGCGGATGCTCGGCCTCCACCAGCATTTCGCGGTGGCGCACCTGCGCATCCTGGAACACCATCGGGATCGTGTTGATGGGTCCGGCGGGCACGCCTGCGGCCTCGCAGGCGGCGATCCAGTGCGACATCTCCCGCGCGCCCAGCGCCTCGTTGATGATCGCGGTCAGCTCCGCACGATGGCGCACGCGCCCCGAGTTGCGCGCATAGCGTTCGTCCCGCGCCAGTTCGGGGCGGCCGATGACGACGCAGAACTTCTCGAACTGGCCATCGTTGCCGACCACGAGAACCATGTGCCCGTCCGCCGTCCTGAACACGTCCTGCGGCTGGATGTTGGGATGCGCGTTGCCCGTGCGCTGCGGGGTCTTGCCCGAGACAAGGTGGTTCATCGCCTGGTTGGCGAGGAACGACACCTGCACGTCCAGCATGCCGATATCGACGTATTCGCCCTCCTGCGTCTCGTTGCGCCGCGCCAGCGCCGCCAGCACCGCTATGGTGGCGTACATGCCCGTCATGATGTCGGTGATCGGCACGCCCACCTTCTGCGGCTTGCCGCCGGGCGCGTCGTCCGGCTCGCCCGTCACGCTCATCAGGCCGCCCATGGCCTGGATCATGAAGTCGTAGGCCGCGTGGTCTTTCTTCGGCCCGGTCTGCCCGAAGCCCGTGATCGAGCAATAGATGAGGCGCGGGTTCACGGCGCGCAGGGATTCATAGTCCAGGCCGAACTTCTTCAGCGTGCCGACCTTGAAATTCTCCAGCACGATGTCGCTGCGCGCCGCGAGCTGGCGCACGATCTCCTGCCCTTCCGGCTTGTCCAGATCCAGCGCGATGGAGCGCTTGCCGCGGTTGACGCTGAGATAATAGCCCGCCTCTTTCGTGTCCGCGCCCGACGCGTCCTTGAGGAAGGGCGGGCCCCACGCGCGCGTGTCGTCGCCCACGCCCGGCCGCTCGACTTTCACGACGTCTGCGCCAAGGTCGGCGAGAATTTGCGCCGACCAGGGGCCGGCCATGATGCGCGAGAGATCAAGCACGCGGATGTGCGAAAGCGGGCCGGGCATAAGCGTTTCCTCAACCGTCGGCGAAAGCGGTGGCCTGCGCGGCGGGGCGCGCCTCGAAGGTCGCATGCCAGGCGGCAAGCTGCGGATGCGCCTCGCGCCAGGGGTCGCCGCCGAAGCGGAAATCCCAATAGGACAGCGCGCACCCAATTGCGATATGGCCGATGCCGAACGGCGCGCGGGCGAACTCCGGCGCCTCCCGCTCAAGCTGCTCCAGCGTGGCGGCGCGCTTGTCGGCGAACGCCTTCATGTGCGGCTCTGAACGAAGAGTGTCCGCCCTGTCGCGCTCGTTGCGCATGAGGATCAGGAGGTCCAGAAACCCCTGCCCCAACGCGTGAAGCCGTTGCGCCAGAAGACGCTCGCGTCCGCGGGGGGGAATGATGCGCCCCCCGCCGGCAAGGTCGTCGAGATACTCGCAGATCACGTAGGAGTCGAAGATCGCCAGCCCGTCGTCCAGCACCAGCGTGGGAATCTTGTTCAGCGGATTGTCCGCGCGCAGGTCCGCGTTGGAGCTCGACATCGCCACCACGGTGCGCTGGCGCTCAAGGCGATCCTGCAATCCAAGCTCATGGGCGGCGAGCATGACCTTGCGCACATAGGGAGAGCGTGGAGACCAGTGGATTTTCATACGGGCTCCGCTTTGCTGGCGACGTTGGTCTGCATTTCAAGGCGCACCATGTCGCCGCGATAGATGCCGGTGGTGAGCAGCGCCACGACGCCGTCTCCATCCAGCGCGACGCGCTGCACATAGGCGACGGGCGCGTTGAGCGGCACGTTCAGCAGCGAAGCGGTCTCGATGTCAGCCATGCCGATGGTGAGGGTCTGGCGCACGTTGGCGATGGTCACGCCGGGAATGTCGGTGATGAGCCTCAGCGCGGTCTTGCTGGCGTAGGCCGCCTTGGGGATGGATGGCGTGAGGCGCTCGTCCACGTACAGGTCCGCGACGAGAAACGCCTTGCCCTCGCGCGAATGCCTGCGGCGCAGCGCCCGGTAGGACGGCGCCGCGGTCCCGGCCGGCAGGTCGAGGGCGGGCAGCGCGCTTTGACGGCGCTCGCTGAGCACCTCGATGCTCGCGCCCTTGCGGGCCATCAGCATGCCCGAGAGATCGGTGTGAACCTCGCACCAGAGTTCGCGGGCGGGCTTGGCCTTCACGAACGTGCCCTTGGCGCGGAAGCGCTCGATGAGCCCGTCCTGCTCCAGCAAGCCCAAGGCCTGGCGGATGGTGAGCTTGGCGACCCCGCACTCCTGCGCCAGATCGTCCACAGTGGGAATCTGCTCGCCGACGGGCCACTCGCCCGTTTCCACGCGACGCCGAAAAAGCGTGCCCAGCTGCAGATAGCGGGCGACGGCGCTTTGGCTCAGGTCTGGACGCGGCTTGGCGGCGGCTTGGTTCATCGCGTCCATAAAGACCAGTTGACTGGTTTTTGCAATGGAAGTTTTGGCCAAGCGCCGCAACAAGAAATCACAGGTTGTAAAAATCATAAGCATGGATGATAAGATGAACACGCCGCCGTACCGTTTGGAGGACCATGACCCGCGACGCCGCCCCCGAGACGTATTTCGTGCGCGCAGGCGAGGCGAGCATCTGGGTGCGCGCGCAGGGCGCCGGGCCTCTGGTGGCGCTGCTGCCCTCGCAGGCGCGCGACTCCGACGATTACGACGACATCGCGCAGGGCTTTGCGGCCGCAGGCTACCGGGTGTTGCGGCCGCAGCCGCGCGGCATCGGCCGCAGCGCCGGCCCGCTCGACGGGCTGACGTTGCGCGACCTCGCTCATGACGTCGCAGAGGTGATACGCGCGGCTCACGCCGGTCCGGCGATCATCGTCGGCCACGCGTTTGGGCATTATGTGGCGCGGATGGTCGCCACCGCATTTCCTGATGTGGCGAAGGGCGTCGTGGTCGCGGCGTCGGCGGCCAAGACCTATCCGGCCGACCTGTCGCGCGCCGTCACGCAGGCGGGCGACGTGACCTTGCCGGACGACGTTCGATTGGCGGCGCTGCGGCAGGCGTTCTTTGCGCCCGGCAACGATCCGCGCTGCTGGCTAGCCGGCTGGCATCCGCACATGCAGGCCGTGCAGCGCGCGGCCCGCGCGGCGGTGGAGCAGGAGAGCTACTGGGCGGCGGGGGACGCGCCCCTGCTCGACCTGCAGGCGGAGTTCGATCCCTTCAAGCCCCCGGAGCGGCGCATGGAAATGCGCGAGGACTTCGGCGAGCGCGTCTCCATCGCGCTCATTCGGAACGCCAGCCACGCCCTGATCCCCGAACAACCCGACGCCGTCGTCAGCGCCGTATGCGACTGGATGCGGCGCATCGGCCATCGTTAGCCACGGAGCCTGAAATGCGTCGTTTGTTTTTCTCGGCGGGCCTCGCGCTCGTGGCGTTCAGCGCTGGGGCGCAGGACTATCCTGCGCGCGCCCCCACGCTCGTCGTGCCCTACGCGGCGGGCGGGCCCGTGGACATTGCGGGACGCGCGACGGCGGACGCGATGTCAAAGCAGCTTGGACGCCAGATCGTCGTCGAGAACAAGGCGGGCGCCGGCGGGGTGGTCGGCACGCGGTATGTGATGACCTCGCGGCCGGACGGCTACACGCTGCTGCTGGGCTCGACAGGCCCGCTCATCATCGCGCCCAGCGCCAATCCCGGCTCCATGGACGTGGAGGCGGCCTTCCAGCCCGTGGGGGTGGTGGCGGATTCGCCGCAGGTGCTGGTGGTGAGCGCGAAAGTTCCCGCCAAAACCCTGGCCGAGCTGGTCGCGCTCGCCAAGGCCAGGCCGGGCTCGATGAATTACGGATCGGCGGGCATCGGCACCACGCCGCATCTGGCGGCCGAACTGTTCAAGCGCGCCACCGGGACGGAGCTGGTGCATGTGCCCTACCGGGGCACGAGCGCCGCGATCCCCGACCTCATGTCGGGCGAATTGCAGATGATGTTCGGCGACATCGCCACCCTGCGGCCCTTCATCGAAAGCGGCGCGGTGACGGCGCTGGTGGTGACCGGGGCCGCCCGCTCGAAGCTCGCCCCGCACGCGCCCACAGCGCCGGAGGCGGGGTACCCGACCCTGGTGTCGCGCAATTTCTACGTGGTGCTGGCCCCCGCCGGCGCGCCGCCCCAGATCGTCGACGCGCTGAGCCGCGCGCTGGCCAGCGCCAAGTCCGATCCCGCCTTCGCAAGCCAGATGGAAAGCCAGGGCATGACCCTGACGGACTCCTCGCCCGAGCACGCGCGCCAATACCTGCGGGCGGAAAAGGAGACGTGGGAGCCCATCATTCAATCCATCGGATTGAAGCTGAACCCGTGACCTGAGAGCGCGGCCGTCTCGCGACGCCGCGCCGCTATTCGACCGTGACGCTCTTGGCCAGGTTGCGCGGCTGGTCGACGTCTTTGCCCATCGCGACGGCCGTGTGATAGGCGAGCATCTGCGCCGGCACCGCATACACGATGGGGGCGAAATCGGGCGCCATGTCGGGCATGGCGACGACGGCCTGGAAGTCGATCGCCGCCTCGTTGGCCGCGCGCCGGTCCGCGATGAGGATGATGCGGCCGCCGCGCGCCGCCACTTCCTGCATGTTGGACACGGTCTTCTCGTACACGGAATCATACGGCGCGATGACGATGACCGGCATTTCCTCGTCGATCAGCGCGATTGGGCCGTGCTTTAGTTCGCCGGCCGCATAGCCTTCCGCGTGAATGTAGGAGATTTCCTTCAGCTTCAGCGCGCCCTCGAGCGCCAGCGGAAAGCTGGTGCCGCGGCCCAGATATAGAACGTCGGAGGCTTTCGAGAGGGCCGCGGCGACCTGCTCGATTTGCGGTTCGCGCTTGGTGGCTTCCGCCATCAGGCCCGGCACGGCGATCAGGTCCGACACAAGTTCGCGCTCCCGCTCCGGGGTGAGCACGCCGCGCGCACGGCCGATGGCGATGGCGAGGCACGCCAGCACGGAAAGCTGGCAGGTGAACGCCTTTGTGGACGCGACCCCGATCTCAGGCCCCGCAAGCGTCAGCGCCGCCGCGTCGCTTTCGCGCGCTATGGTGGAGGTCGCCACGTTGACCACGCTCAGCACCTTCTGGCCCTGCTGCTTCGCATAACGCAGGCACGCCAGCGTGTCCGCCGTCTCGCCCGATTGCGACACGACGATCATCACGCCCGATGAATCCAGCGGCGCCTCGCGGTAGCGGTACTCCGAGGCGACGTCGATCTCGACAGGAATGCGCGCATAGCGCTCGATCCAGTACTTGCCGATCAGTCCCGCGTAATAGGCCGTGCCGCACGCGGCCAGCGTCACGCGCGTCATCTTGCTGGCGTCGAACGGCAGTTCGAACGGCAGGCGCACGCAGCCGTTGGACATGTCGAGGTAATGGGCGAGCGTGCGGCCCACGACCTCAGGCTGCTCGTGGATTTCCTTCGCCATGAAGTGGCGATGGTTGCCCTTGTCGATGAGAAAGGCCGACGCCTGGCTGCGCTGGCGCGCGCGCGACACGGTCTCGCCCGCAGCGTTCCGGAAGGACACGCCGTCCCGCGTCAGCACCGCCCAGTCGCCGTCCTCGAGATAAGTGATGGAATCCGTGAACGGCGCCAGCGCCAGCGCGTCGGAGCCAAGGAACATCTCGCCCTCGCCGTAGCCGACGGCCAGCGGCGCGCCCTGGCGGGCGCCGATGAGCAAATCGTTCTCGCCCTGGAAGATGAAGGCCAGCGCGAAGGCGCCCTTGAGGCGCGGCAGCGCGGCGGCCACGGCCGCTTCCGCCGCGAGTCCGCCGTCCATTTCGTCGGTGACGAGGTGAGCCACCACTTCGGTGTCGGTTTCGGTGGCGAAGACATGGCCCTTCGCGGTCAGTTCCTCACGCAGCTCCCGGAAATTCTCGATGATGCCGTTGTGCACCACGGCAAGGCGGCGCGAGGCGTGGGGGTGCGCGTTGTTCTCAGTCGGACGGCCATGGGTGGCCCAGCGCGTATGGCCGATGCCCACGACTCCCGCCAGCGGCTCGGTTTCCAGCCGCGCCGCAAGGTTGCGCAGCTTGCCCTCGGCGCGGCGGCGCTCCAGCCGGCCCGAGGCCAGCGTGGCGATGCCGGCGGAATCGTAGCCCCGGTATTCGAGCCGCTTCAGCGCCTCCACGAGGCGCACCGCGACAGGTTCGCGCCCGATGATGCCTACGATGCCACACATGCGAGCGACTCCTTGATGTGCCCCATGATCGCGCGGTGCGGGGAGCTATGGCGGTGAAGTAGCGCTGAAGACGCTTTACGAACAAGTCTCATGAAGTCGCGGTCATAACGCAGCTTAACCCGGCCAGAAAGCTCACGTTGCGTCAGCTCTTCTTGCTCGCCATGCGGCGTGTCCTGAAATCGCTCGCCCAGCCGGGTTTTTCAACCTGCTGTCCGCGCGCCAGCGCCAACGCGTCCGGGGCCACGTCCTTCGTCACGACGGAGCCGGAGCCCACATAGGCGCCCGCGCCGACATGGATGGGCGCCACGAGCGACGTGTTGGAGCCTACAAACGCACCGGCCCCGACGATGGTTCGGAACTTTCCGAATCCATCATAATTGCAGGTGATCGTTCCCGCCCCGATGTTGGCGTCCGCGCCGATCTCCGCGTCGCCGATGTAACTGAGATGGCTCACCTTGGCGCCCGGGCCCAGCGTGGCGGCCTTCAGCTCCACGAAATTGCCCACCTTGGCGTTGGCGCCCAGATGCGCGCCGGGCCGCAGGCGCGCGAACGGACCGGCGTTGGCGCCGCTCTCCAGCCGCGCGCCCTGCAGGTGCGAGAAGGCGTGCACCACGGCCCCGTCGTCCAGCACGACGCCAGGTCCGCACACCACATGCGGTTCGATCAGCACGTCGCGGCCGATCCTTGTGTCATGGGAGAGGAACACCGTCTCGGGCGCGATCATCGTCGCGCCGTTGCGCATGGCGGCCTCGCGCAGGCGGCGCTGCATCACCCCTTCGGCGGCGGACAATTGCACGCGGTCGTTGACGCCCATCACCTCTTCTTCGGACGCCATGATGGCGACGCTGCGCAGCCCCTTGGCGCGCGCGGCCTCCACCGCGTCGGTGAGGTAGTATTCCTTCTGGGCGTTCTCGTTGCCGATGGAGTCGAGCAGGTCCAGCGCGCGGGCGCCGTCCATCGCCATCAGGCCGGCGTTGCACGTCTTCACGGCGCGCTCCCCCTCGCTGGCGTCCTTCTGCTCGCGGATGGCCAGGAGATCGTCGCCGTCCAGCAGCAGGCGCCCGTACCCGGTGGGATCGGCCGCCACGAACCCCATGGCGGCGACGGCCGCGCCTTTCGAGATCGCCGCGCGCATGGCCGCAAGGCTTTCGGGCCGGATGAGCGGGGTGTCGGCGAACACGATGAGGACGTCGTCATAGCCCCGCGCGATGGCGGCGCGCGCGGCGAGCGCCGCGTGGGCCGTGCCCAGCCGCTGCGTCTGCTCGAACACGGCTGCGTCCGGCGCGATGCGCCGCGCTTCCGCCGCGACGTCCTCGCGCCCGGGCCCCACGACCACCGCGATATCGTCCGCCCCGGCCGCCCTCGCGGTCGCCACCACATGCCCCACCATGGCCCGTCCGGCCACGGGGTGAAGCACCTTCGGGAGAGCGGATTTCATGCGGGTGCCCTCGCCGGCGGCGAGGACGATGGTCAAACAGGAACGCGGCGTCCGATCATGGCTCGGCATGCGACGAATCTCCCCTGCAATTGCGGGCTCCCCATGATCTAGCCCAAGTTGCCAGCCCGGTCAGTGGAAAACGCACGTGAGCTATAACCTTTCCGGAAAGTCGTCGCACCTGCGCCGCAATTTGCTATACAGTGCGCACCGCGTCCGCCACCCTATCCGGATGCTTTCGATTTGCCGGGGTTCGTCGTTTTTATGTTTCAACGCAGAGACCTCTTGAAGCTCGCAATGAGTGGTCTCGCGACCCCTGCCCTTGCGTCAATGGCGGCCGGCGGCGCTTTCGCGCAGGCGCCCGCTCCCGCCGGGGCGCCCGAGCCGCCCGCGGCCGATCCGCGCGGACCCAAATTCGACGCCGCCATGGTGCAGGACGCCGCCAGGGCGCTGGCCAAGCAGCCCTGGAAGAAGCCGCCCCAGGACGTGTCCGAAACGTATGCGGCGCTGAACTACGATCAGTATTCCTCCATCGCCCGCAAGCCCGAGGCGCGCATATGGAATGGCCAGAAGGTCGGCTTCGTGCTGGAGCCGACCCATCGCGGCTTCATCTTCACCAACCACTTGCAGATCAACGTGGTGGAGGACGGCTACGCGCGCCGCCTCGCGTATGACGCGCAGGACTTCGCCTCCGGCAAGGCGCCGCCCACGACCGACAAACGCGACGTGGGCTTCGCGGGTTTCCGCATCCTGCAGACGGCCGAGGACGGCTCGACCAAGGAAGTTCTGCTCTTCCAGGGCGCGGGCTATTTCCAGACCGCCGCGAGGGGTCAGCCCTTCGGGGCCGCCTCGCGCGCCCTCTCGATCCGCCCCGTCGACCAGACGAAGGGCGAGGAATTTCCCTATATCGCGCAGGTCTGGATCGAGCGTCCCGTGCTGGCCGCCAATGCGCTGATCGTCCACGCGGTGCTGGATTCAGAAAGCGTGACCGGCGCCTATCGCTTCACCCTGCGGCCCGGCGACACCACCATCGTGGACACGGAATGCACGCTGTTCACGCGCGCCGCCCTCGATCACGTGGGCCTAGGCACGCTGCAGGGCACGTTCCTGTTCGGCCCCATCGACAGGCGCCGGGGCGACGACATCCGCCCCAGCGTTTACGACGTCTCCGGACTGCAGATGCTCTCTGGCGGCGGCGAATGGATCTGGCGTCCCGCGTCGAACCGCCAGACGCTGCAGGCGTCCGCCTTTGTGGACGAGAACCCGCGCGGCTTCGGCCTGCTGCAACGGGACCGCGACTTCGCGCTGTTCAACGACGACGACAGTCATTGGGAAGCCCGCCCGTCCGTGTGGACCGAGCCGATCGGCGACTGGGGCCCGGGGCATGTGACGCTGCTGGAGATTCCGGCCGAGTCGCAGGTGAACCAGAACATCGTCGCCTACTGGCGCCCGCGCGCGCCGCTGGCCGCCAATGCCGAGGCGTCGTTCGCCTATCGTCAGTTCTGGTGCTGGAGCCCGCCCGAGCGCCCGCCGTTCGCCATCGCGGCGCGCTCGCGCAGCGGCCGGATGCCGGGAGCCCAGAACAACCTGCGTCGCAGGCGGTTCCTCGTCGAATTCACCGGCGACCTGCTCAACGACACGGCGCGCTATCCCGAGATCACCGCGAAAGCCCACACCGCGCAGGGAAACATCACCAACGTTCGCCTCGTGATGGCGCGCGAGGACAAGGCGGCCCGCGTGCTGTTCGACGTGGACGCCGGGACTGAACCCCACGCCGAACTGCGGCTGTTTCTCGAAGCCGCCGGCAAGCCTATCAGTGAAACCTGGCTGTATCGATGGACGCCGTGAGCACTCAAATCGCCCAAGACGCATCTTCGCTCGGCGAGGCGCCGGCGGAGCAGCCGCGCGCCGGCTTCAGCGCCCTTCCGCCCGAGGCGCCGCTGGCGATGCCCGCGCAGTCTCTCGGCGCCTTCGACCGCAAGGGGTTGCGCAAGGCGACCCGGGCGCACAGCAACCTCGTGACCCGCCTGTCGCGCATCTTCGTGTTCCTCGGCGCGCTCGCCCTGACCGCCTACGGCGCCAACGAGATGTACGGCGTCGTCAACGTCGGCAGCATCACCGTGCTCAAGTGGGCGCTGCTGGTTCTGTTCGTCATCAACTTCTCCTGGATCGCGCTGGCGTTCACGGGCTCCATCGTAGGGTTCCTGTGGCTCATCTGGGCGCCGCGCAGCCGCGCCCTGCCGCAGTCTCTGCGCGAGCGCACGGCCATCGTGATGCCCATCTACAACGAGGCGCCCGCACGCGTCTTCGCCGCCATGCAGGCGATGATCGAGGAGGTGAACGCCTCGGGGCTTGGCCGCAACTTCGCGTGGTACTTCCTGTCCGACACCACCCAGCCCAACGTATGGCTGGCCGAGGAGCAGGCCTATATCGTGCTGAAGGAGAAGCTCGGCCCGGACGCCGAGGTCTACTACCGGCACCGCCCCAAGAACACGAGCCGCAAGGCCGGCAACATCGACGATTTCGTCCAGCGCTGGGGCGGCCATTACGCCCATATGATCGTGCTCGACGCCGACAGCCTGATGACCGGCGACTGCATCCTGCGGCTCACCGCCGCCATGGAGGCGGACCCG
Organism: Hyphomicrobiales bacterium; assembly: GCA_028290405.1. Lineage (GTDB taxonomy): Bacteria > Pseudomonadota > Alphaproteobacteria > Rhizobiales > Beijerinckiaceae > Terripilifer. Next base: position 25,736 of record JAQGJX010000199.1, read on the forward strand.
GACGCGGGCATCATCCAGACGCTGCCGCTCATCATCAACCGCAACACGTTCTTCGCGCGCCTCCAGCAGTTCGCCGCCCGCATCTATGGCATCGTGCTCGCAGCGGGCCTCGCCGTCTGGTCGGGACGGCAGGGCAATTACTGGGGCCACAACGCCATCATCCGCACCAAGGCCTTCGCGGACTGCTGCGGCCTGCCGACCCTGCGCGGAAAGCCGCCCTTCGGCGGGCACATCCTCAGCCACGACTTCGTGGAGGCCGCCCTGATGCTGCGCGGCGGGTATTCCGTCTACATGCTGCCGACGCTGCGCGGGAGCTACGAGGAAAGCCCCCCCTCCCTCATCGACGTGGCGACCCGCGACCGGCGATGGTGCCAGGGCAACCTTCAACATCTGCGCGTCATGCCCGCGCGCGGGCTGCGCCTCGTCAGCCGCCAGCACTTCGCCTCGGGGGTGATGAGCTATCTCTCGTCGCCCATCTGGATGGCGCAATTGCTGGTCGGCATGCTGCTGGTGCTGCAGTCAGCCTATATCCGCCCGGAATACTTCACCCACGAGTTCGCCGTCTTCCCGGACTGGCCGCGCTTCGACTATGAGCGCGCGCTCGAGCTGTTCGCGGTCACCATGGCGGTGCTGCTGGCGCCCAAGATGCTGGGCCTCTTCTACGCGATCTTTCACGCCCCCACCCGGCGCACCTGCGGCGGCGTCTTCGGGCTCATCGGCTCGGCCCTGGTGGAAGTGCTGTTCGCCGCGCTCATCGCCCCGATCATGATGGTGATCCAGACCGGCTCGGTGATGCAGATCGTTTTCGGCAGCGACACCGGCTGGACGCCCCAGCGCCGCGACGACGGCTCCATTCCGCTGCGCGACATCGTGCGGCGGCATCGCTCGCACGTCATGCTGGGCCTTTTGACGCTGATCGTCGGCCTGCTGATCTCCACGTCGCTGGTCGCCTGGATGTCGCCCACCATCGCGGGCCTGCTGCTGGCGATCCTCCTGTCGTGGATGAGCGGCAAACTCTCCATCGGCATGGCGCTTCGCCGCATGGGCCTGCTGGTCACGCCGGAGGAAGGCGCCCGCCCGGCCGTGGCTGAGCGCGCGAGCCAACTGGAAACCACGTTCGCAAGCGCCGACCCGGAGGCCGATTCCCTACGCACGATTCACGGCGATCCGCAATTGCGGGCCGCTCATGAGATCATGCTGCCGCCCCCGCCCCGCCGCGAGCGCGGGCACATCGTGCCGGAGCGCGCCGTGGCGGAAGCCAAGCTGCTGGACGCGCAGTCCATCGAAGACGCCATCCACTGGCTGAAGCCCGCCGAGCGCATGATCGTGCTGCACGACCGGGCGCTGATCGACATGCTGTGCCGCCTGCCCCATGAAACGCAAAAAGAGGCGGCGGCCTGAGCCGTCCGCCTCTTCGAAACTGGCCTCTCGCGAGGGTCAGTCGTAGCCGATGACGCCGGCGGTCGTGACCACGACCCACTTGCCCTCGCGCCGCTCGATGCTGCGCACGCGCCCGGCGCCGGGCAGCTCGGCGCCCGGGAAAACCTCCATCTCGCCGAAGCGCCCTTCCACCAGCGCGCCGCCGCGGAAGACCTCCCGCAGCACATAGCCGCGCACGGCCTTGTCGGACGTCTTGTCCGCGCCTTTGTCCACGGACTTGTCGGGCGCGGCGGGCTTCTCCGGCAGGTCCGGCAGCTTGGTGGACGCAGGCGCCGCGACGGGCTTGGGGATCGACGCCACGGGCGCAGGCGAGGACACCTGCTTTTCGATGCGCTCGATCCGCTCGCCCAGCCGGTCGAGCTTTTGCGCCATGTCCTTGTCGGACTTGTCGAGACGGACCGTCGCCTGCGCGGCGCTCGCCGTCTGGGCGCGGCCGACCTCGTCGAGCCTGCGAGCGAGAATGTCGATGGACCGCTTCAAGGCGGCGGAATCGCCGCCGGCGGACTCCATGGCCCCGAGCCTTTTGTCGACGGCCGCGAGGGCGGAGGCGTGTTTCTCCATTTCCACCGTGAAGGCGTGCCCGGCCAGCGCGTTCTGCGCCGTCGCCCGGCCCAGCGCAGACGACTGGGCGCCGCCGTACCACCCGAGGATCGCCGCCAGCGCCGCCGCTGCGGCGGGCGCGGCCCAGCGCCCCTGGGCGGCCTGCGAGAGGCGCGAGGCGCCGGCGGCCTTGGCCGAGACCGGCTCGCCCGCGATGAGCTTGGGCGGACTGGACGGCGCGGGAATCTTCACGTCCGCGCCCTTGGGAACCGGCTTGGCGGCCGCCTCCGTTTTAGGCTCCGCCGTCACCGGGGTCAGCGGAGCCGGTTCCTTGGCGGCGACGTCCTTGACCGGCGCTTCCGCGACCGGCGTTTTCATTTCCTGGTTCTGTTCGCTCATTTTGGCACCTGACAAGACTCTGGGGCCGAGCGTGCCAATCGCACCTTAAGGAAGCATTAAGCCTAACAATCGCTCCCCTTTGAATTTAAAGGGGAACCGTGTGCTGGGCCGTAAGCCCCTCGCCGCTCCCGCGCCTTTGGGAGCCAAGCTACACAGTAATGTGAATTGCCGAACATTTCGCCAGCTTCACAATGACCTCCTCGGCCTCGCGGCTCGCGCCCTCAGGCCAGGACCCCGCAAGGGCCGCGAGCGCCGCGTCAAATGACGGCGCCGCGGCCCTATCTTTTCTGTTCATCGCCGCGCCGCCCCAGCACGCGCAGCGGGTTTCCGGCCACGATGGCGTACGGTTCGACGACGCCCCGCACCACCGACCCCGCGCCCACGACAGCGCCCTCCCCCAACCGCGCGCCGTCCAGCAGCACGCAATTGGCGCCGATCCACACGTCGTTCCCCAGCACTATGCCGCCCTTGCTGGGCGCGAAGCCCTGCCGGTTCACCGGAAGGTCGGCGCGCCCTACGGCGTGATTGGCGGGCGCGAACGTGCAATTCGCCGCGATGGCGCAATCCTCCCCGATCACGACGCCGTTGCCCGTATAGAAGACGCAACCGGAATTGATGATGCTGCGGGCGCCGACGACCATGTCTCCCGAACCGCCGGCCGGTTTCACCTTCACGAAAGCGTCCACCACCACGCCCTCGCCGAAGACGATGCGCGTTCCGCGAACCGAATCCTCGATGTCGGCCAGCGGCGAAATGCGAGCGCTGGGCGCAATCTCGATCATGCTCGACCCCTTTCGCGCCCAACGCGGGCGCCCATGTCTAACCAGCCGCCACGGGCTTGCGCAACCATGGGTCAGCGAATAGACAACGAACGTAAATTCCAGCGTGGAGCATGGCCTTGGTGCGCTACACGGTGCTCGGCGCAAGCGGGTTCGTCGGCGGCAGGCTGCATGCGGCCCTCCTGCGCGACGGGGCGGAGGTCTACGCGCCCGCCCGCGGCGATGCGGACATCTTCACGCGCGACCTTGGCTGCGTGTTTTACTGTATCGGCCTCACCGCCGATTACGCCGCGCGCCCCGCCGCGACCGTGGAAGCCCATGCGGGCCTCTTCGCCCGCCTCATCGAGCAAGGGCGCTTCGCGCGCATCGTCTATCTCTCCTCCACGCGCCTTTATGACGACAGCGCGGGCGACGTCGGCGAGACGGGCGCAGCGCTCAGGCTGGATCCGCGCAACCCGCGCCATCTCTACGACCTCAGCAAGGCGCTGGGCGAAAACCTCTGTCTCACAGCCACGAATGGACGCGGCTGCGTCGCGCGTCTCTCGGGCGTGTTCGACACGCAGGCCGGCGCGCCCGGGTTCCTCTCGCAATGGCTTCAGCGCGCGGCGCAGGAGCGCGCGTTCACGCTGGACAGCGCGGGCGCCTATTTGCGCGATTACATCCATGTGGACGACGTGCTCCGCGCGCTGCGCAAACTGGCAGACGTCGAGCCGGGTGCGCTTTGGAACGTCGCCAGCGGCGAAACGCTCTCGAACGCCGAGATCGCGTCGCTGTTCAACGCGAGAGGATGGCGAGTGGACTTCGCAAAAGAGGCCGCCGCGCAGCGTCTGCCGCGGTGCGACGTCGCGCCCCTCCTGGCGCACGGCGTTGCGCCCCGTTCTCCGCGCGCCCTCATCGCTGAATGGCTCGACAGGATCGCATCCCCATGAAGCTCATCGACCACACGCGCGAAAGCCTCATCGACTATGTCGTCGCCCAGATCGACCGCCTGACGCCGGACGGACGCGCGCAGGCGTGCCGCACGCCCGTCGAGCGCCATCTCGACGAAGCGCTGGCGCGCACAGGCTTTTGCATCGACGCCGTGCGCATGTGGCGGGAGGGAGAGTTCAACGTGCTGCATTCGTCGCAGTACTGCATTTTCCTCTACTACCTCGCCAACACGATCTGGCGCGCGTCCGGCGAAACGGGGACGCCCACGCGGCTTTTCCTGCTCAACAAGGCGCTGAACGGCATCGATCTCTTCTATGAAATCGACATGCCGCGCGTGTTCTTCATCGGCCATTCGGTCGGAATCGTCCTGGCGAAAGCCCGCTATGGCGAGCATCTGGTGCTCTATCAGAACGCGACGGTCGGCAAGAGCGGCGACGTCGCGCCCGTAGTGGGCGCCCGCGTCGTTATCCATCCCAACTGCGCGGTCCTCGGCCGCTCGCACATCGGCGATGGAGCCGTCCTGTCGCAAGGCGTCAGCGTCATCAACCGCGACACCCCTGCGGACCACGTCGTTTATGCGGGCGCGGATGGACGCCTCTCGTTCAAGGCGCCGCGCCGCGAACTGATCGGCGACTTCTTCCGCCTCTGATCACCAGCGCCCCAACAGGGCGTAACGCACGATATTGCGCGCCTTGAACACTCGCTTGCCGGCGTAGAACCACGTCATGATCCTGAGCGCGGCCTCCTGGCCCGAACCAAATCCGCGCTCGCGCCGGAACTCCCTGCACTGCTGGATGAAGGCCCTGCGCAGGGCCATCATCTGTTGCAGCTTCGGCTTCTTGTAGCCGTTCTCCCCGGCCTTGGGCGTGATGCGCTGGATGAAGGTCGCGTCGGGCGCAAGCGCCACCCTCTGGTCGATGAGGAACGAATAGATCGTCAGGTGGTCAGGGCCCCAGGGGGAATCATAGACAGCCCAAACGCGCTGCAGCACAGGCCTCAAGGCCTCCGTCTCCCAGAGCCCGCAGAACCACGCCGCATGGGACTTGAACAACAGCTCGCGCACGTTCAAAAGCGCATTGTCGCGCCCAAGCTGCGGCACGCGGTGCACGCGCACAAGTTCGCCGCCGCGATACGTCTCAACGTTCGCCACGGCCAGACGCGCGCCCGGCGTCGCGCGGATCGCGTCGTACAGCTTCTCGGCGTAATCCAGCGACGAGAGGTCGTCATGGCACCTGAAGATGAAGTAAGGGCTTCGCGCCGCCTCGAAGACGGCTTTGAAGTTTCCCATCAGCCCAAGGTTCACGGGCTGGCGGATATACCGGATGCGCGGATCGCGCGCCGCCCAGTCCTCGACGATCTCCCGCGTGCCGTCCGTCGAAGCGTTGTCGGACACCACAATCTCGATGTCCCGCAACGACTGGTTCGACAGGCTCTCCAGGCACTCGCCGATCAGGTCCGCGCCATTGAAGACTGGCACGCCGATAGTCACCAAGGCCATCACGCCCTCCAAACCAAGCCGTAGGCTATTTACATTCCTTAACGAACCGGCATGGGCGGCGCAACGCAGCGCGAGCCCAGTTCAAGGTCGAGCTTGCGCTCAAGCCCCGCGGCCCCGGCGGAGAACCGCTGGCTGTAATCGCCCGGCCCTCCCACGTGCGCGGCGTACTCCAGCCCAAGCCTGCGCGCCAGCCACAGGTAGGTGCTTTTCACGAAGTTTTCGGGAAACACCTCGACCACAAGCGTGCCCGGCCGGCAGAAGAGGAGATTGGCGAGCCCGGCGCCATGGACCCCCACCACGACATCGGCGGACCGGAACGCCGCGAACTGGTCTTTATGGTTTGCCGCATGGGCGACAAACCGCGAAAAGCCCCTCTCCTGCAACGCCCCTTCAACCTGCGCTTCGTCCGCCAGCCGTCGCAACGGCGCGTCGCCCCTGCTGAACCACAGACGGCGCGCGCCAGCCGGATCGTCCTCCAACGCGTAATGCGCCCGCAGAATGGCCGCGAGTTCATCTGCAAGCGCGCGGTCCACCGGCATCCATTCGTGATTGACCCCAAGCCGCATCACCCAAAGCAGGTCCGCGCCCCTCAATCGCTCGCGCCGATCCAGCGTCAACACGTCGAGAAAAGGCCAGGCGCCCTGAAGGGCGGAGAACACCTCCCTTTGCGCCGGCGTCTGATCCGAATGCGCGACCACGCGCAACGGAGCCGCGGGATCGTGGAAGCGCTGAACGTATGAAATCAGCGGCAAAACGTCGTTGGCGAGGAAGTGATAATAGTGCCGCGCCCCGCTGAGCACGAGCGCACGACCGCTTAATGGGCGATCGCGCAACAGCGCAGGCTGAGCAAGATTGACGCTCTGCACCGCGCCTTTGAGATGCACGAGCGAAGAGTCGCAATCGCGCAAAACCGCCCGTGTATGTCCAGCGACGCTGCATCCGCGCAGCACGATCGCCTGCGAATGAAACACGCATTCCCCGCGAGGATTGCCGGACGAGTCGCCAGTGTCGTTCGCCATCGCGGGCACGAGAATCGTGCTGACCTCATCCGGAGTCGGCGCAAAAGCCTCCACGTAGACAGCGTCTTCCATGACTTCGAGCGCGCACGAATCAGGAGTCGTGGCGGATGTGGGAAACGAAAGTTTCCGGCCGAGCGCAGGCGCGCACGCCGCCAGGGCGCGCATCACGCACCAGCGAAACCACCGCATGTTCAGCCGCCGCATCAGCGGAGATTTCTTGCGCGCCATGCCCCAGCCTAACCTGTCCGTCCTAAATAACTTGAACTGTACTATTCATTTGTCGCTGTTTGTAATCATCCCGGCGAGCCTGTATAGACGAAGCTCAGCAGACACCCGGACCGTTCCATATGAAAGCAGTCATTCTCGCTGGGGGCATGGGCACACGCATCTCGGAGGAGTCCCACCTGCGTCCCAAGCCTATGATCGAGATTGGGGGACGTCCAATTCTCTGGCATATCATGAAGATATATGCGGCGCATGGCATCAGCGACTTCATCATCTGCCTTGGCTATAAAGGCTACATGATCAAGGAGTACTTCGCCAATTATGTACTGCATAACTCGGATGTCACGATAGACGCGCGCGAAAACCGCATCCTCCATCATTCAAGCACGGCTGAACCTTGGCGTGTCACTTTGATCGACACCGGGGAGCGCACCATGACAGGCGGACGCCTGAAGCGCGTCGCGCCGTATCTGAACGCCGACGAACCATTCTGTTTCACCTACGGCGACGGGGTCGGCGACATCAATATCTCCAGCCTGATCGACTTCCATCGCCAGCACGCCCGGAGCGCGACCCTCACCGCAGTCGTTCCGCCCGGTAGGTATGGCGCCCTGTCGTTTGACGGCGACCGGGTCGACCGATTCATCGAAAAACCCCCGGGCGACAATGCTTTCATCAACGGAGGCTTCTTCGTCCTGAACCCGTCCGTCCTCAGCCTCATCGAGGACGATTCGACCGCGTGGGAAGCTGAACCGCTTGAGCGGCTCGCCCGCTCAGGCGAGTTGATGGCGTGGCGCCATCATGGCTTTTGGCAGCCGATGGACACGCTGCGCGACAAGACGCAGCTCGAAGGCCTGTGGGCCACGGGCGCGGCCCCCTGGAAGGCGTGGGCGTCATGAAAGGCCTGCCATCCGCCGACTTCTGGCGCGGCCGCCGCGTGCTGCTGACCGGACATACAGGCTTCAAGGGAGGCTGGACTGCGCTCTGGCTCGCCCGCATGGGCGCGCACGTAACCGGTTTCTCGCTGGCGCCGCAGGACGATCCTTCGCTCTGCGCCCTCGCGGACGTGGAGCGTCGCATCGCACTCTCCATCAAAGGCGATCTGCGTGACGAAGCCGCCGTGGCCGACGCGATCCGCCGGGCGCGCCCCCATGTCATCCTGCACATGGCCGCGCAGCCTCTCGTGCGCCGCGCCATCGCGGAGCCTGTCGACACGATCGCCACGAACGTGCTTGGGACAGCGCACCTTCTTGACGCCGCCCGCGCCTGCGACGGCCTCGAGGCCATCCTTGTCGTCACCTCAGACAAGGTCTACGCGAACGACGAGCAACGCCATCCGTTTGCGGAGACCGATCCGCTCGGCGGCAAGGACGCCTATTCGGCCAGCAAGGCCGCAGCGGAAATCATCACGCGCGCGTTCGCCAAGAGTTACTTCGAGCCTTCAGGCGTTCGCGTGGCGACCGCACGCGGCGGCAACGTGATCGGCGGCGGCGATTTCGCGCATGACCGCATCGTGCCCGACATCATGCGCGCCCATGCGCGCGGTGAGCGCCTCGTGCTTCGCATGCCGCACGCCACGAGGCCGTGGCAGCACGTGCTGGACTGCGTGAGCGGCTATCTGGTCTACGCACAAGCCCTGTCCAGTGACGCAAGCACGCCGCGCACGCTCAACTTCGGCCCGCAACCGGGAGCGGACGTCACCGTCGGAGCGCTCACAAGCGCGATGCTCGCTGCGCTTGGGGCGCCGCAGGAGTGGAGCCATGAAGAAAGGCCCGCCGGCATCGAGATGAAAGAACTCGCCATCGACTCGACGCTCGCGCGAAAGACGCTGGGTTGGCGAGACCGCCTGACCGGCGACAGGCTGGTGCAATGGACAGCCGATTGGCACCGCCGGCTTGCGGATGGCGCGGACGCCTTCGCAATGATCGAGCGCCAAATTAGCGAGTATGAGGGACTATCGGCATGACTCAGGCCTCCTCCGCATCCTTGAAGGCGGCCGCCCTTCCCCGCTGCCGCTTTTGCGCAACGCCTCTCAGTCACACGCTGGTTGACCTTGGCGAGACGCCGCTCGCCAATTCCTACCTGACCGCCGAGGACATCGCCGCCGGCCGCGAGCGCAGGTTTTCCCTGCACGCGAGAGTCTGCCCGTCATGCCTGCTGGTGCAAGTGGACGAGTCCGTCCCGCCGGACGCCATTTTTTCCGACTATGCGTATTTTTCCTCCTATTCGGATTCGTGGGTGGCGCACGCGCGAGACTATGCGCAAGCCATGCAGCGCAGGTTCGGCCTTGGACCGCAGTCGCAAGTCGTGGAGGTGGCGTCAAACGATGGTTATCTCCTCAAGCATTTCGTCGCCATGGGCGTCCCGGTCCTGGGCGTTGAGCCGGCGGCCAACGTCGCCAGGGCCGCGGTCGCCAACGGGGTTCCGACCGAGGTTTCGTTCTTCGGCGAGGAGACTGCGCGACGCCTTGCGGCGCAGGGCTACCGCGCCGATCTGACGGCTGCGAACAACGTGCTCGCCCATGTTCCGGACATTCTCGACTTCGTGAAGGGCTTCTCGACCATCCTGAAGGACGAAGGCGTCGCGACGTTTGAATTTCCGCATGTCCTCAACCTGATCGCGCAGGTGCAGTTCGACACCATCTATCACGAGCACTTCTCCTACCTCTCGCTGGTCGCCGTTGAGCGGATCTTCGAAAGGGCTGGCATGCGCTGCTTCGACGTCGATGAACTGCCGACGCACGGCGGCTCGCTTCGGCTATATGCGTGCCGATCAGCGGCGACGCACGCGCCCACCCCGCGCCTGAGCGCATTGCGCGACAAGGAGCGCGCCGCCCGCCTGCACGAGCTTGCAGGCTACGAAGGCTTCGCGCCGCGCGTGGCGGCGGTCAAAAGCGACTTCCTTGGTTTTCTCAAGTCCGCGAAGCAGGAAGGCAAGTCGGTCGCCGCCTATGGCGCCGCCGCCAAGGGCAACACCTTCCTCAATTACTGCGGCGTGGGCGCTGGGGACATTTCCTGCGTGTTTGACCGAAGCGCAGCCAAGCAAGGCAAGTTTCTGCCCGGCAGCTGCCTGCCGATCCGCTCGCCAGAAAGCGTCGTAGACGTCAGGCCCGATTACCTTGTGATCCTGCCATGGAATCTGGCCGATGAAATCAGCGACACCATGTCGATGATCCGCCAGTGGGGCGGGCGTTTCGTGACGGCTGCGCCGCAGATAAAAGTCTTCTGAGCCATGCTCTTCGAACGCACCGCGATCGACGGCGTCCTGAAGCTGAGGCTTGAGCCGCATGTGGACCATCGCGGCTTCTTCGCCAGGGTTTACTGCCCCGAGGAATTCGCACGCGCGGGCGTGGCCTTCCAGTCCACCCAAATAAATCTGTCCCACAACAGCGAGCCCCTTACGCTGCGCGGCATGCATTACCAGCCCGAACCCTACGCGGAAGCCAAGATCGTGCGCTGCACGCGCGGGCGCATTTTCGACGTCGTTGTCGATCTGCGTCCGGAAAGCCCGACTTATCGTCAATGGTGCGGCGCAGAGATTGATGCGCAGTCAGGCGCGGCGATGTTCATCCCGGAAGGCTGCGCGCATGGCTTTCTGACGCTTACGCCGGACGCCGACGTGCTCTACCAGATGGGACGCATGTATGAACCGGGGCACGGGCGCGGCGTGCGATGGGACGACCCGGCGCTTGCGATCGCGTGGCCCGGGGCGCCACGCGTGATCTCCGACGCAGACCAGGCGTGGCCGCTGCTCGCCTAGCGTCAGCTATCGATGCGCACCTTGCCTTTGCCCCGAGGCTCGCACTGCGCGCACGTCCACCGGCGCATGAGATAGTTGAACACGTTCGTGTGAAGATCCGACCGGTTCGACCATGAACCCTTTTTCTTGACGTCTTCCTCGCGCACCAGCAGCTTCGGCCCGCCTGCCGCTTCGGCCAGCATCTGCACGCGGCAGGCGCGCTCCAGTTTGAGCGCGATCCAAACCGCCTCCTCGATGCTGGGCGCGCATGTGACGACGCCATGGTTGCGCAAGATCAAAGCGCGGCTCTGGCCAAGGCAGCGCGCCACGGCTTCTCCGCGTTCGCGCGTCGTAATGAGGTCTGTGGTCTCGTCGAACACCGGCACGCCGTCAAAGAAGATGGATCCGTCGTTGCCGACCGGCAGAAGCGGCTTTCCGAGAGACGAAAACGCGACAGCATGGATCGGATGGGTATGCAGCACGGCGTTGATGTCGGGCCGGGCGCGCAGGACCTCGGAGTGAATCCACACCTCGTTGTGCCGCGGCGATGGACCATCCAGCTTGGCGCCGTCCAGACCGACGGTGATGATGTTTTCCTGCGTCATCTCATCCAGGCCCATGCCGGCGGGCTTCATGAGAAAGGTGTCAGGACGGTCAGGCAGGCGAAGGCTGACATGCCCGGCCACGTAGTCCCCCTGCCCTTCAAGCACCAGCACACGACCAGCATTGGTGAGGCGATCCTTCAGGTCTTCGTACATCTGCGACATTTCCTCCATGGCGGCGCCTCCGCTTGAGCGAAGCCGCTACATTGTTCTTATACCTTTTCTGTGCCGGCGCGAAGTTCGACCCCGGGTGTCACGCCCGCCCGCAGGGAAACCGCACGCGAGCTGTGACGTTGACCCTGCGCCACACAGGCGATCAGGAGACGCACATGACCGACCCGTACGTCGCTGCGGTGGAGACGGTGTCCGTGACGCGCAGATCCGCTCCGCACACGCAGGGATTCCGGATGGGGCCATCCCTGGCGGAAGGATCTGATGAGCGCTGGACCGGGCAAGCGCTCCAGCGCAGCGCGCAATCCCTCATGGAAGATGCGGCGCGCCGACTGCGAACCCAACCTGTCGCTGCGGTCGGGCTCGCGATGATGCTCGGCTTCCTCATCGGCAGCGCCATCAGACGATGAGCGGAGCTAGCCTGGTATCTGCACCTTCTCGTCGCGTTGCACGGCGTCGATGATCGTCGTCGCCACGACCAGAATCGGCATGGCCAGGAAGGCGCCGAAGAAGCCCCATAGCCACGACCAGAACACCACAGACAGGAACACCAGGAACGGGTTCACGGTGAACCGCGTCCCCACGATGGTTGGGGTGACGTAATTGGCCTCTATCGTCACCAGCATCAGGTAGACGAGAACCGGAATGAAGCCGGTGGCGATGTCCGGCATCAGCAGCAACCCGCCGACCAGCAGGAAGGCCTTCAACAGCAGGGGCCCGACGATTGGAAGAAAATTAACCAGGAAGGCGAGAAAGCCCCATACGAGCGGCTTTTCCATCCCCACAAGCCACATGCTGAGCCCGGTCAATACGCCAAGACATGCGTTGATCGTCGTGACCGTCGCAAAATAGCGCAGCAGCGAGCTTTCTATGGTGCTGAACGTGCGCAGGGCCACGAGCCGGTCCTGACGATCGGCGAATTGCAGCACTACCCTGTTGCGAAACTGCAGCCGCCCGGCAAGGAAGAAGATGAGGCAGAACATGAAAATGATCGCCTGCGTCAACGCTGGCGTCACCATCGCAAGAACGCTCGCCACAACCTTGGTCTGGTCGCTTTCCTGCACTACGACCGCGGAGGCGGCGCTCTTTCCATTGCCCAGGTGCGACAATTGTTCGAATGGACGCTGCAGGAACGAGAACTTGGATTGCAGCGAAGCGGCGATCTCCGGCGCGCGATTGATCCAGTCCGATAAGGTCGGATAAACCGCCCAGAAGATGGCGAAGAAGAAGCCCGC
>JAQGJX010000201.1 GCA_028290405.1 Hyphomicrobiales bacterium
AGCGACGGCTCCATCTGCGCCGCAGGAGCTTGCGGGTCCGCCAGAGCAGGCGCGTCCTTCAGCAGCGTGCGCAGGTCCGTATAGTGCCAGGGCTCCATGCGGCGCGACGGCAGGCCGGTCTCGGCGAAGCGCTGCATCGCCTGCGCGCGCTGGTCGCGATGGGCGTCGCGCAACAGCGGGCTCGTCTCGAAGCTTTCGAGCAGGGCCGCTTCAGCGGCGGTGCGCAAGGGTTTCACGGCGGCGTTCATCGCATCCTCACGCGGCGTCCGCGACGTAATCGCGATAGCCGTTCTTCTCGAGCTCCAGCGCCAGCTCGGGACCGCCAGATTTCACGATGCGGCCCGCGGCCAGCACGTGGACGCTGTCAGGCTTGATGTAGTCAAGAAGCCGCTGGTAATGCGTGATGACAAGAAAGCCGCGATCGGGCGAGCGCAGCGCGTTCACGCCGTCGGCCACGATGCGCAGCGCGTCGATGTCGAGGCCCGAATCCGTCTCGTCGAGGATCGCGAAGCGCGGCTCCAGCAGCACCATCTGCAACACTTCCATCCGCTTCTTCTCGCCGCCCGAAAAGCCGACGTTAAGCGGACGGCGCAGCATGTCCTGATGCACGCCCAGCTTGTCGGCGGCGGAGCGCACGCGCTTCATGAAGTCCACGGTGGACATTTCGGCCTCCCCACGCTGCTTGCGCTGCGCGTTCATGGCGGCCTTGAGGAAGGTCATGGTGGTGACGCCGGGGATTTCCAGCGGATACTGGAAGGCGAGGAACAGGCCCTTGGCGGCGCGCTCGTTGGGCGCCAAATCCAGCAGGCTGTCGCCGCCCAGCGTCACGTCGCCGGAGGTCGCCTCATAACCCGCGCGCCCGGCCAGCACGTAGGACAGCGTGGACTTGCCAGCGCCGTTGGGCCCCATGATGGCCGCGACCTCGCCCGCTTTCACGCTGAGCGACAGGCCCCGGATGATTTCCTTGTCGTCCACGCTCGCGTGGAGGTCGTTGATGTTGAGCATGATGCAGTTCCCCGGGATTTGCGTCCCCTTATGTCGCTTCGTTCAAGTCCCGCCGTCCGTGCCAGTAGCGCACGATCTCGACGCTGGTTTCATCCACTCTGTAGAGGATGAGATCCTCGCCGAAGCGAAAACTCCTCATCCCCTCCGCAATCTCCGGACGCCTTCGCCCCGGTTCCGCGAAGCGCCTCAACAATTGGCTTCGCTCGTCAAGTCAATCCACCATCCTGTCGGCGGCGGCGGGGTTGGATCGGGCGATCTGAAGCCAGATATCAAGCAGGTCTTCTTCCGCCCGGAACGTTCGTGTGAGGCGCAGACCAGGGTTCACGAAGATGCGAGCCTGCGCCTGCCTTCCGCCTTGATGTCGTCCGCGTTTGCGAACCTGCCCGGACCGCTGTCCAATCCTTCATGCCAGAGGCGCCGAAGGTCCTCCACCGGAGGCTCGTGGGCGCCGTGAGCCGACCATTGATCCAGCGCCGCGCGCACAAGGTCGCCCTGGGATGCGAATTCGCCCCGCTCCACCGCCGACTGCATGCGCTCGGCGACGTCGCTGGGCACAGTGATCGTGATTGTCCGCTCTGAGGCCATCACCCCACGCTCCCCTCAAGGCTGACGGCGATCAGCTTCTGGGCCTCCACGGCGAACTCCATCGGCAATTGCTGCAGAACGTCGCGCACGAAGCCGTTGACGATGAGCGCCGTCGCCTCCTCGCCCGAAAGCCCGCGCTGCAGGCAATAGAACAACTGGTCGTCGGATATCTTCGACGTCGTAGCCTCATGCTCGAACACCGCAGACGCGTTGCGGGATTCGATGTAGGGGATCGTGTGCGCGCCGCACTTGTCGCCGATCAGCAGAGAGTCGCAATTGGTGAAATTACGCGCGTTGGACGCCTTGCGATGGGCGAACACCTGGCCGCGATAGGTGTTGTTGGAGCGGCCCGCCGAGATGCCCTTGGAGATGATGCGGCTCGACGTGTTCTTGCCCAGATGCAGCATTTTCGTGCCGCTATCCACCTGCTGGCGCCCGTTGGAGATGGCGATGGAATAGAACTCGCCGCGCGAATGGTCGCCGCGCAGGATGCACGAGGGGTACTTCCAGGTGATCGCCGAGCCGGTCTCGACCTGCGTCCACGAGATCTTCGAGTGGTCGCCGCGGCAATCGCCGCGCTTGGTCACGAAGTTGTAGATGCCGCCCTTGCCCTCGCTGTCGCCCGGATACCAGTTCTGCACAGTCGAGTACTTGATCTCGGCGTCCTCGAGCGCGACCAGCTCCACCACGGCCGCATGCAACTGGTTCTCGTCGCGCATGGGCGCCGTGCAGCCTTCCAGGTAGCTGACGTAGGAGCCCTTGTCGGCGATGATGAGCGTGCGCTCGAACTGCCCCGTGTTGCGCTCGTTGATGCGGAAGTAGGTCGACAATTCCATCGGGCAACGCACGCCGGGCGGGATGTAGACGAACGAACCGTCCGAGAACACGGCGGAATTCAGCGTCGCGTAGTAATTGTCCGTCACCGGAACGACCGTGCCCAGATACTGGCGCACCAGCTCGGGGTGAGTCTGCAACGCCTCGGAGATCGGGCAGAAGATCACGCCGGACTTGGCGAGCTCCGCCTTGAAGGTCGTGGCGACCGACACGGAGTCGAACACCGCGTCCACCGCCACGCGCGAACCGGGAATGCCCAGCAGCGCCTCGCGCTCGCGCAGCGGGATGCCGAGCTTCTCGTAGGTGCGCAGCAGTTCGGGATCGACCTCGTCCAGCGACTTGGGCCCCGAGGAGCCCTTGGGGGCCGCGTAGTAATAGAGGTCCTGGAAGTCGATCGGCGGATAGTCGACGCGGGCCCACTTGGGCTCCGTCATCGTCAGCCAGCGCCGATAGGCGTCGAGGCGCCATTCCGTCATCCACTCGGGCTCGTTCTTCTTGGCCGAGATGAAGCGGACGATATCCTCGTTCAGGCCCTTGGGGGCCATGTCGGATTCGATGTCCGTGACGAAACCGTACTTGTATAAATCAACGTCGACAGACTTGACCCTGTCGACCGTCTCCTGGACTGCCGCCATTACCCTTCTCCCCCTTGGCGGTTTCAAGGACCGCTGGTTGGACCAAACCTTTGTACGCGCCAGTCGCCCGGCGAGATCATTCTATGCGGCGGGACGCCGCCGAAGTTCCATCCGGGCCGCGATCGCGAGAAACGCGTCCGCGAACGATTCGAGGTCGCCGGCCTGCGTCCCGCTTCCGCATGACACACGAACGGCGCCTTCCGCCAGCCCGCCCGCAACCCCCATGGCGGCGAGCACGTGCGACGACCGCACCTTGCCGGACGAACAGGCCGATCCCGACGACACCGCGAACCCGTCCAGGTCCAGCGCCATCAGCAGCGTCGAGGCGCTCAGGCCCGGCGCCGCGAAGGCGCTGGTGTTCGCCAGCCTCGTCGCCCCCGCGCCGAAAACCGTCAGCTCCGGCGCCGCCGCGACGAGCCTGCGCTCCATCGCGTCCCGCAAAGGCGCCAGCCGGGCGCCGTCTGTCAATCCATGCGCCAGCGCCCAAGCGGCCGCCGCGCCGAAACCCGCAATGCCCGCCACGTTTTCGGTGCCGCCGCGCATGCCGCGCTCCTGCCCGCCCCCGCGCACGTGCCTTGTCTCGATATTTGCATCGGGGTCGCGCAGAACAAGTGCGCCGACCCCTTTCGGCCCGCCTATCTTGTGGGCGGACATGAACAGCGCGTCGGCGTCCAGCGTCTCCAGCCGGCAGTCGAGCCTCCCCGCCCCCTGCACGGCGTCGCACACCACGAAGCCGCCGCGCGCATGGACGAGGCCAGCGGCCTCCCGCACCGGCTGTATCACGCCGGTCTCGTTGTTGGCGGCCTGCAGGGCCAGCATGACGCGCCGCTCGCCGGCCTCCTCCAGGAGGCCCGCGAGCGCGCCAAGGTCCAGCACGCCGTCGTGCGTCAGGGGGGCGACGCGCACCTGCGCGGGGTCGAAGCGGTGGCCCTCCAGCACGCAGGCGTGCTCGCCGGCGCTCACGATCAAACGCTCCAAGGGGCGCCGGTCCCCGGGAGCGACGAGGCTGGGCGACAGGACAAGATTGGCCGCTTCCGTGCCGCCTGACGTGAAGGTGACGGACGCGGGCGCGGCGCCCGCCAGCGCGGCGACGCTGGCGCGGGCGCGCTCCACCAGCGCGCGGGCGCGGCGGCCTTCGGCATGGATGGAGGACGGATTGCCCACCTCCCCCATGGCCTCGACCATGGCGTCGCGCGCCGCAGGAAGCAAAGGCGCGGTCGCGTTCCAGTCAAGATAGACGCGCTGTCGCGTCATCGGCGGCGTCCCTTCCTGAGCGCGATGGCTCGTGCGCGTGGCGCGGGCCGGTTGAAAATGCTTGCGCCGGACGCCTAGCTGCGTGCTAGAAGCCGCTTATATCCAGAGCGGGTTCCCCGAACGAAGCGCGCGCCAACGACCGATGGGCTTGACTGAACGAGGGCCCAAGGGACTGTTTGTTAGAATAATTCTAACTATAGTTTGGCCGTCCCACGCTTCGAAGTCAAGGAATGCGCCTCATTCAGGCCCGTTCGAGGCCATTTCCGGCCAAGGCGATCCCGCGCGCCGCACCTTTTGGAGTCACGATGCCTGAAGTTATCTTCACCGGTCCTGCAGGCCGCCTCGAGGGCCGGTTCCATCCCTCCAAGCAGCGCGGCGCGCCGATTGCGGTCATCCTGCATCCGCACCCGCAATTTGGCGGGACGATGAACAACCAGATCGTCTACCAGCTTTACTACACCTTCGCGGAGCGTGGCTTCTCCGTGCTTCGCTTCAACTTCCGGGGCGTGAACCGTAGCCAGGGCTCGTTCGATCACGGCTCGGGCGAGTTGTCGGACGCCGCCGCCGCGCTCGACTGGGTGCAGTCGATCAACCCGGAGGCGCGCGCCTGCTGGATCGCCGGCGTGTCCTTCGGCTCGTGGATCGGCATGCAATTGCTGATGCGCCGCCCGGAGATTGAGGGCTTCATTTCCATCGCCCCGCCGGCGAACCGGTTCGATTTCTCGTTCCTTGCGCCCTGCCCGTCGTCCGGCCTGTTCGTCCATGGCGACCAGGATCGGGTGGCGCCGCTCAAGGAGGTCATGGGCCTCATTGAAAAGCTGAAGACCCAGAAGGGCATCCTGATCGAGCACGCGGTCGTGCAGGGCGCCAACCACTTCTTCGAAAACTGCGTCGACGACCTCATCGCCGAAGTGGGCGCCTATCTCGACCGTCGCCTGGACAACCCGCCCAAGCGCCCGACCCCCGCCCGCGCCCTCAAGGGCCCGGCGTCCTAAGCGCGCGGCCTTTACCGGGACCGCACTCGATCCAGCAAGCACAGCGTTCCCTCCCCTTAGGGGGGGGTGGGCTCTGGATCCGTCCTGAAAAACGCCGTGGCCGACCCCACACCGGCCCTCCCCTGAGGGGAGGGAGTTCGTGCGTGGCCTTCATCGGCGACGCACTCAATCCCGCAAGCACGGCTTTCCCTCCCCTCAGGGGAGGGAGCGCCGCGCAGGGGCCCTGCACGGTTCAGCTATCATCAGAAAGATCGAGCCGTTCAGGGCCGCGAGAGGCGCCCGCCGGTCATCGGCCGCTCTACGCCCGTCGTTCCCGGGAAGGTCAGCGGCAGGCCCTTGAGGGCGCGCACGGCGAGGTACGCGAAGGCCTGCGCCTCCACCGCGTCCCCGTTCCAACCGACCGCGTCCGCGCTGCGCACCGGGAGCCCCAGCGCCGCAGCCAGCGCGCCCATCAGCGTGGGGTTGCGCGCGCCGCCGCCGCAGACAATCACGACGCGAGGCGCCGCCGGAAGGTGGCCGAGCGCCCGCGCGACGCTATGCGCGGTGAACGCCGTGAGAGTGGCGGCCGCGTCGGGCGTGGACAGGCGGGCCACCGGGGCGCGCGAGAAGGCGTTGCGGTCCAGCGACTTGGGCGCGGGTTGGGCGAAATAGGGATGCGACAGCAGCGCCGCCAGCGCGCCGGGATCCACCCGCCCCTGCGCGGCGCTCGCCCCGTCTGCGTCCATGGCGACGCCGGCGCGCTCCAGCATCAGATCGTCGATCAGCGCGTTGGCGGGCCCAGTGTCGAACGCGACCGGGTCGCCCGCCTCCGGCACGAACGTGACGTTGCCGACCCCGCCCAGATTGAGCACAAGGGCGGGCAGCGGCAACCCCGCCGCCTCCGCCAGCGCCTTGTGCCACACCGGCACCAGGGGCGCGCCCTGCCCGCCAGCAGCGACGTCCGCAGCGCGCATGTCCCACGC
The DNA here is from genome assembly GCA_028290405.1 of Hyphomicrobiales bacterium. Classification (GTDB taxonomy): domain Bacteria; phylum Pseudomonadota; class Alphaproteobacteria; order Rhizobiales; family Beijerinckiaceae; genus Terripilifer. The sequence continues at coordinate 6,271 of JAQGJX010000201.1, forward strand.
CACGCTGAGGCCCAGCGCCCGCGCGAGGGCCGCGCCGTCGCCGATCTGCACCGTGAGCCGCCGCTCAGGGCGGTGCAGCACCGTCTGGCCATGAAAGCCGACGACGTCGACGCTGGCCCGGTCTATGGCGTGCGCGCGCAGGAAGCCCTCCACGGCGCTGGCGTGCCGGGCGTCGATCATCGCCTCGGCTTGCGCCAGAACGCCCGGCCGGGCCGCGCGCTCCTCCAGCGAAACGGCGGCGGCGATCGCGGCGCGCAGGAGCGCCCGGTCCGCGTCGTCATAGGGCGCGAACGAGGCGGGGCCGCAGAGCGCCCGCGAACCGCCGTCCGTCTCCACCAGCGCGACGTCGATCCCGTCCATGGACGTGCCGGACATGAGGCCGAGGGCGCGCAACAGTGTCATGGTCGATTCCCGGGATGCGCGGCGAGCATAGCATGGGCCCTGCGCCTTGCGCACCGACGCCCCCTCCCCTAAACCTCGCGCGAAACGAGGCTCATGATGACCGGCGACTTCACTCCCAAGTCCGACTTCCTGCGCGTGCTCACGGAGCGCGGCTTCATTCACCAGTGCTCGGATTTCGCCGGGGTGGACGAGAAGGCGCTCTCGGGCGACCTGCGCGCCTATATCGGGTTCGACTGCACGGCGAGTTCGCTGCACGTGGGCTCGCTGCTGCCGATCATGATGCTGCGCTGGCTCCAGAAGACCGGCGGCAAGCCGATCGCCCTCATGGGCGGGGGCACGACGCGGGTGGGCGACCCCTCCGGCAAGGACGAGAGCCGCAAGCTGCTCACCATCGAGCAGATCGACGCCAACAAGAACGGCATCCGGCAGGTCTTCGACAAATTCCTCACCTTCGGCGAGGGCAAGACCGACGCGATCATGAGCGACAACGCCGAGTGGCTGGCGGCGCTGAACTACATCGAGTTCCTGCGGGAAGTGGGACGCCATTTCTCCGTCAACCGCATGATGGCGATGGATTCCGTCAAGATGCGGCTCGAGCGCGACCAGGAGCTGTCGTTCATCGAGTTCAACTACATGTGCCTGCAGGCCTACGACTTCGTGGAGCTCAACCGTCGCTATGGCTGCGTGTTGCAGATGGGCGGCTCCGACCAATGGGGCAACATCGTCACCGGCATCGATCTCGGCCGCCGCATGGGCACGCCGCAGCTTTACGCGCTCACCGCGCCGCTGCTCACGACCGCCTCGGGCGCCAAGATGGTCAAGACGGCCGCAGGCGCCGTGTGGCTCAACGCCGACATGCTGCGCCCCTCCGGCTACTGGGTTTT